>JANOVK010000047.1:0-21145 GCA_031417315.1 Chitinophagaceae bacterium | reverse complement strand
ATCTTTTAGAAAAAATATTCTTTTTGCAGCCTCCCCAACCCCTCCAAAAGAGGGGCTTTTAGAAAATATTTTTTTCAATCCTTTTTTAGAAAACAATTGTAATGTGACTTCAATCCCCAAATCTGCTTGATGACTAGTAATTTGTTTCGTATTCAAAAATCCTTTCAAATAAGCCGTTGCAGGATAGGGCGTATTTAATTGTGTAAAAGGTGGAGTGATTAAAAGAATTGATGTATTCAATTGAAATGTTTAAGATGTAAAGTTATTAATAGTTACATTATGGGATTCTAAAACCAATTTGCTTCAAATATTATATGCTTACATCAAATCAACTTATCTATTTTTGCCATCCATTTTAATTTTACAAAATAATATTTTATGCAAGTTTGGAAAGATTATCAAGAGCAACATAAAGACAGATTTTTAAACGAGTTATTAAATCTTTTAAGAATACCAAGTGTAAGTGCAAAAAGTGAACATAAGGCTGATATGATTACTTGTGCAAATTCTGTTAAAGAACATTTGTTAAAAGCAGGTGCAACTACTGCAACAATTTATGAAACTCCTGGTCATCCTGTTGTTTATGGAGAAAAAATATTTGATTCAACTCTTCCAACAGTATTGGTTTATGGGCACTACGATGTGCAACCTGCAGAACCTTTAGAGCTTTGGCATAGTGGTCCTTTCGATCCAACCATTAAAGATGGAAAAATTTTTGCTCGTGGTGCTTGCGACGATAAAGGACAATTTTTTATGCATGTAAAAGCATTTGAAACTATGGTTGCAACAAATACTTTGCCTTGTAATATTAAATTTATTATTGAAGGAGAAGAAGAAGTTGGAAGTCCCAATTTAGGATCTTTTGTAATTGCTAATAAAGATCTTTTAAAAGCTGATGTAATTTTAATTAGCGATAGCAGCATGCTTAGTATGGAAACACCCAGTTTGGATGTTGGTATGCGAGGGTTAAGCTATATAGAAGTTGAAGTTACTGGACCCAATAGAGATTTGCATAGTGGTGTTTATGGTGGTGCAGTTGCTAATCCAATAACAATGTTGGCGAAAATGATTGCTTCTTGTCATGATGAAAATAATCACATCACTATACCTAATTTTTATGATGATGTTTTAGATGCTACAACAGCAGAAAGAGAAAAGATGAGTCAAACCCCTTTCGATGAAAATGAATATAAAACCGATTTGGGAGTTGATAGTTTATGGGGCGAAAAAGGATATTCTACAAACGAAAGAACTGGCATTCGGCCAACACTTGAAGTTAATGGAATTTGGGGAGGATACATAGGCGAAGGAGCAAAAACTGTACTTCCATCAAAAGCATTTGCAAAAATTAGTACACGTTTAGTACCCAATCAATCGAGTAAAAAAATCACAGAAATCATTTTAAAATATTTTAAAAGTATTGCACCTGCTGGTGTTGTTGTAAAAGCACAAGAGCATCATGGTGGTGAACCTTACCTAACTCCAATTGATAGTATTGAGTACAAAGCTGCATCAAAAGCAGTAACTGCTACTTTTGGTAAAGAACCTATACCAGTTCGTGGTGGAGGAAGCATTCCTATTTGTGCTTTATTCGAAAAAGAATTAGGCATTAAAATTGTGTTTATGGGCTTTGGTTTAGATAGTGATAACTTGCACAGTCCTAATGAAAAATTTGATATCTTCAACTATTATAAAGGCATTGAAACCATACCTTATTTTCATCAATTTTATAAAGAAATGAAGTAAACTTAATTTTTATTCTAAGAAATTAAGCGGTAACCCCTACTTTTGCAACCCCAATTCTGTTTTGGCAGAATCTTCTTAATAATTTATTAAGATGTCCAATGGGATAAAACCATTTTTTAACAAAAAACAAGAGTAATGAACAATTACGAATTAATGATGATTTTTACTCCTGTACTTTCTGAGGAAGATTTTAAAATTGCTCAAAAAAAGTACACAACAATGGTTGAAGATGCAGGTGGAAGCACTGTGCATAGCAATCCTTGGGGACTAAAATCACTTGCTTATCCTGTACAAAAGAAAACAACAGGAATTTATTGGGTGTTTCAATTTATGGCTCCAGCAACTTTTCATGAAAAATTAAAAATTGCAGTTTTAAGAGATGAGCAAGTAATGAGACACATGGTTACTAAACTCGACAAAAACGCCGTTGAGTATAACCAAAATAAAAGAGCTGGCGTATTTAATAAACAAATAAAAGCGGAGGTATAACATGGCAAGAAATGATATAAAATATTTAACCGCGATTAAACAAGAGAAACCAAAGAAAAAATTCTGTAGATTTAAAAAATATGGAATAAAATATGTTGATTATAAAGACATAGATTTCTTAAAAAAATTTTTAAACGAACAAGGTAAAATGTTGCCTCGTCGTTTAAGTGGTAACTCTTTAAAATACCAACGTAAAGTAAGTGAAGCAATTAAAAAATCTCGTCAAATGGCATTATTACCATTTGTAACAGATTTAATGAAATAGAATTTAAATAAATTTAGTAACCTTCCCTAACTCCAAAAATTTGGAAGACAGTCATAATCTTAGATTGGCTAGGGGAACTAAAACAAAAAACAATGGACGTTATATTAATACAAGATGTAGATAATTTAGGTGGAAAAAATGAACTTGTTAAAGTTAAAAATGGTTATGCACGTAACTATCTAATTCCACAAAAATTTGCAATTGAAGCTAGCCCAAGTAATTTAAAGCAATTGGCAGAAAAAGTAAAAGTACAATCTAAAAAAGAAGCTGCTTTACTTTCTCAAATAAATAGTGTAATTGCAGTTTTAAAAGAATCTCCATTAAACGTTGGAGCAAAAACTGGAACTAGTGGAAAAATATTTGGTAGCGTAACATCTTTACAATTAGCACGTGCAATACGTGATCAAAAAGGGTATGAAATTGATCGTAAACGTATTTCATTAATTGGCGATGTAAAAGAATTAGGAACTTATAAAGCATCAATAGATTTTAGCAATGGAAATATTGTTGAAATTGATTTTGAAGTTGTAGGAGAATAAAATAAAAAATAATTTTTAAACCCCGCAATCTGCGGGGTTTTTTTATTTTAAATGTAATATTTGTACATGATAATTATTGATAACAAATTAATAAGTGATGAAGTTATTGAAGAACAATTTGTTTGCGATTTAGCAAAGTGTAAAGGTGCTTGTTGTGAAGATGGAGATGCTGGTGCACCTTTAACTGATACTGAATTAGATGAACTTGTAAATAATTATGATGCAATAAAAAAATACATGACCGAAGCTGGAAAAAATGTTATTGATAAGCAAGGTAAATATGTTTACGATAAAAGTTTTGGTTGGGTTACACCTACAGTGAATAGTGAAATTTGTGCTTATGGATTTAAAGATAATAATGGCGTTATTATGTGTGCTATAGAACAGGCATATAATAATAAAGAAATCAACTGGAAGAAGCCGATTAGTTGCCATTTATTTCCAATAAAAATTACTAAGAGTAAGCAAGATCTAGATTTAGAATATGTAAATTATGAACCACGAGAAGACTTATGTGCTAGTGCTTGTAGTTTTGGTAAAAAATTAAAAGTGCCAGCTTATGTATTTTTAAAAGATGCTATTATTAGAAAATATGGAGAAGAATTTTATATCGAATTAGATGCTATTGCTACTCGTTAATTTGACATAAAAAATTTTCGTAAATTAATTTCCAGTTTAGCCATTCTGGTTGATCTGCTAAAAAATGATTATGCATAATGTAAATTAAATGGCCATTTACTTTTTTTACAATTTTGTAATATTGTTTCATCTCTTCAAATGCTTTTTTGGGGCTGAGCTTTTGTTCGAAAATACAATTTGCATCCATATAACAAAAAGGGTATAATAATAAATTTGTTTGCTCTTCAGCCGCTAAATTATACCAATAAAAGGGTTTAGTATAAGATGCTCTAAAACCATTGCTAGTGCCATATCCCATAGAAAAATCACCAGTAATACCATTTTTTATTAATGCTAAATAAGTTGTAGGAAATTTTAATTGTACATAATGCTGACGAGAAATATTAACTTCTTTTTTTATTAGTTTTTGTAGAAATGAAATTTCTTTTTTTAAAAAATGAGTTTCTGTATTACTTATAAATGAAGGATGAATTCCTATTTGGTATTTTAAGGAATGTTGATGAATTATTTTTTTAAATGCAGATTTTGTAAGAACAGGATTTTTATCGTAAATGCTTTTTTTTATAGCAGTTAAAAAAAAATAAATTGGTTGTAGTTGATGTTTGATATGTAAATTATTTAACCAAGTATAAACATCGTAGGGATCTTTTTTTGATAGAAACAATACTTTAATCCTTTCTTTAAATGTTGGTTTTAAAAAAAATAAATCCTTTAATAAGCCACCCATTTTTTTATATAATGAATGATTTTTATATGCAAGTGCAATATCAATATCGTATGTTGGAATTACTTTAAAAATTGACTCAGAGAATTTTAAATTATAATGTACTTCTAATTTGTTTAACCATAAATTTATTAGCGGTAGCTGGAGAAAATTTTCTTTAAATGCTATACTATTTGTATGATGATAATTTCCATAATTGTCTTTTTTATAAACTTCTGAATATTCCTCATATCTGGTTAATAAAAAAAATGATGCAGAAAAAATATCGAATGGCAAAATGCCATTTGTTTTAAAAAAAATTGGCAATCCATTCCAATTAGAGCATTGAATTTGTTGAGTTTGAATATTATTTTCTTCTAATAAGCCAAATGGTTCTATCCATAAACTTTCATCTTCAAACATTGTAGATGAGTAATTTATTTTTTGTAAAGAGGAGTTTGAAAATTTGTAAATATCTCTTGTTATAATTGCATCATCGCCTAAAAGTGTTTTTACAATATACTCAAGTCGAGGAGTGATATGTTGAGTAAAAACTAAAAACATAATTTTAATTAGCTTGGCTAAAATAGTTTAATTCTTTACTAAAGTCTAAATGAGAATTTTGTTCTTGTAAAGCTTTAGTTTTTTTGTAGTATGATTGTAAGAATATTTTGTGTTGATTGCTTGTATGATTAAATGGTTTATGATTAAATGCATTATTTATTTCTGCAATATCTATCATTGTTTTTTTTGCATCATCATTCAAACAATTTTCAACAAATTTTTCCCAAACGTATTGTGTTGCATAATAATTGGGATGAACTAAATCTTCAGCAAAAAATCTATAATCTCTTAAATCATCCATCACTAATTCAAATGCAGGGAAATAATAAATTGTTTTAAGTTTTTCTATTAAATCGTGTATAGCCTGAATTAGCACTGCTTTGCTACGATTGTTATTAATAGCTCCTTCGCGTAAATGCCTTACAGGACTTATAGTAAAAATAACTTTTATGTTAGGATTTAAAGTACCTAATTTGTTAAGCATAGTTGCAAGAACTAAAATTGTTTGATCCACTCGAAGCAATCTTTTTTCGAACCAATCTGCTGGTGCTTTATGATTGTTTGCTGCAACAGTTCCCTTTGTTGCGTTTAGAGCTTTTTCTGTTAATGTGTAAACCCAAGCTGAACCTAATGTTATAAAAATATAATCTGCAGTTGTTAAAAAATCATGTGCAGCTTTTGTTGTATTATTTATTTTGTTTAAAGCTTCATGTACAGAAATTCCTGAAAATTTACTGTGGTGTTGCCAGCTATGCCAAGCTTCGATATAATTAAATAAATCAGATTCGGTATAAATTTTATTTTCAATAACATTAATAATTGCTTCACTTACACTAACTGGATTAAATAAAATTCCATTTGGATTTTCGAAAATTTGAAATTTATTTTTTCTAAGTTTATCTCCAATATTTTCAGTAAAACAAGAGCCTACCAACATTAATTTATGCGTAAGTTTAATTTGAGGCTCAAGCTTATTAATTTCTAATTCTGTTCTAAATTTCATGAAGCGAAAATCAATTTATGCAAATAAACAAAGAATTATTAAGAGAAGATTTCTGAGGCAAGTTCTAGTGATTCTAATAAAGCTGCTTCGTTTAAATTTTTTAATAAATTTTTGCTTTTAAAATAGTCAATCATTTTTTCCGAATCCATATTTCCTACTAAATCATCTTGTGCCATTGGGCAGCCTCCAATTCCTTTTAATGCACCATCAAATCTTGTGCAACCTGCATCCACAGCAGCTTCTATCTTTTTTCTCCAATTCAAAGCAGTACTATGTAAATGCACGCCAAAAATTGTATTTGTATATTTTGGAATTAATGTGTTTAAAGCAAAACTTATTTGCACTGGAGTTCCAATGCCAATTGTATCTGCCAAAGAAATTAGTTGAATTTCTCTTTTAATCAGTTCATCTGCCCAACGAATTAAAATTTCATCATTATAAGCATCGCCATAAGGATTTCCAAAACCCATGCTTAAATAAACTACTAATTGTTTTTTATTTTTAATACATAATTCTTGAATTTCATCTACTCGGTTCAAACTTTCAATAAGTGTACAATTCGTATTTCTTAATTGAAAAGTTGGAGAAATTGAAAATGGAAAACCTAAATAATTTATTTCATCAAATATAACAGCATCCTCAGCTCCACGAGTATTGGCAACTATTGCAAGCAATTTTGTTTTTGTATTTCCTAATTCCAAACCACTAATTACTTGTGCAGTGTCTGCCATTTGAGGTATAGCTTTTGGAGAAACAAAACTTCCAAAATCTAAAGTATCAAACCCAACTTGTAATAATGAATTTATATATTGAATTTTTTTTTCAGTTGGTATAAAATGTTTCCAACCTTGCATTGCATCACGAGGACACTCGATAAGATGAATAGAATTATTGCTCATAATTCCTCAAAATTAAGTGTATAAAATTACTTTCATTCATTAGCCACTTTTTGTTTCTTTATCTTTGAATTCTTTGAATTGATTTATATGATAAAAATTGGGGAATACAATACTTTAAAAGTACTTCGAGAAGTTGATTTTGGTATTTATTTGGATGATGGAATTAGTGGGATTTTATTGCCAAAACGATTTGTACCTACAGGTTTGCAAATAGGAGATTTAATAAAAGTTTTTATTTATCATGATGGAGAAGGGAGATTAATTGCAACAACTCAAACCCCAAAAGGAATTGTGGGCGATATTGTTAAACTTAAAGTAAGAACAGTTACACAACATGGGGCTTTTTTAGATAATGGAATTATGAAAGATGTTTTTGTACCAAGGGTAAAACAATTATCAGAAATGGTGCCTAATAAAGAATATTTAGTAAAAATTTATTTAGATGAACAATCGAAAAGAATTGTTGCCACTGAAAAGTTAGATGCCTACTTAAACAATGAAACGCTTACTGTAAAGGAGTTAGAAGCTGTTAGCTTAGTTGTTTATCGAAAAACTGATATTGGGTATATTATGATAATTAATAATATTCATACAGGTGTTTTACATAATAATGAGGTTTTTAAATCTATTAATATTGGAGATAGTTTTTCTGGATTTATCAAAAAAATTTACCCAGAAGATACAACTGCTAAATTGAAATTTAAAATTGATGTTTCAATTGGAAAAATAGGTTATGAAAAAGTTGAAGATGAAACTGAAATAATATTAAGATTATTAAAAGAGCATAATAATTTTTTACCTTATCACGATAAATCAGACCCCGAAATAATTTATTCTTTTTTTGGCATGAGTAAAAAAACTTTTAAAATGACAGTGGGAAGTTTGTTTAAACTTCGAAAAATTACTTTAGAAAAAGATGGAATTAGATTAGTTTAATAATTTAAAAATCATATTCCTTTTTTCTCAAATTCATTCTAAAACCAACATTAAAAATATTGCTATTAAATGCTGTGGTGATTTCGGTTTTGTAATTTCTAATAATATAATCAACATCTATAAAAATATTGGGAAGCAGTTCATAAGTTGCACTTGCATGTGCAAATAAACATTCTGCTTTAATGCCTGAACCCGTTCTCCAGCCATAATCGTATGGCCTAATTGTATAGGGTGAAAATATATTTGACCCCATATTAAATCCTGCAGAATCTAATCCTTGTGTATAGTAAATTAATTTTGCTTGTAATAAAAGTTTTGGAATCGGTTGAAAGCGAACAATACCAATAAACTCTTTAAAATTGGCTCCTAATGGATGTGCTAATTCTTGATTGTAATGAGTGAAAGAACTATAATTATCTTTTGAAGTATAAACAAACGGACGAACAATATTTAATTCTGCCTGAACATCTAAATTATTTATACCAAATATATCGATAGTTTTTACACCTAATTGTAATGCTTGTTTATTGGCCCACCAACCATTTTTATATTTTAAAATTTCTCCAAGTACAAATTCGTTAATAATAACCTGACTATAAATTTGTGTATTTTTAAAAGCATTAGCTTTTATATTTAATCCAATTGTAGCTTTATCTGGACTGCCTAATTGATGGCCCATTGCTACCATAAAAATCATAGGGTTTAAATAATTCAAATCATATCCATTTTTTCTTCCAAAAACTATATTTTCAAAAAAACTTACGTTAAGCCATTTGTTAACTTGTAAATCTAAACTATGAAATGTCATGAATTTTTTTGGATAAATTGTATCTCCAAAAACGCCATCTCTATTTATCATTTGGGCAAATAAATTAGTATAATTAAATTTCCAGAAACGAGTATTTACTTTTAAGAATAAAAAATTATTGCTAAAATCACTTAATATTAAACTTCTATAACCATTACCAATAAAAACTTTATCAAATGCAAACTGAATGTCTATTCCTTTTGTTGCATTATACATAATTCCACCTTTTACATCTAAAGCATCTATGGGTGCTGTAGAACCTGCAGAAATATCGCCTTTAAAATAACCAATACCTGGTATTGCATTATGACTTGTTGAATATTGACGTACATATAATGGATTTCTTAATTGCAAATCTGTAGCGTAAGTATAGTAACCTAATTTTTTTGAAAACTGACCTCTCCACTGAAAAATTCCTCGAGTATTGTTATAAATTTTTGCTGAGGAATTATCATCTTTTCCAAATTGAAAATTATACATTAAATGTGAATAGAAAGAAAAATCGCCACGTTTTACACCAAAATAAAATGGATTTGTTTGATGAATTTTTGAAAATAGATTTTTAAATTTTAAAGAAGTGTCGCCCAATCCTTTTCTCCAATCAAAATTATTTTTTAAAGCCATATCTAAATTGTATTTATCAACTTTAGATAATTTAATTGCTCCTGTTTTACTTAAACTATCAACAAACTCTAATCGTTGAGTGATAATATTTCTATCGTAAGGTTTTACTGTACTAAAATTTAAAACAGAATCTGTTCTTAATTTTATTTCTAATCTATCAAGCAAATTATATTGCCTAGATCCTAATTCAATAAAATCAGCTTGTGCACTAATATTTTGAAAAATTGAACAACTTATTATTAAATAAAATATTTTTTTCATGAGAATTTAATAGTTAGCAAAATTAAGGTACAAGCATTATTTGATTACTTTAATTATAAACGAGTAGAAATATGGATTTAAAGTTTTAATGAATCTTATATTTACTTTATTTATTAGTTAAAAAAAATTGATAAAAAAGGTAGTAGAATTAGTATGCAAGTAGACCAAACAACTTTTAATGATCTTTCTATATTTAGTTCAGAAAATGAGAACTCAGTATTTCATCGTTTGAATTTTGTACAAACTAATCGAGGAAAATTTTGTTTGCAACATATTTTAAATTCTCCTTTAACATCTATTGAAGATATTATAGATACACAAGAAACAATTAAACATTTTATTGAAATTAATAACCATCTTAATACAAAAATTACCAATGGTACAATTATGGTTATAGAGAAATATTATATTACAATAATTGATAATTATCCTCGAGAACCGAATTTTATAAACAGTTTTTTTTATAAAATATTTTCAAAATCCGATTTCAACTTTACGAAATATACACTGCAACATTTTTTTACATTTATTAAAGAGATAAAAAGAATAGGAGAATTACTTAAGAATTCGCGAAGCAAAAAAAATAAATTATGGAATGAAAGAATTGAACAGTTATTAAATCAATCATTAATTGTTAACTTTCTAAGCGAGAATAATAATCTTGATAAGTTATTAGCACATGAGCAAATTACTTATGCAAACTTTTTTAGATTAAAGTTTAAAACTCAGCTGCTTGAACTGATTGAAATTTTTGGAAAAGTTGATGCTTATTTAAGTTTAGCAACTGCAACTGAAAAATATAATTTAGTATTTCCTGAGTTTGTTGATACCAAAAAGCCATTTATTCATGCACAAGGGCTTCATCATTTACTATTAAAATCTTCAATTGAAAATTCAATTCAGTTGGATAACTCGAAAAATTTTTTGTTCTTAACTGGAGCAAATATGGCTGGCAAAAGCACTTTTATTAAAGCTGTAGGAGTTGCTGTTTTTTTAGGTCATATTGGGATGAGTGTTCCATCAAAAAAAATGGAGTTAAGTTTTTTTGATGGTATGTTAAGTAACATACATATTGTAGATAATATTTTTAAAAATGAAAGTTATTTTTTTAATGAAGTGCAAAGAATTAAGAATACTGTTTTAAAGATAAATGATAAGAAAAAATGGTTAATTCTAATTGATGAACTTTTTAAAGGAACTAATATGCAAGATGCAATGAAATGTAGCACCATAGTTATTGAAGGGCTACAAAAAAGAGATGAAGCTGTTTTTATTTTGTCTACACATTTATACGAAATTGGCAACGCTTTAAAAACATTTCAAAATATTCAATTTAAATATTTCGAAACTAGTATTAAAAATAACGAATTAACCTATAGTTATTTATTAAAAGATGGAATTAGTAATGATAGACTTGGTTATTTAATTCTAGAAAAAGAAGGAGTTGTTGATTTATTAAACAATTATTAACCCTTGTTGTAAAATTGTTTTTTTTATTTCAAGATATAATTCTAAAAATATTTCAATAACCTTTGCAACCATTTTAAAAAACAATTACTTTTGCACTTAGTTGCATAAACAACTAAATAAATTTAACAGATGAAAATATTAGTTTGTATTAGTAAAACACCCGACACAACTTCTAAAATTGCTTTTAAAGAGGGCAATTCTAAGTTTGATGAAACTGGTGTTCAGTGGATAATAAATCCATACGATGAATGGTATTCTTTAGTAAAAGCTATAGAGTTAAAAGAAAAAGACGCATCAACAATTATTCATCTTATAACAGTTGGTTTAGTTGATTGTGACCCTGTTATTCGTAAAGCATTGGCTTTAGGTGGCGATGAGGCAATACGTGTTAATTCTGACAGTCAGGATAGTTTTTATATTGCTGCTCAAATTGCTGAAATTGCAAAAAAAAATAATTATGATATTATCTTTACTGGCAAAGAAACCATTGACTATAATGGATCTTCAATTGGTGGTATGATAGCTGAATTAGTAGATGTACCCTATATTTCATTAGCAACAAAATTTGATTTAAATGAAACTACTGCAACAATAACTCGTGAAATAGAAGGGGGTGAAGAAGTATGTGAAGTTTCAATTCCAATAGTTGTAAGTTGCCAAAAGGGAGTTGCTGAACAACGCATTCCTAATATGCGTGGAATTATGTCTGCAAGAACAAAACCACTTAATGTAAAGGAACCAATATCAGTTGAAACTTTAACATCGATAGTTAGTTTTGAATTGCCCCCAACAAAAATGGGTGTAAAGCTTGTAGATGCTGATAATGTTGCAGAATTAGTAAGATTATTACACGAAGAAGCAAAAGTTATTTAATGTGCAAATACGAAAATGTGCAAATACAATAATGATGATGGGTTTTCATTTTCAAATTTTCAAATTCTTAAATTAATAAAAATGTCAGTTTTAATATTTATAGACCAAGCAGATGGACACATAAAAAAATCTTCAATAGAAGTATTGAGTTATGGATCTCAACTTGCAAAACAATTAGGCTTATCTGTTGAAGGATTAGTTTTAGGAACTGTAAAAGATGATTTATCAAGTTTGGGTAAATATGGTGTTTCAAAAATTCATCAAGTAGGTAATGATTTACTTAACAATGTTGATACACAAGTTTATGCAAATGTTATATCGAATGTTGTATCATTACTCAATTCAACTGTTGTTGTATTTTCTCATAATACAACAGGGAAAGCTGTTGCAGCAAGGGTTGCAGCTAGTTTAAAAGCTGGTATAGTTGCAGGAGCAATTGAATTACCAGTAACTACAAATGGATTTGTTGTAAAAAAATCTGTATTTAGTGGAAAAGCATTTGCAAATGTTTCTATCAATTCAACAATAAAAATTATATCATTAAATCCAAATAGTTTTAATGTAATATCAAATGATGGAATTGCAGAAGTAAACAATTTGAATATTGAAATTCCTACTTCGAAAATAAAAGTAATAGCAACAAACAAAACAGTAGGTGAAGTTTCTTTAACAGAAGCGGATATAGTTGTAAGTGGAGGACGTGGCTTAAAAGGACCAGAAAATTGGGGAATGTTATTAGATTTAGCAAAAGAACTAGGTGCTGCAACAGCTTGTAGTAGACCAGTTGGCGATGCTCATTGGCGTCCACATCATGAGCATGTTGGACAAACAGGTGTACAAATAGCCCCAAATTTGTATATAGCAATTGGAATTTCTGGAGCTATACAACACTTAGCAGGAGTGAATCGTAGTAAAGTAATGGTAGTAATAAATAAAGATTCTGAAGCTCCATTTTTTAAAGCAGCAGATTATGGAATTATAGGAGATGCATTTGATATTGTTCCAAAACTTACCGAAGAAATTAGAAAGATGAAAGCGATTAGTTAATCTCAAATAATAATTTTGCAAAAGCTAATTCATTAATGCGACCTTTATTATTTCTGTTCTATGTTAAAAATAATAATTATAAAATTAATTTTTTTTGTTGGTCTTGCAACATTTACAACTAACACTTTCTCTCAAAGATTTATCAATATGAAGAGAAGTAAAGTTATGAAATTTTTAATGCAAGATATTTCTAACAGGAAAAGTAAAATCATAATAAAAGAAACAGATTCAACTATACTTTTTTTAGCTAGAGATTCAAACTTTCGAAAATTAGATGCAACGTATCATTTCGATGAAAATAATAAATGTGATGTAATATTAACAGTAGTAGATTGTGATAGTTGTCTTCAAATTTTATTAAATGATGTTTTAAGTTACTCTTGGTTTAAATGGAAATGGACTAAGCTAACAGACAGACTTTATGTAACAAGGTCTTCTGAAAGAATGAGTTTAGAAATACTTGATACCAATAATTCAACTGCAAACAATTATGGATATATAATTAGAAGAGAGAAAAGACAAGATATATTGAAATATAAAAAAATATATCAAAAATAACTTTAATTACAAGTTCAAAATTCTTAAGCTTTGATTGCAAGAAACATATCACCAATACCTTTGCTTTGATGAAAATTATTTTAAAGAAAAGTTTAGGGCAACATTTTTTAAAAGACGAAACTATTTGTTTGAAAATAATAGATGAAGTAAAAAAGTTAGATGGCAAAAATTTGATTGAAGTTGGACCAGGAGCAGGAGCTATTACTAAATATTTAATTAATTTGCCTAACATTAATTTTAAGGCTGTTGAACTAGATGATGAAAAAGTAGAGTATTTAAAACTTACTTTTCCAATTCTTAAAAATAAAATTATTCATCAAGATTTTTTACAAACTGAAATTCCTTTTAAGGATGAATTTAATGTAGTTGGAAATTTTCCTTACAATATTTCTACTGAAATTTTATTTAAAGTTTTAGATTGGAGATTACAAGTTCCACATGTAATTGGGATGTTTCAAAAGGAAGTAGCAGCAAGAGTTGTAGCAAAACATGGCAATAAAACTTATGGTATTATTAGTGTATTAATACAAGCATTTTATGATGTTGAATATTTATTTGATGTGCCACCAACAAGTTTTAATCCACCACCTAAAGTAAATAGTGGTGTTATTAAATTAACAAGAAAGGATAAGCCTCTTGAATTTGTTAGTCAAAAAAAATTTACTTTACTTGTAAAAGCTGCTTTTAATCAAAGAAGAAAAATGTTACGTAATCCTTTAAAAAGTTTGTTTGATCCAGAAATTTTACACGAAACTATTTTTACAAAACGAGCAGAACAGTTAAGTATTCAAGATTTTGCTGATTTAACTTATAGAATGAAATGAGTAATAGAATAATTATAACTGCAAAATGTCATCCTTTTCTTATTGAGCAATTATTGGAAAAAGGGTTTGAAATTTTTCAAAATCCAACCATAAATTATTCTGAATTATTAATTGAAATAAAAAATTGTATTGGATTAATAACAACAACAAGCATTATAATTGATAAAAATATTTTAGATCATGCTAATGAATTAAAATGGATTGGAAGATTAGGTAGTGGAATGGAACATATTGATGTTGATTATGCAACTTCTAAAGGAATAAGATGTGAAAGTAGCCCAGAAGGAAATTGTAATGCAGTTGCTGAACATTGTTTAGGATTGCTTTTAAATTTAACAAACAATATTCAAAAAAGTTATGCTGAAATAAAACATGGAAATTGGAATAGAGAAGAAAATAGAGGAACTGAAATATTTGGTAAAACAATTGGTATTATTGGCTTTGGTAACACTGGGTCTTCATTTGCTAAACTATTAGAACCATTTAAAGTTACAGCTTTAGCTAACGATATTAATAAAAAAAATATTTCAAATCATTACATTTTACAATCTTCAATTGAACAAATTTATAATGAAGCAGATGTTGTTAGTCTTCATTTGCCATTAACAGAAATAACTTATCAGTATGCAAATGATATTTTTTTTAGTTCATTTAAAAAAGAAATTTATTTTTTGAATACTTGTAGGGGAGAAGTGGTAAATACTGATGCACTCATTAAAGCTTTAACAAATAAAAAAATTAAAGCAGCAGCAATAGATGTTTTAGAAAATGAAAAATTTGAAACTTATAGTGAAATAGAAAAACAACAAATAAATTATTTGCTAAATAATAAAAATGTAATTATTACACCACATATTGCAGGATATAGTTTTGAAGCTTCCTTAAAAATGGCAAAAATTATTTTAGAAAAATTACAGCTGTAAAATTATTTTTTTGAATAAAGTATAAAGGCAGCACAAAGTATTACTAATATTGAATACAGGTCGAATGACTTTAATGAAAATCCATTCTTAATAATATTTGCAATAGAAATTACAGGAATTGCAAAAAGTAAAATCAACATTGGCAATGACAATAATTCAAAGAATCCATTAACTAATTCATTTGAATGAATATTATAATTAGTGCCAATAAACCAAAATAAAAAAACTATAATACTTAAAGCAAAAACTAGAAAATTTAACTTGTGACTTTTTATCATAAGTTATTTATTAATAATTTTATTCTGCAATCATTTCTTTTACAACTCTAATAACATCTTCTACATTGGGTTTGCTAAAATAATCTCCATCGCTGCCGTAAGCTGGTCTATGTTCTTGTGCAGTTAATGTTCTTGGTGCAGCATCAAACCATTTATATCCTCCTTGTTCTTCCATAACTTTATTAAACATAAATGCACATGCACCACCTGGTACATCCTCATCTACAAATAAAATTCTATTTGTCTTTTTTAACGACATTAAAATATTATGTTGTAAATCAAAAGGCAATAAAGTTTGCACATCAATTATTTCGCAACTAATATTTTGTAATTCTAATTTTTCAGCGGCCTCAGAAATAATTCTTAAAGTAGAACCATAAGAAACTATAGTAATATCGTTGCCATGCTTAATTGTTTCTACTGTACCAAGTGGCACTGTAAACTCAAGTAAATTAGCAGGCATTTTTTCTTTTAGTCTATAACCATTTAAACACTCAATAACAATTCCAGGATCGTTACTTTGTAACAAAGTATTGTACATGCCAATTGCTTGCACCATATTTCTAGGAACACATACATACATACCACGAAGTGCATTTAGTATCATTCCCATTGGGCTTCCACTATGCCAAATTCCTTCTAATCTATGACCACGTGTTCGAATAATAAGTGGGCAACTTTGTTGTCCTTTTGTTCTGTAATGTAATGTTGCTACATCATCACTTAATGTTTGTAAAGCATATAATAAATAATCTAAATATTGTATTTCTGCAATGGGTCTTAATCCACGAACAGCCATACCAATTGCTTGGCCAACAATTGTTGCTTCTCTAATACCTGTATCAAAAATTCTTTCTTCACCGTATTTTTTTTGTAAACCAGCAAAGCCCTGATTTACATCTCCAATAAATCCTAAATCTTCTCCAAAAGCAACCACCATAGGGTTATTAGCAAATAACTGATCAAAATATTTATTTAAAATTTCGTATCCATTTAATTGTTGTGCATCGAAAGAAATCCAAGGTTTAATTTCATTAACTTTAAGAGCACTTCTGCTTCCTTGATTATATAAATGAGAATTAAATAAATCTTTATTTTCAGTTAAAAGTTGATTGTAAAAATTGTGCAAATCAACATTTTTATTTCTGTCAACTAAATCAATAGCAGAGCTAAGTGCAGACATTATGTATCTGCGTAAGGGTTCCCTAATACTAATTAAATTTTCCGCTATATCGTTTAACTTTAATCTAGTTTCAATATTATCGGTACTAGTATTTTTAATAGTATTTGCTGCTTTTTTAACTTGCTCAATTATAGGTTGCTGAAATTTTAGCCATGCAGATTTTTTGCTTTCTTTTACAAATCTTTTTGCTTCTTCTTCTATGTTTAATAATTCTTCATCACTTGCTAAAGCATTTTCTAAAATCCATTCTTTAAATTTTGAATTACAATCCCAGTTTTGCTCCCATTCTAATCTATCTGGTGTTTTATATCTTTCATGACTTCCGCTTGTACTATGGCCTTGAGGTTGAGTTAATTCTTCTACATGAAAAATTGCAGGTGTATGTGTTTCTCTCATTTTCTGAATACCTTCTTCAAAAACTTCACACATGCCAGCATAATCCCAACCTTTAACTTTATAAATATTTAAACCATTTGTATTTTTTTCTTTTTGAAATCCTTGTAATACATTTGAGATAGAGCCTTTTGTTGTTTGATAACTATTAGGAACAGAAATACCATAACCATCATCCCAAATAAAAATTGCTAATGGAATTTGCATCACACCAGCAGCATTTACACTTTCCCAAAAATGTCCTTCACTAGTTGATGCATCACCAATTGTACAAAAACAAATTTCATTTCCGTTATGACTAAGGTCGTGTAAATTCCATAGCTGTTGAATATGTCTAAATGATTTTGATGCTAAGGCTAATCCAACAGCACGTGGCATTTGAGATGCAGTTGGTGCCATATCAGCAGAAATATTTTTTCTATTAGCAAGATCTAACCACTTGCCATTATCATCAACATTTCTTGTAGCAAAGTGGCTCACCATTTGTCTTCCAGCACTAAATGGCTCGTTGTTAATATCAGGGTCAGCATAAAGCTGTGCAAAAAATTGTTCTACACTTGAAAGTCCACTTGCGAACATAAAAGTTTGGTCTCTATAATAGCCACTTCTAAAATCTCCAGCCGAAAAAGATTTAGCCATAGCAATTTGTGCTAGCTCTTTTCCATCACCAAAAATTCCAAACTTTGCTTTTCCAGTAAGTACTTCTCTTCTTCCTAATAAACTAGTTTCTCTACTAATTAATGCAATTTTATAATCTTGTAAAACTTGATTTTTAAACGCATCATACGATAAAACATCATTTGCATAAGAAGGGGTTAATGTTTGCTCCATATTTCAAAAATAAGTGTTAGTTGTAATTATTAGATTAATATTTAACAGGTATTTTTTTACTAATAATTAATAAGCTAATGTATGAATTAAATTTTTATATAA
The DNA here is from genome assembly GCA_031417315.1 of Chitinophagaceae bacterium. Taxonomy (GTDB): domain Bacteria; phylum Bacteroidota; class Bacteroidia; order Chitinophagales; family Chitinophagaceae; genus CAIVPM01. The sequence goes on along the minus strand of JANOVK010000047.1, from coordinate 3,187 downwards.
AATTAATAATTTTCTAAAAAATATTTTTTTGGCATGATTTTTATAATTATTTCATGTACTTTTTAATATTTATTAAATTTATTTGAAGATATTTATTTGAAGTACGATTTAAAACAAATTACTTTTACCGTGTAAAACAAATTATTATGAAGAAAATTTTAATTCTTGCTGCAGCATTTTTAGTTGTAGCACCCTCTTTTTCTCAAGCTCAAAAAACAAAGACTGAGAAAAAATCAGCTCCTCAAAAAACTGAGGCAAAAGCACCAGTTCAAACTGAAGCAAAAGCTCCAACTAAACTAGAACAAAAATCAGATAATCAAAATATGGTTATTGATAATCAAGTTCAGCCTATTAGAGAAGATGATACTCCTAATTCTCAAACAACAATACCTGCAACTCCTCCCCAAGATGTAAACAAATTGTTTGAGTTTAAAAATGAAGCATTCGATTTTGGAAAAATCCCGGCAGGCAAAGCTTCTAAATATGATTTATTTATAAAAAACATAAGTAAGGAATCTGCTGAGTTAACGTTAGTTCAACCGGGTTGTGGCTGCACAACACCTGAATACGAACAAAAGAAAAAATTTGCACCAGGCGAAACAGTAAAAGTAACTTTAGGATTTAATGGAGGTGCACCAGGTGCAGGACAACCATTTTCAAAATCTGTAACCGTTACTCTTAATAGTAACTTAACAAAAGTGGTTACTTTTAAAGGTGAAACTTATGCAGTGCCTACTGAATCGGCACCAGCAAATGGAGCTATTGATAAATTAAAACCAAAAGATACAAAAAACTAATTCAATGATAAAATTTTCAATTTTAATATGTAGTTTAATTGTATCAACCGCAACTTTTTCACAAACCAATAGTGCTACTAGTGAAACACAAAAAAGTTCAGTTGTTAGTTTTAATGAAGTGAAACACAGTTTTGGAAAAATTAAACAGAATGTGCCTGCTACTTATATTTTTACTTTAAAAAATACTGGCACAAAACCATTAATTATTGAGCAAGCAACTGCACAATGTGGTTGTACAACTCCAGAATATACTAAATCGCCCATACTTAAAGGTAAATCTTCGCCAATTAGAGTAACTTTTAATGCAGCAACAGCTGGACCTTTTACAAAAACAGTAACGGTAAAATTTTTAAATGTTCCTGAACCTACAGTTTTAACAATTGAAGGTGAGGTTTTAACTAAATAGGTATAAAAGTCGGATAAGCAATTTATTATTAAATGGTTCGCAAAATGCGAACCATTTTTTTGTCTATTATAAAAATTATTTAAGCATTTTTACAGAATGGAGAGAAAGAAAAGTAAAATTGTAATTGCAATTACAGGAGCAAGTGGTTCTATTTATGCAAAAATTTTAATTGAAAAATTATTAAAATTAGACAATCAATTCAACAAAGTTGCAGTTGTAATGAGTTCAAATGCAAAGCTGGTTTGGCAAACAGAAATTGGAGATGATTCTTATAAAAATTATTCTTTAAATTTTTATGAAAAAAATGATTTTTCAGCACCATTTGCATCAGGTTCAGCACAATATAATATAATGATTGTGGTACCTTGTAGTATGGGCACATTAGCAAGAATTGCAAATGGAATTAGTGATGATTTAATTACAAGATCTGCTGACGTTATTCTAAAAGAACGACGAAAATTAATTTTACTTACAAGAGAAACTCCGTTGAATTTAATTCACATTAAAAATATGGAAAAAATTACATTAGCGGGTGGTATTATTTGCCCAGCAACACCTTCTTTTTATAGTAATCCAAAATCGATAAATGAGTTAATAGAAACAGTTGTGGATAGGGTTTTGCAGCTATCTGAAATAAATAATGAATCGTTTAAATGGGGAGAGTAAGAAAATTATTTGATTACTTGAAACTTACCGCTTTCAATTATCTGACCTTGTTTATCTCTTAATTGATAAACATATAAACCTCTATAATAGTTATCTAATTGTAGATTAATTTTATTCGATAAAACTTTTATTTCATCAACTTTTTTACCAATAAAATTATATACTGATATAGTTAAATTCTTTTCTAATAAATTATTGGTTTCGAAACTTATTGAGGAAGTTGCAGGATTAGGATAACATTGAATAATTTTAATTCTCTGTTCAGGAAAATTGGTATCATTTGTAGCAATACTATCTGTTGAAAAACAACAAATAAAAACATTCACTAATAATATTAAGTAAAATTTCCTCATCAATAATAATAATTAAACGACGTAAAGTTAATAGTTATTGTTAATTATCCAAATAAAAAATCCTAATCTTTTTAATTTAAATTATTTATGATTTTATTTATTTCCTCAAAATTCGGAAAGTCGCTTGCAACTTCTAAAACTTCAGCATATTTAACTATCCCATCTTTATCAATAATAAATACTGCTCTTTTACTAACACCTTTCATCCAACCAATAAAAGCATCGTAAATGCAATGATAAATTGTTGACACTTCTTTATTAAAGTCACTCAATAAAGTAAAATTAATATTTTGCTCTTCTTTATATTTTGCCAATGTAAATGGAGAATCTACAGAAATGCCAATAACTTCAGCATTTACATTATGGTACATTTCAATATTATCTCTAACACTACATAATTCTTTTGTACAAACACTTGTAAAAGCTTGAGGAAAGAAAAGTAATAAAACATTTTTACCTTGTAAATCGCTTAATGTAATTTTAATTTCTCGATTCGATGAGTATAAAGAAAAATCTGGTGCAACTTGCCCAATTTGTAACATAATCAATATTTTTTGCAAAATAAATGTTTATAAAAATATATTACGAAAAAAAAATTTATTCTTTTTTTCCTTAGATTGCACACAATTAATCAAAACAAAACTATTATGAAAAAGTATTTAGTTGAATTTATTGGTACATTCTTTCTAGTTCTTGCAGCCTTATTAGGGGGTGGACCAGCAGCAGCAGCAACATTAGTTGTGATGGTTTATGCTGGTGGACATATTTCTGGAGCAAACTACAATCCAGCTGTATCATTAGGATTAGTAATTAGAGGGAAATTAGACGTGGCTGATATGATAGCTTATTGGATAAGCCAGATAATTGCGGCAATTAGTGCAGCATTTTTAGTTTGTTATTTAAAAGGTTCATGTGGTGCACCAGTTGTTATTGCAAGTACTTCAGCTGCAATGATTGCAGAATTT
>JANOVK010000046.1:0-1692 GCA_031417315.1 Chitinophagaceae bacterium | reverse complement strand
CTAGACTCAACAAAAAGAGAACAACAATTTAAGTTAAAGAATTGTCGAGATGTAGATACCTATTATACACGATGTCTTCCAGCACAAATGCAATTGGCTGAAAAAATGCGTAAACGAGGTCAAATTGTTGATAATGGTTCTCGTATTGAATATGTTATAACAATTGGTTCTGGTATTAATGGTAAACAATTTGAAAAAATAGAAGATGTTGAATATTATTCCAAGTATCGTGATGTCATTAAATTAGATTATTTTTATTATTTAAAATCACTTGTAAATCCATTAGATCAGATATTAAATTGTGTGTATGACAAACAAGATGAAAATAAATATATTTTTAAAAGAAATTTTGTCAAAAACCAATTTGATTATTGTTTAAAGTTTCATAAAAATAATTTAGAAACATTCAAAGAACTTACAAATCCAAAACTTATATTTCCAGACGAAAAGAAAAATAAAATAAAAACTATTAAAAAGTTGAAAGTTGTAAATGATGATGATTTTATTATAATTGAAGATTCAGATATCGAAGAACCTGAAAATATTAAAGAAAAAGAAAAGAAACAGCGAAAAGAAAAGAAAGATCAAAAAAAAAAGTATGAACAAGCTCTTATTATGGAATATTTTTTAACTGAAAATAATAAATAAATTTATATAATTTTATAAAATTTTAAATTTCATCATGATGAAATTTCACCTCTCATATTCGTTTGTATTAATTGTGATATCATTCCTCTATTTACATTTGTTAATAAAAAATATAGTTTGGTTAATGCAGTTTCAATTGTCATATCCATAGTTCCAATTATACCAGCATTCATTAGTTCAGGATGAGAAAATAATGAAGAAGTTTGAAGAACAATTGTACCATTTTCCATAATTTGAACTAAAGCATCAATAAAACTCTTTTCAATAGGAATTTTTCCATTTGTTTCTAATATAATTCCATGTATTTTCTTATAAGATTTCGTTAAACTTAATAAATATTTAGAAGAAATACTCGGGAAAATTTTTACAAGTATTATGTTAAGATTATTATTAATAGGTGTTAATTTAAACATTTCGTCAGTTGGTTTTAAAATAATTTTTTCATTAATATCAAATATTGTTTTATTTTGTATACCAAGTGGTGGAAAAGCTGGAGAAAATAACATACCATTAGAATATGTTGTTCTACATCCTCTTAAAATTTGATTTCTATAACAAATTATAACTTCTGGAATACTATATTTAGTAGCAACCAGAAGAGATAAAAACAGAGAACTTGTTGAAGTATCATCCGATTGGTCAATACTTGATGTAGAACCCGTGACAATTATAGGTTTTTTAAGATTTTCTAACATAAAAGATAAAGCAGACGCAGTATATGGAATTAATTCAATTGGGTGAATTACAATAAAAGAATCATAATTTTGATATTCTTTTGTAATATTTATTGCTATTTTTAACCAATCAGATGGTTTTGCGTTATTTGAATCAACTTGTGTATATTCTGAAATATCATAATTTGGTATTTCTTTTTGATTTTCTGTCATTTTATGTAAATATTCAGATAAAAATCCAGGTTGATGTATAAAACCAGATTTTGTATATATTTTTGCCATATTACCACCAGTGTTTAAAATTAAAATTTTTCTATTTTGAGATTCGTATTTTTCTGTATTAATTTTTTTACAATTAATAGATTCATTT
>JANOVK010000045.1:0-1533 GCA_031417315.1 Chitinophagaceae bacterium | reverse complement strand
AGTGTAGTTTCTTTTTTAGAAACTAAAATTATAAGTATGCAAAAAGTTTTACAAAATAAATATTGGTGGTTAATATTTTTATTAAGTTTTGTAATCATTCTATTTTTATCATCAAAAATTCATTCAAAACTTGATTTGTCTAAAGAAAGAAAATTTTCTTTAAGTAATGCTACAAAAGATTTATTTTCTACTTTAGATGATGAAATTGAAATTCAAGTTTTTCTTACTGGAAATTTGAGTTCAGGATTTAAAAAATTACAAATTGCAACCGAAGAATTATTATCAGATTATAGAGATGTAAGCAAAGGAAAATTATCATTTAAAGTTTCTCGACCAGGAGAAGGAATGCCTGACTCTACAAAATCATTATTATACGATAGTTTAATTAGTTTAGGAATTAAACCTTTTAATAATGAATTAAATAGAAAAGAAGGTGAAAAAACAGAGCAAATAATTTTTCCTGCAGCAATTGTTAAATACAAAAATAAAATTAGAGTTGTTGATTTAATGAGTGGTAAAAGTGGACAAGATGAAGAAAGTAGTTTGAATTATAGTGAGGCATTGTTAGAATTTAAGTTTGATGATGCAATTTATAAATTAACAAGAAAAGAATCTCCAATTATTGCTTATGCAACAGGTAATGGAGAACCTTTAAATCCAACTATACAAGATCTTGTAACTACACTTAGTAAAAATTATAAAACCGCTTTATTCGATTTAAGAAATGGGTTGTTAAATGCCGACACTATTAAAACTTTAATAATTGTTAAACCATCAATTGCATTTACTGAAAGAGACAAAATAAAAATTGATCAGTATGTTATGCAGGGTGGAAAAGTAATCTGGCTAATTGATAGATTATATGCTGAATTTGATAGTTTGCTAAGAAGTAGAACAGATTTTATAGCATTTGATAAAAACTTAGAATTAGATGATTTATTTTTTAAATATGGGGTAAGAATTAATAGCGATTTATTGCAAGATTTAAACTGTGCAAAACAACCTTTAGTAGTTGGAAACACTGGAGGACAACCTCAAATTGAGCGAATTCCATATCCTTATTATCCATTACTTACAAGTCCTTCCAATCATGCAATTTCAAAAAATTTAGATAATGTATTAAGTACTTTTCCTTCAAGTATTGACACTGTAAAAGCAGTGGGTATAAAAAAAACAGTTCTTCTTGCTACTGATACAAATAGCCGAGCAATAAGTTCGCCCAATTTAATAACTTTAGAAAGCATAAAATCTGAAGAAGATATTTTAAGTTTTACTAAAAGTTTTGTTCCTGTTGCTGTTTTGTTAGAAGGAAAATTTAATTCACTTTATGCAAATAGATTAACAAATGCCTTAAAAGATTCAACAGAAAAATATACGGGTATCTCATTTCTTTCAGTAGGTAATAAAGAAAGTAAACAAATAATTATTAGCGATGCAGATATTGTAACTAATATTATTACACAAACACAAGGTGCATTGCCAATGGGTACTCAACAATTCGAAAACTATACATTTGCTAACAAAGAATTTTTA
>JANOVK010000044.1:0-1858 GCA_031417315.1 Chitinophagaceae bacterium | reverse complement strand
TAAAAATGGTATTAAAGTGTGTCCTTCAAATATGTTTCCAGCAAACATATCATAACCAATCGCATATCCACCAAGTGTAACTAGTCATCCCTCAAAAACCCCTTTTTACATTTAGGGCATAATATTTCCAATAAACACTTATGCAAATAAAATAGGTGAGTTTCCAACAGTTGTTTGCCTCTTTAATCAAGAGGTTGATGACTCGTTTAAAGTTCATTGCAATGGCAGCTAATATTGCATTAATATTATCTCCACTAATTCCTTTAAGATAATTTCGGCATAGCCTATAATTGCTTTTTAAATGTCCAATAATTGGTTCTATGGCTGCTCTTTTACTATGTTTTTTTCTTTGTTGTTTAGTGATGTTTTTATTGAGCTTGGGAACATAAATTTTTGTTTCTTTATACTGTGATATTCCTCTATATCCTCTATCAACATACACTTCACTTGCTTGTTGTCCTGTAAGGCGTTCTACTTGTTCTAAAACATCGGGTATAGTTTTAGAATCGTGCAGACTTTGGGTAAAATTTAATGCTCCTACAATAATGTTTGTACCTTGTTCTATGGCAAAGGAAACCTTGCTGCCAAACTCAAACTTTTTATGCTCTTTGCCTTTGCAATAACACTTTACATTGGGTTCGTGTAAACTATAAATTTTATTACTATCACCTCTTTGTTGTGAAAGTACTTGTTGATACAGTTTTAAGGTGGGTAAATAAACGCCAAGCCTTGATAATGGTAGCTTGTGGGCTATATCTCTTACTAATCTTCCTGCAATAATTTTAATGCTTTTATTAGCTTTTCTGGCTGATTTGGCTCCATTTTTTGTGCCTTTAAATCTTTGTAAATGACTAAGTTTTTTTACAACTCTTATGTAGGATTGTCGTAAATCAACCCCTTCTTTATCTGCTATTTTCCAACAACTTTTTATTATCTTTTTATACTGTTTATCATCGGTAGGATAGGTGATATTTTTCTCTTGCACAGTAGTATCTACACTAATAATAATAGGTGGTTTTATATCATCATTAGGTGGTTTATTCACTCGAATACTTTCTTGCAAAATCAGTTCCATGCCAGGCTCTCCAATACGTTTCCTAAAGGCAATAAGTTCTGTGGGAACGCAAGGAACTTGGCATTGAAAATGATGCTCACCACTAAAGTATTGATAGTATAAATTCTCGCCCCATTGTGCTACTAAATTTTCATCACTTAGGTTACGGATATGTTTTAAAATGAGTAAAGAAACCATTAACCTAATAGGCTTTGATGGACGTCCATTATCAATACAATATAGTGATGCAAAGGCATCGTTAAATCGTTGCCATTGTATTAAATTGGCTAATTGATAAAGTGGGTGTTGCTGGTTGAGTTGGTCTTGCAAACTCAAAAAAAATCCTAGCTGAACTGTCGGTTTTTTAGTAGAAAGCATCCCCAAATTTGCAAGATTTTTGATGAAAATAATAAAATCTTGCAAAATAATAGACCCTAAATTAAGCTAAATCTCAATGAATATAGGGTGTGAAGGACTTTTTGAGGGATGACTAAATAGCTGATGGTATTTGGTCGGTCAATCACATTAAATATTTCTAAGCTAGCCCAAATGTTTTGAAATTTTCTGAAAGGAGAGTGGCTTCTTCTGTTTTGTTTTTCACCATCTATAACTGTAAACATAGGATGTCCTTGAACTTCGGTTATAGATTTACGTTGGTTATATTTTTCTTCATCTCTTACTTTTAGTTTGTTTAAAAGATGTTGTAATTCAAATTTTAATTGCCCTTTTGTTACAATTATATAACTGGATTTAAAATTCCAGTCAATCTTTTCATTGTTGAAATTATAATTTCGTTCAATAGAT
>JANOVK010000043.1:0-1691 GCA_031417315.1 Chitinophagaceae bacterium | reverse complement strand
AGTTGGTACTGGCGTGCCACGGCAGTCGTGGCCAGGTCAAACTCGCGGTAGGCCCGGGCCTGCTCCAAGACGGTGTCGGTCAACTGCTTGTTGGCAGCCAGTTCCGCAGCAGCACGTTTGACCGCAACCTCGGAGAGCTTGTTGCGCGCGTCCTGGACATCGACATCCTTTTTGGCCTGGGCGATGTAGATGGCAATGGCTCCCGCCTGCTTGTCATAGGCTGCCAACTCGGCCTGCAGGGCGTCAGCGATCAACATCTGTTTGGTGCTGTAGTACTGATTGGCGTCCAGGTATTCCTGCTGGTAGAAGGACTGCAGGTACTGCTCGCGGTTTTGAAGCTGCGCCTTCTCTGCGGCAATGAACGCCTGCTGATCGCGCATCTGACCCTCAAGCACCTTCCGGGCCGGATCGTCTGTCGGTCCTGCGGCGCTGTCCTTGTTCGGATTGAAGTTGACGCCCGGGCGTTTGGTAGTAGGGGCACCGCCCCGGCCCTCACGGCCCCAGGTGGACGCGGCCGCACCCGCTGCCGCATTGATGGCGGCGAAGCGCTGTTTGAGGTCTTTCTCCATTGCCCGGGAATCGAAATCCCAGGCATCCGCGTAGGCCTGGTTGGCGTTCTTGAGCACGGCGTTGCGCTCGTCCAGCGCCTTTTTGAGCGGTCCCGTGCCGTTGGCGATCAGGTCATACGCCTGCCCCGGTGTGGCGTCGAGGAACTGCAACGCAAACTTGCTGTCGGCGTAGACCACCTGGAAACTGCGGGCCACAGCAAATGCCGCCTTGGCCACCGCGTTCAGTGTCTCGATCAGGATGGCCAGCGCAATCGCCGCATCTTGGGCGAACTCGCTGATCGACCCATCGGCGGCCAGGGAGTCGATTCCCTTTTTGAGCCCATTGTTGGCCTTGAGGGCCTCCAGCATCGCCTCGGTCACGGCGTTGAACACCGGCAGCAGTTCCAGGGCGATGCGCTTGACGATCGCGCCCTGGGCCACATCCAGGCGCACCAGGTTCTTCTCATAATCATCTGCTGCCAGCGCCTGCTCGCGCGTGACCTTCACCTGGTACTCGCCCACATCGGCCAGATCCTTGGCCACCGGCAGCAAATTGGCACCGGACTTCCCCAACAGTTGCATGGCCAAGGCGGTCTTGCCCGCACCGTCGGCATATTGCGCCAGCCGGTTGGAGACCAACAAGAACACCTCGTCGGGCTGCTTGCCCCGGATCTCGTCGATCCGGATGCCAATGGCGCGAAACGCCTCGGCACTTTTTGCACCACCGTTTTCGGCATCCACCATGGTTTTAGCGAGCTTTTGCAGGCCAGTTGCCAGGCTCTCCGTGTCGGTGCCCGAGAGTTTGGCAACAGAAGCCAGTGCGGACAGCCCCTCCACTGTGGCACCTGTGCGCTCGGAGAGCGCCTGCAGACCAGCGGCGGACGCGATGACGCCCTCGATCTTGTTCTTGATCGCGTCCAGTGTCAGGCCCACCACAAGCCCCGCACCGAGGGACCGAAACGCGGTGTTGACGATGCCGATGCTCCTGTCGATCTGCTGCATCCGCTGCTCCGCGATGGCAGCGGCGCGGCCTAGGTCGGACTGGAATCGAACGATGTTCGCCTCCAGGGAGACGACGAGACTGCCAAGGTTGGACATGGACTATTCAGTTTTGAAGAGCGCCTGTTTGATCAGGCGGGACTG
>JANOVK010000042.1:0-1521 GCA_031417315.1 Chitinophagaceae bacterium | reverse complement strand
CGGCCATGCTGGCGCAGATTTTCAGTTCGGGGCAAGCCTTGATGACCTCGGCGTCCATCGGCTCACCGCTGGTGCTGAAGAGGCCCGCTTTTCCTTGCAGCTTCTGGATGAGTTCGGCCTTGCTCCACAACACGTCGGCCTGGTTGGATTCAACCTCGAAGTGTTGTTCGAGTTTGGCCAAAATTTCTGGAAAGTTGGCTCGGGCGATAAGTATTTTTTTAAGACTCATGTTAGTAAATTTATTGAAATATTAAGTCACGAATTAATTAAATACTTTGCTATTAATAATAAACAGTAATTAGTCATTAATAAGTCACAATTATGTAAAAACTTAATAATAAACGAATTTCATAGTTCTATCTAAACCAAATAAAAGTCATGATCACAAAAAGCGGAATCAACACCCCGCAAGACCACGCCATGTAGCCAAAAAAGCTGGGCATTTTCACGCCACGCTCCTCCGCAATGGCTTTGACCATCAGGTTGGGGGCGTTACCGATGTAGCTGTTGGCGCCCATGAATACCGAGCCCGCCGAGATGGCGGCCAGCGTTGTGGCCAAACTGGTCATCAAGACCGCCGGGTTGCCGCCAGCCGTGTTGAAAAACACCAGGTAAGTTGGCGCGTTGTCCAGAAAAGTGCTGAGCAGGCCCGTGGCCCAGAAGTACATGGCCGGGTCAGGCTGGCCATCGGGGCGGGTCACGGCCGACACAATCGCTGCAAACGGCCCCTGCACACCCGCGCGCAGCATGGCAATCACGGGGATGATGGTCAGGAAAATGCCGGCGAACAATTTGGCCACTTCCTGCATCGGCCCCCAAGCGAACTGGTTGTCAGTGCGCACTTTATTTGACGTGATTGCCAGGGACACCAAAGTCACCACAATCAGGCCGGCATCACGCAGCAAACCGGGCAAACCAATGTCAGTGCCCGCCAGGTTGAACGACAGGCCCGGCTTCCACAGGCCGCTCATCAATACCAGCGCCACCACGATACCCAGGAGCCAGAAATTCACCGCGCCTTCAATGCCGAAACGCGGCATGTCCGGCGTCGGGTCTTGCGGCAACACGCCTTCTTTGCGGTAATACCAGCGATCCAGCACAAAGAAGATGGCCAGCAGCGAGCCGACCAAAAACAGGGTTTCCGGAAAAATATGGCAAATCGTCCAGAAAAAATCGACCCCCTTGAGAAAACCCAGAAACAAAGGTGGGTCGCCCAGCGGCGTGAGCGAACCGCCTGCGTTGGACACAATGAAAATAAAAAACACAACAATATGGGCCGCGTGTTTCCGGTTGTCATTGGCCCGGATCAGCGGGCGAATCATCAGCATGGAGGCACCAGTGGTGCCCATCACACTGGCCAGCACCGCGCCCAGGGCCAGGATGCCGGCATTGAGCTGCGGGCTGCCATGCAAATTGCCGCGAATGAAGATGCCCCCGGCCACCGTGAAAAGCGCCGTCAGCAGAATGATGAAAGGGATGTATTCCGCCGTCAGGGCGTGCACCAGGCTGGCGGACATCGCC
>JANOVK010000041.1:0-4064 GCA_031417315.1 Chitinophagaceae bacterium | reverse complement strand
ATCTTTTATATAAGTTATCAATTGCTCACTTTCACCAACATTTCTTCCTAACTTTTCATCCATCAACTTACAGAGCAGTTTTATTAAGTCGATGTTTTTCCATTCATTAAATCCACCAATATTATAAGTGTCATTTACTTTTCCTTGATGAAAAACTAAATCAATAGCAAATGCATGATCTTTTACAAATAACCAATCACGAGTATATAAACCATCACCATAAACTGGTAAAGGTTTTTTGTTGATGATATTATTGATAAAAAGTGGAATTAATTTTTCAGGAAAATGATAAGGTCCATAATTATTACTGCAATTTGAAATTACAGTTTGCAAATGATAAGTTTCGGAATAAGCCCGAACAAAATGATCTGATGCTGCTTTGCTTGCACTATAAGGAGAATTGGGACTGTAAGGAGTAGTTTCTGTAAATAAACCTTCATCTCCTAAAGCACCATAAACTTCATCTGTAGAAACATGATAAAATAAATGTTTCGAATAATCTTCTTTCCAAAAATCTTTTGCAGCATTTAATAAATTAACAGTGCCAACAACATTAGTATATACAAAATCTAAAGGCGATAATATCGATCTATCAACATGAGATTCTGCGGCAAGATGTATAAGATCAGTAATATTATGTTTTATAAAAACTTCATTTAATTTAGCAACATCTAACAAATTTATTTTTTCAAAAAAATAATTTTCGCTTTGATCAACATCTTTTAAATTTTCGAGATTACCTGCATAAGTTAGTGTGTCTAAATTAACAATTTTATAATTTGGATATTTTGTTACAAACAGCCTTACAACATGGCTTCCTATAAAACCAGCTCCTCCAGTAATTAAAATATTTTTCATTTTTTAAACAGCTAATAATTTATTATAATATGATTTTGTTTCTTCGATTTGTTTAAGCAAAGAAAATTGTTTGCCCGCAAATTCAATTGCTTTTTCACCAAATTGATGTCGTAAATTTTCATCATCAATTAATTTACATAAATCTCTTTCGAACATTTTTTGGTTACCTATTTCAATTACAAAACCTGATTTGTTATTCAGCAATGTTTCAGAAGTTCCTCCTGCATTGGTTACTACAACTGGCTTTCCTGTAACTTGTGCTTCAATTATTGAGAGTGGAGTTCCTTCGTTTAATGAAGTTAATACAACAATATCTAATCCATTATGAACTTCAGCTATTTCTGTATACCATGATGTAAAAACAAAATGATTTATATAATTTGTATTGCCAAAATGAAATTTTAATTGTGTTGTTAAATATTTTTTAATAGTATTTGATAACTCACCGTCTCCTACAATAAAAAAAATTACATGAGAATAATTTTTCTTTAACAAGCTAATTGCAATATCTATAAATAAATGATGATTTTTTATGGGTGCAATTCTGCCAATAATTCCTATTGCAATTTGATTAATTGTTAGTTTATATTTTTGTCGAAAAATTTTTCGTTTACTTTCTTTATCATTTAAAAAAGTTGTAGTTTCTATTCCTAACGGAATGATGTTTGATTTTTTAGCTGATACAATTTTATAAACATTGCAAATTTCATTTTGTTGGCTATTACTTAAACATATTACACTTGTTGTTATTTTACCCAACCCACGTTCTAATAAAATAAATAATCTTGTTTTTATTTTCCCGAAATATGAATGAAAAAAATGACCATGATAGGTATGTATTTTGATTTTAGATTTAGAAAAATATGCTGCGATTCTGCCTACAAATCCAGCTTTTGAACCATGTGTATGTACAATTTGAATATTGTTTTTCTTAAGCCAATTTCTAACTATTAAAATCGCCAAAAGGTCGTGAAAAATATTATACGATTTGTTTAAATATTTAATTGGAACAATGTTTACATGAGGATAATTAACTTGATAATAACTAATAACAGAAGCATCACTATCTCTATCTCCATATAAAATAGAAACATTAAAATTTTCTATTAGCCCATTCATCAATGGAAAAGTATTCATAGCTGTGCCACCAATATCTAAACGATTTAAAATTGCTACAACACTAATTTTACTACTACTCATTAAACTACAAAACAATATTTTTTAACTCATTATTCGCCTTATAATAATCTTCTGGAATTCCAATATCTACAAAATATCCATTAGAAATATATCCAGTTACTTTTAGTTTAGAAATATTAGGTTCTAAAAAATCTTTTTCGTACGAAAAATTTTGTGGCAATTTTTTTGTAGAATTTAAAAATGTAGATTTTTTTAAAATTAAAATTCCAGTACTAATAAATCCTTTTTTGCAATATTTTTTTTCGTTAAACTGATAAATATTATTAAACTCATCAATTGCCACTGAACCATATCTGTCAAAGTTTTCCATAGGTGTTAATGCAATGGTACAATCGGAGTTTGTTTTAGAAAAAAATTCATTCAGGTTTTGCAAATTGAAATCAAAAAAGGTATCTCCGTTTACAACTAAAAAATTCTCTTCAACAATTTTAGGTATACATTTTTTTATAGCACCCCCTGTACCCAAAGGCTCATCTTCCACTACACATTTGTATTGCAAAGTTGAAAATTCTTTTTGCAAAAATAATTCAACCTGATTGTGTAAATAGCCTAATGAAAAAACAAAATTTTCAACTCCTTTTTTTTGCAAGTGCTTTATAAGCCAATACAGAAAAGGTTTTTCGTTTACTTCTGCTAAAACTTTGGGTTGATGTTTTATTACAGTTTGCAACCTTGTTCCAAATCCACCAGCTAAAATTATTGCTTGCATTTAGACTTTTTAAAGCTGAAATCCAGCATTAGAAGCATCATTATAAAACATCTTAACAGTATCTAAAGAATATTCAGCTAAATCGTAATCAACTAATGAAAGTTTCTTTAAGATATCGTTTGTTACAGTGATAACCTGACAACCAATTTCATCTGCTTGAAAAATATTTAATAATTCTCTTGGGCTTGCCCAAATTAATTCTGCTGCTGCATTTGAAGAAAGTATTTCAACAGATTGTTTCATTAAAGGAACTGGATCTACACCAGTATCTGCTATACGTCCAGCAAAAACTGAAACATAAGAGGCAACATTTTGTTGAAGATTGGCAACCACATTTTCTACTTGTTCTAAAGTCATGATAGCAGTAATATTTAATTTCACACCTTCTTTTGCTAATTCATTAACTAAACTATAGGTTGCTACTTTTTGAGTATTAGTAATTGGAATTTTTACATATACGTTTTCGCCCCAAGAAGCAATTTTTAATGCCTGTCTTTTCATTTCATTTAGGTCATCAGAAAAAACTTCAAACGAAATGGGTTTATTTTTTATTACAGTTAAAATATCTTTTGCAAAAGCTTCGTAATTTGTAATACCTGCTTTTTTCATTAGGGTTGGATTTGTAGTTAACCCTTTAATAAAAGGCTTAGCATACATTTCTAACATGCCTTCTTTATCTGCTCCATCAGCAAATATTTTCACTTTCAATTTTTCAACTCTTGTCATTATGTGTTTGTATTTAAAATATAATTAGTTACTGCTGCAAAATTAGTTGTGCAAAAATCAGCAACTACTTTTTTTTCGTTGTAATTGTAATCTATTAAAATTGTTTTTACACCTGCAGCTTTTCCAGCTTCAACATCTCTCCATCTATCGCCAACTAAAAATGATTGTTTTAAATCTACATTCCATTTTTCAGCAGCATTCAAAATCATTCCTGGCTTTGGTTTTCGGCAATTGCAATTGTCTTTATCATCATGAAAGCAACAAAACACTTCATCAATTGGAAGAACTTTTAATATGTGTTGATGAATTTCATCAATTGTAGATTGAAAAGTTGTGCCTCTTGCAACATCTGGCTGATTGGTTACTACAAACAACAAATAACCTGCATCTTTTAGTAATTGTAACCCTTCAGCAACACCATCTACCCAAATTAATTCTTTAATTGTTGCAGGAGGATAAGGTTTACCCTCTTTAACAACAGGTTGATTAATCACGCCATCTCTATCTAAAAAAATTGCTTTGGAATGGTTCATTGGAACTACTTAGCAGTGCTCTCCCACTTGGTTTGTTG
>JANOVK010000040.1:0-3189 GCA_031417315.1 Chitinophagaceae bacterium | reverse complement strand
CGGCGGCTTTGGCGGCGCTGGTGCTGTTCGGTGCTTACACGGCTGACTTGGCGTTTTATTCGGAAAAGCTCGGCCTTGCTGAACGCGGCGTCGATTTCACCCTGATGAACCCTTATGTCATCGTCGGCCTGCTGCTCGGTGCGCTGTTGCCATATCTCTACGGAGCAATGGGCATGACCGCAGTGGGCAAGGCAGCCGGCGAAGTGGTGAAGGACGTTCGCGACCAGTTCGCGAGCAACCCCGGCATCATGGACGGCACGTCGAAGCCCGATTATGCACGCACCGTTGACTTGGTCACCAAGGCTGCGATCCGCGAGATGATCCTGCCTTCGTTGTTGCCGGTTCTGGCACCCATCGCGGTTTATTATGTAATCAGCTGGGTCGCTGGCCCCGCACAGGGCTTTGCGGCCTTGGGCGCGCTGCTCTTGGGTGTGATCGTCGGCGGTCTGTTCGTTGCGATCTCGATGACCTCGGGCGGCGGCGCATGGGACAATGCCAAGAAATACATCGAAGATGGCAACCACGGCGGCAAGGGTTCAGAAGCCCATAAGGCAGCCGTCACCGGCGACACTGTGGGTGATCCTTACAAGGACACCGCAGGTCCAGCCGTCAACCCGATGATCAAGATCACTAACATCGTGGCGCTCTTGCTCTTGGCGGCTTTGGCCAACGGCATGTAAGCGACCAGTTCGGTTTATCCAATAAAGCCCCGCCGGTAGCAATTCCGGCGGGGTTTTTCGTTGTAAATTGACATGCAGTTCGTCGAAAATGCCCGTTTCCATCAAACACCTGTATTGCGTTGTTTAAGCGTCCAGATATAGTCCGCTACAGTATTTTTGCTGGGGAGCTTAAGTAATGAGGAATAGAGTGTTTGCGGCTTTCATGGTCGCCAGTGCATTGACAACCGGGTGGGTCGCAACTGCCGCCCCTGCATATGCTCAAGAGACAGAGGCAAAGGGTCGTTTTGCGACGGGTGTTTTCGTTAAAAAGCCAAATATGGGTACGCCACGGTTGTCGGGCGATGGCAATTTGATGGCGTATCTGATGAACGACAATGGTCAGGCGGTGCTAGCGATTCTTGATCTCACCAAGCCGGGAGCAAAGCCAGCAATAGTAATGGCTGGCGAGGATGCTCGCGATTCTGGCGACCGCACTGTTGGCACCTATCGTTGGGCCGGCAGTGGGCATCTCGTTGTCGATGTTGCGATGACCGAGGACCTGGGGTCGGGCCCACAAGCGTTTAGCAGACTGGTATCTTACGATGTCGCGACCGGTAAGTTGGTGCAGCTGGCATGGGACGGCGCAGGTGGCAGCGCTTCCAGCATTTTGCGTATCGATCACGACAAAGGCGAGTTACTGCTGGAACGGACAATTACCAACACCAATAACGAACGTTACAATCGTCCGGAAGTCGTCTTGGTAGATCTGCGCACTGGCAAATTTAAAGTCGTGCAAAACATCAACCCCGAGGTATCGGGATGGGTGGCGGATAGCGCCGGTGTCGTTCGCGCTGGATTTAGCGGAGACGGCGACACGGGCAAGCTCCGCATGATGTACCGGTCAACGCCAAAGGAAAATCTGAAAACGGTGTTGCACGAAGTGGACCAGTTTACTGGCGGTTTGCCCGAGCCACAAATTTTCTTGCCCGGTACCGACACAGCTTATGCGACATCAAGAAAGGACGGCTTTTCCAAAGTTTATAAAATGGACGTTAAAACCATGACACTGGGAGAGCCAATCTTTCAGACCGCTGGCTTCGACGTCGGTGGAATCATCCCTAATCGCGACGGCACGGGCGTCATCGGCTACACAACCTTCGATGGAGAATATAACGCCGTATATACTGATCCATTTTATAAAGAACTCGTTGGCGTTGCCGAGGAATTGTTCGGCAAAGGGCAAGTCGAACTGGTCAGCGTCGCACGCAACGAAAGCAAGGCGGTGTTGCAAGTCGGCGGAACCTCCAAGAATAACGGTTTTTATCTTTATGATTTGAAATCGGGCAATGTCAGTTTGCTGAACTGGCGCAGCATCATGCTAAAAGACACACCGCTGAATCCGGTCAAGGCTGAATGGTATACCGCACGTGACGGCATGAAATTGCAGGCGGTCGTTACCTATCCGCGTCATCGTACCGGAAAAAATCTTCCGGTGGTTATCATGCCGCATGGTGGGCCGTTTGGAGCTATTTCTGCGGTCGATCGCAATGAGCCTTGGTCACAGCCTTTGGCAGAAGCGGGCTATGTGGTTATTCAGCCGAACTACCGCGGATCGGGCGGATACGGCAAAGAATTCGAGGAAGCCGGTCGCAAGCCGGATGGCTATGGCGTAAAGATGCAGGACGATCTGAACGACTTGCTTACGGTGTACGGCCAGAAAGGCATTATCGATCCGAAACGCGCATGCATCATGGGTTGGTCATATGGCGGTTATGCAGCGGCTCGCGGCGCGCAACGCGATGCGGATGTCTGGAAATGTGCAATTGCCGGTGCAGGGGTTTATGATTTTCCGCTGATGACAGCATGGGACAAGAAAAATCTCGGTAAGTTCAGCTCGGGATTTCAAGCGACCTCGAACGACCCGCGTGGCATTTCGTCGGCACATAACACCGATGGCAAATGGGCTCCGATCCTTATTGTTGCAGCAGCGCGCGACCGTCGAATTCCTCTCGAGCAATCGCGCACTTTGGTGTCGCGATTGAAATCTTCGGGCAAGAAGGAAGGCGTTGATTTCCGGTACATCGAACAAAAGCAGGGTACGCATAATCTTCCTTATGACGATGTGCACATCCAGTGGATTGAGGAAGCGGAAAAGTGGCTTGGTACCTATAACCCGGCCTTTATCGCGACTGATACCGACAAGCCCGTGCCGGTCACCGTGAAGGTCGCGTCGAAATAAACGCCAGCCATTATCAAAAAGACCGCTCTCCCCATAGGATGGCGGCCTTTTTTGTAGGCGTTAGCAATTTATTTGCTGCCTGCCGCTAAGCCCTACGCTGGACCTAATTGCGTAAAGGGGCGGCGTGGCGTCGAGGGCGATCATTTTTGACGATGGAGCGGGTAAGCTGGTTCACCGGCTGGATGGCTGGCGAGAGGTGGTAGATGACGCCTTGAAGCTAGCGTGGGATGATCTGGCGGCGGATGCCGCCGAACCCAACGCCTTCAGCGAAAGCTGGTTTCTAAGCCCTGC
>JANOVK010000039.1:0-7861 GCA_031417315.1 Chitinophagaceae bacterium | reverse complement strand
AGCATCAATATCAAATGTTACTTCAATTTGAGGAACTCAACGTTGTGCTGGAGGAATATCTGCTAAATTAAATTTACCTAAACTTTTGTTTTGAGTAGCCATAGGTCTTTCGCCTTGCAACACATGAATTTCAACACCAGGTTGATTATCTGATGCAGTAGAAAATACTTCTGTCTTTTTTGTAGGTATGGTTGTATTGCTTGGTATCATTGGCGTTAACACTCCACCCATAGTTTCAATACCTAAGGTTAAAGGGGTAACATCTAATAACAACACATCTTTTACTTCTCCTGTTAAAACACCACCCTGAATGGCTGCACCAAGTGCAACAACTTCATCTGGATTCACTCCTTTATTTGGTTTTTTACCAAAGAATTTTTCTACAATTTCTTGAACTTTTGGAATACGAGTAGAACCTCCAACCAAAATAATTTCATCGATTTGAGAAGTGGAATAACCAGCATCTTTTAATGCAACTTCACAAGGTTTTAAACAACGTTCAAATAATTTATCTGCAAGTGCTTCGAATTTTGCACGAGTTAATTTTTTTACTAAGTGTTTTGGAACACCATCAACTGCAGTAATATAGGGCAAATTAATTTCTGTTTCGCTAGATGAACTTAATTCAACTTTTGCTTTTTCTGATGCTTCTTTTAATCGTTGTAAAGCCATTGGGTCTTTATATAAATCAATAGCTTCATCTTTTTTAAATTCTGCAGCCAACCAATCCATTATTACTTTATCAAAATCATCACCACCTAAGTGGGTATCTCCATTGGTAGATTTAACTTCAAATACTCCATCTCCTAAATCTAAGATAGAAATATCGAAAGTTCCACCACCTAAATCGAATACTGCAATTTTTTGATCTTGCCCTTTTTTATCAAGTCCATAAGCTAATGCAGCTGCAGTTGGCTCATTAACTATACGTTTAACTACTAAACCTGCAATTTCACCAGCTTCTTTTGTTGCTTGTCTTTGTGCATCGTTAAAATAAGCAGGTACAGTAATTACTGCATCTGTAACTTCAGTTCCTAAATAATCTTCAGCAGTTTTTTTCATTTTTTGTAACACCATTGCACTAATTTCTTGTGGGGTGTACAATCTGCCATCAATATCAACTCGAACTGTATTATTGTCGCCTTTTACAACTTTATAACTCCAATGACTAATTTCTTCAGTTACTTCATCGAACTTTCTTCCCATAAAACGTTTAACACTTGAGATGGTGTTGTGAGGATTAGTAATGGCTTGACGTTTTGCAGGATCACCTACTTTACGTTCTCCATTTTTTAAAAAACCAACAACCGATGGAGTGGTTCTTCTTCCTTCTTCGTTAGCAATAACAACTGGTTCGTTGCCTTCCATAACACTAACACAACTGTTTGTTGTACCTAAATCAATTCCAATAATCTTTCCCATTTTATTTTTTTTAATTCAACTTATTATAGTCAACCATTATGCCACTCAGTTTTTTGTGCTAAAATGTCAGAAACGGAATTTGTATTATTAATTTTAGATAAGTAGAAATGTTTTCTTAACAAGAAAGATTGTCTACTATACTTAAAAGTTACATAAATTAGAATGAATTCATCAATTAAAAATGCTGAAAAATAAATCAGCTACTTTTTTTCTAATACTAATACTACTTTATTAAAATCGGCCGAAGCATTAATTACTTTTTTAAAATTCTCGAAATCGCTTAACGGATAATTAATTTCTTTATAAAATTCATTTATTTTTATTTCTAATAAGCTACCCACTAAACTATAACTGCATTCAAAACCACAAGATGTAACTTCATTTTTTTTAAAAGAAATATCAATGTTTAAATCTTTCAAGTTTTTTATAATATATCCTTCGGGAATAGTTAATTTAATGTTTCGGTTCTGTGAATTTGGAAATTGCATATCTATTGGTAAAACCCTTGGTTTTTCTTGATACATTTCTACTTGTTGCCCAATAATTTCGCCAACTTTAAATAATAATTTATTGCCGGCTTTTTCAATCAAGTCACCAGAACGAATGGTTCCTGCTATTACAAGTGGTTTATTATCGTTAAAGTCAGTTAATGCGGTATTGGTAACTTCCATTTTAATTACGTTACTACTTTTGCCAACAGATTTTAAAATTTCTTTTGTTGTTTGTTCTTGTTTGTCTTTCGACATAAAAGTATAAATAGGTCTATAATTTGCAGCAGCATAACCCGATAGAATTTGTTTAGAATTCATGGTTACCGAATCTAAATCATTATCAAATGAAGCTTCAACTTCCATATTTTGATTATTTTTTTCAAAAACTTCTAATGGAATATCATTAAAAACGCCCACTGCAGTTTTTAAAGTTCCAACTACAGTGCCTTTTAAAAATAAACCTCTTGTGCCAGCATCATAAGGTTCAACAAATGGATAGCGATACGAAATATCGTTTGGAGAAATAAATTTTCCGGTTAAAGGAAAATAGATTAAAGTGTTTTCTGCTCTCGTCCAATTTTCTAATTCTTCATCAATTGGAAAACGGTTTCGTGTACTTGGAAAAACGATTTGATATTTTATTCCTATAGTTTCAAAAATATTTACAAACAATCTTGTAATTCCATCGTCAGAGGCATTTTTTGTAGCAAAAATTCTTTCTATATCCATTCCATTATCACCAAATAATTCTTTATCTATATTAAAATTAGTTTTTATAAAATCTTCAATTTTACAAATAGTTGCCTCATCGGTTTTGTCTGTAAGAAAACTCATCGATTTAATAATTTTATCGAGATATTTTTTTTCTTTATCTGTGATAGTTGTGTTATTTGTATAAACTTTTCTTGCAAACTCTTTCCAAGTATATAATTCAACATCATAATTTTTTGATAAATTATAACTTAATTTAAAATCTACTCGTGTTTGGTATGGTTTAACTAATGCATATTTTTCATCATTTAATTCTTTAAGGTTGGTTGCTTGAGCAGTTACATATCTGTATTTATTTACTAGTGTATCTTTTTGAGAGGTGATGCCATTAAATCCTTTTGCTTCAAACACTAAATGATCTGGTGCTATGATTACCATAGAAGCTTTTTCAACTGCTGCTGACATTGATTGAAAAACTTCGGTTCCAAAAAATGATGCAGCAATTTTTAAAGTATAAGAATATTCTATTTCAGCATTTTTTTCTATCCCTTCTAGTGCAAACAATTTATATTTTTGTCCTTCTTCTTCTGTTTCTTTAATTTTTGATGAAGGCACATCAATTACTTTTCCTGTTGCCAAAACAACTCGTGCTTTTAAATTTAATATTTCAGAATTTCTATATACTGGAAGATATATTTTATTATACATTTCTATTCCTTTATCAGATTGAACTTTTAAAAGTTTATAGTAACTTTTATTTAAATAAATCTCTTTTTCAGTCATTATATATTCAATAATTCTAACATCATTTAATATAACAGCATCGGCTGATTTGTTTTCGTTTGCAACAGTATGTAAAGTTGGTTTTGATTGCCATGGAAGTTCATTGCTATAGGGAACTGTTTGAGTAAAAGCATTACCTGCAATTATAATTGAAAGTAATAAAGTGAATAATTTCATGAAATTTATTTTGTATTATTTTTTTTTAAAACAACTTGTTCTTTAAAATAAGAATTAATTTTTTGAATTGATGCATTCCATATTGGATACTCGAATGCCTGTATTAATAATGGTTTGTAAACAATTTCTTGTGTTGTTATTAATTTTTTTTGGCTTATAAAGTACTTTATATCAAAATCGAAAATTGAATTATTTAATTTAAAATTATTAGGTTTATACGAAACCTCGTAACCCTCAGGAATTTCAAGTTCAGTATATTGTTTTTTTGTATAACCATACTCATTTTGTAAAGGAACTTTTATAAGTTGTGTGTCAATACTTGAACCCGAATAAAATTTATCAAAATTTAGATTTATATATATTTCATCAACAATTTTTTTACTATAGTTTGGTAATTCAAAGTGTGCTGAAAGGTTTATTTGTTTTGTATTATTATCTACTTTTTTTATTTGATAATCTCCTAAAATAAATTTATTACTTGCTTTTTCCAATCTTGCTTTAACATAATCTTTTTCCTCATCTCCAGATTTATATTGTAATCTATTCCATACATCTACTCCATAATAGCCAAAATAATTTATACTTGATTTTCCTTTTATTCCATTATCTGTAATATTAATAAAAGTACTATCTATGGAAACATTTCTTGAAGCTTCAATTATAGGCACGTCTAGAATTTTATATTCTGAGCTTGTAATGCCCACTAATGCTTGTTTACCTTGAATACTTTTTGATGGAAAACCAAAAATACAATTGGGATCTGTACCATCTAAAAAATACCAATTACCATCAATATTTGCAGTTGATATCATGTGGTTATCGGTAATAGGTAAAAAAACTTCTGTATAAGTATAAGGAATGTGATTAGTACCAATCCAAGTATAATAGGCTTTTATGCCAACAATTTTTAAAAGAGAAGTAATAAGGCTACTCATATCCTTACAATCACCATAACGTTTTAAGCAAACATCTAAAGCTTGTCGAGGTGTAAAGCCTTCTAGTCCATCTTCAAAGGCAACATATTTAATATTTGATTGCACCCATTGATAAATTTTCAATGCTTTTTCTTTATCAGTTTTAATTCCATTTGTTAAGCTATCGGCTAAGTTTTTTAAAATTGATGAAGGCTCTTTGTTGATATTTGTTGTAAAAGAATAATTCCATTTATATAAATCTTCAACATTAGAAAGTACATTCGTTTTTTCTGATGATTTAGTATAAGATGCAACATGAATTATTACATGAGGTTCGAAATAAGCTGCAGAAGGGGAACCTCCCAAACGATCAATAGGCAAAGCATTTTTTGCAGTAAACTCCCAATAGTTTGTACTTCCTTTTTGATATTGATTTACTGAAATAATATTTTTTTCATTATTTTTTAAAATGTATTTTAATTCTACATTTTCTGGTGCAGAAACTAAAAATTTAAATTGCTCTACAGGTACATAAGATGAAAAATAAAATACAGGAAGTAAATGAATATCTTTATAAAACATGTTGGCAGTTACATTACAAATTGCACCTTTAACTGTTTGAGGAAAATCGAAACCTGTTTCTTTACTATCATCATAAAAAACAGAGTTACTATGAGAGTCTTGTGTTTTAAAATCAGTTACCTTAATTTTTTTTCCTTTCTTACTTCCATCTGGAACTATTGTATAAGCATCAACACTTTTCATTTCGCAAAAACTACTATGATAGACTTTATGTTTATTATATAATCCAATAGCTTTTTCATCTAAAATCATGAATTCTTTTTCTTCTTCACTTTCTGCAATTAAAATATCATTTTTAAACTTAATATTTACGGTTTCATTATATTTTGTGAAAGCAGCCAAATGGCCTTTGTATTTTACAGTTAATTCATCAACTGTTTGCGATTTTGATTGATAAAAATTACCCCAAAAAATTAGAATTATTAATAATTTTTTTATGTTCATTTATTGTGTAGTTGTTAAATGGCTGTAATTATAGGTTTGAGTATTTAATAATTTACCGGTTTGATCGAAAGTTTTAAAAGTACCATGCTTAATACCAGTGTAATAATTTTCATCTGTTTTTATTTTGCCATTCGAAAAATATTTTTTTACATTTCCATGTAATTTACCAACTAAATAATTTTCTTCTTTTTCAACATTTCCATTTAAATAATATATTTTTTTTACCCCATCATCATTACCATATTTTCTTTGTCCAGAAACATAAATATTTCCATTTGTAAAATATAAAGTTCTGGCTCCAATAATGTAACTTAATTCAGCTTCTGTAATAATTGATGGTTTGCCATTTTTAAAAAAGCAATTTATTTTTCCCGAACCATTGGGTAGTAGAATTGGGGCTATTAATTTACCATCTTTATCTTCATAAGTATAAGAAACTAGTTCACCTTTTTTGTAAATTAAAATTCCTGCAAGGGTACCATTATCAGCAAAAAATTTGTAATCACCATCAAGCATTCCATTTTTATAATTCATTTCTTTATCCTTTGTTCCGTCTTCATTATATACAGTTTGCAATCCTTCTTCTAATCCGTTTATATAATTTTCTTGATAATGGAATTGTCCATTATCGTAATAATATTTCCAGATGCCATCGCTTTTTTCATTTTTATAAAATCCAGAAAGTTCAAGAACACCATTTTCGTGATACGTATTATAAATACTATCTAATGAGCCCAATTTATAAAACATTTGTTTATCAACTTTTCCGTTTGCATAATAAACTGTGTAAGTTCCATTTTTGAAAAAATTCTTGAAATTAGCATCAATATTTGTTGTTCCATTATAATATTTCCACTTAAATTTTCCATTTCCTTGTGGGCTATTCATATAAGAGATTTCTTTACCTGTAGAGTCAAATTGTGTAATTTCTTTCAACCAATTATACTCTGAATAAGTTGTATAATCTAGTTTGCCATTTGGCAAATAAAATTCAGCAATTCCATAAAGTGTATTATTTAAATAATATTGTTTATAAGTAAGAATTCCAAGTTGGTTATAGTAAAAATGTGTACCTTGTCTTTTGCCATCTTTAAACCATCCTTCTTCTATTAATACCCCATTAATATTCCATTCTTTATAATAACCATCAGCCTCATCATTGGTATAGTTACATTCACTTTTTTTAATTCCATTTAAATAATATTCTACTCTCATTCCATTTGTTAAACCATTTTTATATTCAATGTCAAGATTCTTTTTACCATTAGCATAGTAATAAATAAATGGTCCATCTTTTAGCCCCTCTTTTGTATAATATCCTTCACTTGTTTTATTTCCTAGTTCATCGTAGAAAATTATATTTGCATTTCCACGTCGGCTAGTTGTATTAGCAATTATATTTCCTTTTTTATCGAAAAATTTAATATCTCTTAATCTATTTTTTTCAAAAATTGTTTCGCAATAAACAATTCCATCTTCATCAAAATCTTCAACTTTTCCTTCTAATTTTCCATTTTTAAAATTGCGTTTTTGAGATATCTTGCCATTTTCAAAATAATCAATTTGTTCACCATCCATTTCTCCATTAACGTAATTATATTGTTTGTTAAGTTTTTTACTTTCAAATAAAGTTTTCCAAACTCCATCTCTTTTATCATTAATAAAATTTCCTTCTTCTTTATCCTTGCCATTTTCGTAGAAACTTTTATATTGCCCATTTGCAATTCCTTTTTCGTATAAGGTAATTGATTCTACTGCTCCATTATCGTAATATTTTTTTAATTTCCCTTCTACTTTTTTGTCTACATATTTTCCTGATGATACTTTGTTGCCATATTTATTATAATATGTAAAAT
Organism: Chitinophagaceae bacterium; assembly: GCA_031417315.1. GTDB lineage: Bacteria > Bacteroidota > Bacteroidia > Chitinophagales > Chitinophagaceae > CAIVPM01. The sequence goes on along the minus strand of JANOVK010000039.1, from coordinate 481 downwards.
CTCCAATGGTTTCTCCATTTAAATAATTTTCTTCTTCTTTTTTTAATCCATTATAAAACCAACTTGTATATCCTCCATTTTCTTTATCATCAGCATAATTTGCTCTAATATGGAGTACACTATTGTCGTACCAATTTTCTGAAATGCCTTGTGCTTTTCCTTCAACAAAATTTGTTTTTTCTTTAAGTGTTCCATCATCATAATAAAATTCCCAAGGTCCATTTCTTTGCCCATCATTGTTATAATTTCCTTTTGCTTTAACAGAGCCATTTTCGAAATAAAATTCGAAATTACCAACAAACTTTACTTTGCCTTTGTTATCATTTTCAACAATCCCTTTTCCAATAACTTCATAATTATTAATAATAAATCGTTCTTTAATAGTTGAGCGTAGATTATATGCTAGAGTTTGGCTTTCTCTTATCTCATTAAAATAATCAATTGCTACCGACTTCAACTTATCTAAATCTTTTTTATTATG
>JANOVK010000038.1:0-3631 GCA_031417315.1 Chitinophagaceae bacterium | reverse complement strand
AAGATATAAGTTTGAAGATGAATTTCTGTTTGGGCGTTTGAAATAATATTTAATAATCTTTGAAAATAATCATCGCCACTGTGCACCAGTTCGACATTGACTAAACTTGAAAAATTATTTTCTATTTTTTTTTGCACTTATTATTTTTTAAAAAATAGTATAAACTATACACTAATATGATAATTGTTCAACAATATTAATCTACCAACCAGCAACTGAATCATCACCTCTTTTATCAGCAACTGCTTCAATTATTTTATTGTAGATTTTAAGTAATTCAACCCTTCCAATAGCATCTCTAAACTTAATGGTATAGCCCATTTTTGAAAGTTGGTCTGTGGTTGTTTGATTAAATCCTTTTTCAAAATAAACTTCATCAGGCAACCATTGATGATGAAATTTTGGAAGGTTAATAGCATCACTTGCCGATAAATTAAAATCAACAATATTTACAATGCTCTGAAAAACTGAAGTTGGAATAGTTGTTCCACCTGGTGTGCCAACAACTAAAAAAGGTTTTTTGTTTTTTAAAACTAGGGTAGGTGTCATGCTACTCAACATTCTTTTATTGGGTGCAATGGCATTTGCTTTTCCACCAATTGCTCCATATAAATTAGGTACTCCAGGTTTAACACTAAAATCATCCATTTCATTATTCAAAATAAAACCTGCACCACCAACAACAGTTTTTGAACCATAAGAATCGTTTAAAGTTGTTGTAATAGAAACCATGGTGCCTTCTTTATCTACAATACTAATATGTGTGGTTTCTTCACTTTCATTTATTTTTCCTGCAGAAATATTTTTGCTTAATGATGCTTTAGTGCTATCATAATCAATCATTCTTTTTTTCAAATATTTATCACTTAATAATGTAGTTACTGGCACTTTTACAAAATCTGGATCTCCCATATGTTCAGCTCTATCAGCATATGCTCTTCTTTCTGCTTCAATCATTAACTGAACACTTTCTGTTGTTCCATAATTATTGTTAGATAAATTTCTATTATCAACCATTTTTAATAATTGGGCAAGTATAATTCCTCCACTACTTGGTGGTGGCATTCCAATAATTTCATATCCTTTGTAAGATGTTATTAATGGTTTTCGCCATGCTGCTTTATAATTTTTTAAATCTTCTTTTGAAATAATACCATTTCCTTGTTTCATTTCACTTACAATAAAATCTGCAGTTGCACCTTCATAAAATCCTTTCTTACCATTATCTCTAATACGTTTTAAAGTATTTGCTAGTTCTGTTTGAATTAATGTATCACCTTTTTGCCACTTTGTTTTTACTTGAAATGCTGTTTTATGATGATTATTTTTTTCAAAAGTTTCTTTTAATCTATTTAAACTATTGGCTTCTCTTTCAGTAATGGCAAAACCTTTTTCAGCAATATCAATTGCAGGTTGGATTAATTTTTTAAATGGCAATTTTGCAAAGGGCTGAATTTCAAAAATTCCAGCAATTGTTCCAGGAACCCCACTTGCTAAAGGCCCTCTTTGTGAATTCTGTATAATTGGATTTCCGTTTTCATCTAAATACATTTTCTCAAAAGCTTTTTTTGGAGCAGTTTCTCTATAATCTAATGCAACATATTTATTTTTTGTTTTAGCCACTATAAATCCACCTCCACCAAGATTTCCTGCAGCAGGATAAACCACAGCTAAAACTAATTGAGTTATAATAGCTGCATCAAATGCATTTCCTCCTTGTTGCATCATTTGAACGCCATATAAAGATGCTAATGGATGAGCACAGGCTACTGAGCCTTTAGTGTAATTTGCAGTTTTCGTAATTTCGTAATTGAAATGGTCGATCTTCTTTTGTTGAATTGGTTGACTGCTTGCACAAAAAAAAGTTATAGAAATAGAAATGGTGAAGAGAAATAATTTTATTTTTTTCATAGATTATTTTTTTGAGATATTCTAAAAGTAAATAATAAATTCAAACATTACATTTGCATCAATCTTAAAATTAAAGCTAAAAATATGTCAGAAAAAATTAAAGTTGTTAATCCTGTTGTTGAATTAGATGGTGATGAGATGACTAGAATCATTTGGAAATTCATAAAAGACAAATTAATCTTACCTTATTTGGAATTAGATATTAAGTATTATGATTTGGGTATGGAATTTAGAGATGAAACCAACGACCAAGTTACAATTGATGCTGCAAATGCTATTAAACAGTATGGTGTAGGAATTAAATGTGCAACCATTACACCTGATGAAGAAAGGGTAGTGGAGTTTAAGCTAAAACAAATGTGGAAGAGCCCAAATGGAACCATTAGAAATATTTTAGACGGAACTGTTTTTCGAGAACCCATTGTTTGTAAAAATGTACCTCGCTTAGTTCCTAATTGGACAGCACCCATTTGTATTGGTCGACATGCTTTTGGTGATCAATATAGAGCAACAGATTTTGTTACAAAAGGCAAAGGAAAACTTACTGTAAAATTTGAAGGTGAAGATGGAACAATTCAAGAATTTGAAGTTTTTAATTTTAAAGGTGATGGAGTTGCATTAGCCATGTATAATACAGATGAAAGTATTTTTGGATTTGCCAGAAGTTGCTTTAATACTGCATTACAGAAGAAATGGCCTTTATATCTTTCCACAAAAAATACCATTCTTAAAAAATATGATGGAAGATTTAAAGATATTTTTGAAGAAGTGTATCAAAACGAATTCAAAGCAAAATATGCAGAAGTTGGCATTACTTACGAGCATCGTTTAATTGATGATATGGTTGCAAGTGCCTTAAAGTGGAATGGCAATTTTGTATGGGCTTGTAAAAATTATGATGGAGATGTTCAAAGTGATACTGTGGCACAAGGGTTTGGTAGCTTGGGTTTAATGACTTCTACTTTAGTTACACCTGATGGAAAAATTATGGAAGCTGAAGCTGCACATGGCACTGTTACTCGTCATTACAGAGAACACCAAAAAGGTAAACCAACATCAACAAATCCAATTGCCTCAATATTTGCATGGACCAGAGGCTTAGAGTTTAGAGGAAAGTTAGATGGCAATAAAGAACTAATTAATTTTTGCCATGCCTTAGAGCAAGTTTGCATTGAAACTGTTGAAAGTGGCAAAATGACAAAAGATTTAGCCGTTTGTATTCATGGGAATAAAGTAAATCATGGAGAACATTATTTATATACCGAAGAATTTTTAGATGCTTTAGATAATAATTTAAAAGCCAAATTAACTTAATTATAATATCACTATTTTGTAAAGCCACTGCTTTTGTAGTGGCTTTACTATTTGAAGAATAATATTTTCCACATTATAATTTTTATATAACATATCATTTACATTGCAACAAACTCAGTAATATTTTAAAAAATTGAATGAGTAAAGAAATTATGGCACAATCAAATTATACCGAAGCAGATATTAAAAGCCTCGATTGGAAAGAACACATTCGTTTACGCCCAGGTATGTATATTGGCAAACTAGGTGATGGTTCTGCAGCTGATGATGGTATTTATGTATTAGTTAAAGAAGTAATAGATAATTGTATTGATGAACATACTATGGGTTATGGTAGACATGTAGATGTAACATTAACTCAAAAAACTGTTATCATTCGTGATTATGGTAGAGGAATTCCTTTAGG
>JANOVK010000037.1:0-13643 GCA_031417315.1 Chitinophagaceae bacterium | reverse complement strand
AGAGAATAATCAAATAATTTATATCAACAATTCTTCATGTACCGATTATAAACAACATGAAGTTGGCACCCCAGATTATAATGATTTGTTTTTAGATCAATACATCAATGCTTTAGAAGTTATTAATCCCATGCATAGTTTATGGAGTGATGGAAGATGGAACAAACTTACCATGGCTCATGGTTGTTATTGGGGAAAATGTACTTTTTGTGATATTAGTTTAGACTATATAAAAATTTACGAACCTATTACTGCAAACTTGATTTGTGATAGAATGGAAGAATTGATAAAACAAACTGGGAATAATGGTTTTCATTTTGTTGATGAAGCAGCACCACCTGCATTAATGAAAGCTGTTGCTGTAGAAATTATAAAAAGAAAATTAGTAGTGAGTTGGTGGACCAATATTCGTTTTGAAAAAAGTTTTACTAGAGATTTATGCATACTTCTTAGAGAGTCTGGATGCATTGGCGTTTCTGGTGGATTAGAAGTTGCTAGTGATAGATTATTACAACTCATACAAAAAGGAATTACTGTTTCTCAAGTTGCCAAAGTGAATAAAAACCTTACCGATGCTGGCATTATGGTGCATGCATACTTGATGTATGGTTTTCCTACACAAACTACACAAGAAACTATTGATAGTTTAGAAATGGTTCGACAAATGTTTGAAGCTGGAATTTTACAATCTGCTTTTTGGCATCAGTTTACCATGACAGCTCATAGTCCTGTTGGATTAGAACCTGAAAAATTTAATGTAAAAAAAGCCAAAGAAGTTTCCATAACTTTTGCTAATAACGATGTTGAACATATTGATGAAACAGGAACAAATCATGAAGAATTTAGTTTTGGATTAAAAAAATCTTTACACAATTTCATGCACCAAACTTGTTTAGATTATCCACTACATAAATGGTTCGATTTTAAAGTCCCAAAAACTTCTGTTGAGCCAAATTATATTTCAAATGTTTTAGAAAGTATAGAATTGCTCAATCAAAAAAATACAACTAAAATTATTTATATTGGCAAGATTCCTATTTGTAAAATTATTACTAAATCTAAAAAAGGAAATCAATGGGAAGTTGCAAATTTATTTTTTGAAACTAAGAGAGAAACAATAGAAATTTCAGTTGATGCTACACAAGGGAGATGGTTGTTGTCAATACTTTCAAAACTTTCTATTTACAATTCTAAAATATATACACTTCAAGAAATTAAAGATGATTATGAGGCAAATGAGCTTGAAGACTTTGAATTATTTTGGGATAATAAACCTATCAATACTTTATATAAAGTTGGTGTGTTGCATTTATAGAAAATCCATTTAAATATTTTTCGACTATTTATTTTCAATTTGAGATTTAAATTTTAAAAATATATACTCTACTATAAGACCTATATTTGAAAGAATTTTTTTTTGAAAAGTCCTATACAAAATAAATAAAAGCTTTCCCTAAAATAGTCTTATATCATAAAGCCAAATTCGTTCTAAAAAAATGAATACTGACATATAAGCTATAACTGATTCGCTAATTTTATTTTAAAATGAACAATTTAAAAAAAGTTCATACAGTTTATGAAAAATATTAAGAAAGTAAGCAAGAAAATAGTTAACACCATATTATCTATTTCAGGATTCATACCAGAACATATGTCCTTACTAAGATATTTTTTTATGTTCGGTTCAATTTTGGCAGTTCTTTTTTTTCAAACAATGTTTAAGAGTGTGAACTATGCAATAATCTATTTTATTTTCAGCACAGTAATATATCTAGGCTTTGTCTTTTTTGTTCTTCCAGAAAAAGGTTATCGTTTAAAACTAATTGAATTATTTGGTGAGAAAAAAGCATATTTAGTATATGAAGCTTTTCTTGCATTTGCATTTTTCCATAACGCAGCTAGTTTGAGTTTTATTAGTCAATCTTCAGCTGGTAGTAGTTTCTTCGAAATTATTCCAGTGCAAATCACTATGTTATTTGCTGCATTTTTATTTATAATTGGCACAGGTGTTAAAATCTGGTCTGCTTATGTAGTTGGGATTCCCATATACTATTGGAAAGATATGTTTTTAGGAAAAAGAATTTCTGACTTTGTAGTTGCAGGTCCTTACAAATATTTTAGCAACCCAATGTATGGAATCGGACAAATCCAAATTTATGCAATTGCTATTTATTACAACTCTATATATGGACTCCTTTTTGGAGTAATTAATCAAGGGCTTGTGTTTTTGTTTTATTTTCTTGTTGAAAAACAATTTATTTATCGAACTTATCTTCAAAAAGAAACTCAAAAGTCGCAGACTGTTGGATTAATAATATAATTACAAGAAATAGAAAATGGTAATAAAAATTGTAATTTCTATTGATTAACAAAAAGGCAACTGGCTGCTATCCATACTTCCAAAGCTTTCAATTGAAAATATTAAACAATTCCTTACTCACAAATTCCCAAGGCTACACACATTTACTTTGAAAGGAGACATTGCGAGGAAGGAATATATTTAATACTAGTTTGTTGAACAATGACTAAATAGTTAAAATGAAAACAATATTTATATTATTTTTTGCCACAATAATTTCTTGCAATTCTGATCCTACAAAAATCGACATCCAAAATCAAGCAGTTTTAGCCGAAATAAAAATTACTGACAATACAAATATTTATGGAAGTTGGAGTATGTGTTCAATATCTGGAAAGGGAACTATGACTCAATATAATGTTTGCCCAACAGTTTCATTTAATTATAATGGATTGGGTACTGTTGGAAATAATTCTACAATTTTGGAGATCTTCAATTGGAAACTAAAAAAAGGAGTCTTAACAATTTTTTATGGTGAACAAAACTTGCAACCTACATTTCCTGACACAACTTATATAGCTTTCATTGGAAAAAATAAAAACCAATCAAATTTTACAATTAGACAACAAAAATTAGGCTATGACTATTCTCTCACAAGGTTTAGACAATGAAATTATAGGCCAACATTAATAATCAAAGTCAAGAGATTAGTGGCTTGATAAAAATGTCTAAACTTTTATATGCTTTTAAAATATCAATCATCAAAAATATCAAACAAAAAAGTCCCGATTACAATTTGCAATCGGGACTTTTAATTTTTACTTTCTACTTTTTACTTTACTTAATATCTTCAATCTTTAAGCCAGAATTAATTTTCACATCTTTAATATTCATGGTTATTTTAACTCCAACAAAAGAAACAATTTCGGTTGGAACTTGAATTCCATTAAAAGTTTTATAATTTCCAAACGTAGTGTATAAATTCATTTTTCCTTGTGGACCTGCATCTTCAATATGAGAATTTTTAACTTTTAATCCACTTTCAACTTCGTAGTAATTTGTAAAAACTCTTCCTTTAGCCGAAGTTATTTCTACAGCATACACTTCTTTAGCATCAATTGTTTCAATTCCTTTTACGTTAAATTTATAATTATTTTTTAAGTACACATTTTCATTAACAAAATTTGCTTCTTCATCTAATTCTTCTTTTTCATCTTCTTCAACAGGAATTGTTTGTCCTTGTTGAGATTTTACATAAACACCATTTTTAGCAGATTGAGAAAATAAGACCATTGCACCAGCAGACATTGACATAGAAAAATAATTTGGTAAAATATATTTTTGGCTTACAGCAAAATCCATTGGAGCACCATCAATTTTTGCAGAACCACTCATCTCTAAATCTTTTAAAGCAGCAATAGCAATATTTCCACCAATTGCAGTTAAATATTTATTTATAATATTTTCTCCTGAAATAGATGCATCAACAGCTTTAGATGTTGGAGGTTTTACTTCGTTTCCATCACTATCAAAATATTTTACTTCACCATATTTATCCAATCCTTTAGCAATTTCTTTTGCATTTCCAACAATTATTATATAAAGATTGTTGGGCGTTACATAACGATTTGCCATTTGTTGTACCATGCCAATATTTACACTAGCTAAATTGGTTAAATAATTTTGATAATAATCTTTAGGTAAATTATATCGAGCAATATTTAATGCAAACCTGGCAATGGTTGCAGGCGATTCTAATGAACGAGCAAATCCACCATTTAAATAATTTTTTACAGTAGAAATTTCTTCGGCAGTTACAGGTTCTTTTCTTATTTTTTTAAACTCATTTAAAAATTCTTGAATAGAACTATCCGTTTTTTCATTTCTAACTGAAGCATCGGCACTAAATGAACCTATTAATTTATCAGTTTTAATATGTGAATATGCTCCATAAGTAAAGCCATGTTTCTCTCTTAAATTATCAAATAATCTTGCGGTACCACTTTCACCTAAAATATTATTCATTACACTTGCTGGTATAGCATCTGGAGAACCTGGAGTTAATTGAATTGGAGCTGTTAGAGTAATTACACTTTGTACAGAAGCTGGTCTATCAACAATTGCAATCATGGTTTTAGCAATTGGTTTTGGTGCTGCATAATTAAACTTTGGTACATTTCCCTTTTGCCATTTACTAAAATATTGAGTAGTTAATTTTTGAGCATTAGCCACTGTAATATCTCCAACAAAAACTAAATAAGCTACATTAGGTTTCCAATAAGTTTGATAATATTTTTTTACATCATCAAGGGTTATTTTTGCAACAGTTTTTTCAGTTTCAAATTCCCCATATGGATGTTTAGAACCATATAATAATTTACTTGTAACTCTTGCAGATATGGCACTTGCGTCATCCTTTTGAGATTCTAAACCTGATATTGTTCTTTTTCTTATCTTCTCTAATTCTTCAGCAGAAAATAATGGATTTAAAACCACATCAGCCATTAAAGCAAATGCTTTGGAGAAGTTACTTGATAATGCCCTAACACTTGCCGAAGTTGCAGATGTACTTAAATCTGCACCTAAAAAATCTATCTCTTCATCTAGTACATCTTTAGATTTTGTTTTTGTTCCTTCGCTCATTAAAGAGCCTGCCATACTTGTATAACCTGCTTTTTCTCCTTCAACAATTGGATCAATGTCAAGTGTTAGATTTACAGAAACTCTTGGTAATTTACTGTTCTGAACAACAAATACTTTTAATCCATTTGGCAAAGTAAATGTAGCTGGAGTGCCTACTTTTATTAGTGGTGCAGGTCCGGGTTTGGGAGCAACAGTTCTATCAACTTGAGAAAATGTTACAAGTGGTGCAAGAAATAATAGAGCAATTTGAATAGCTTTTTTCTTGAAATTATTTTTTATATTAGAATTCATTTTATACCTTTTTAAAATAAAGAATTTGTTTTTTGTTTGATTGAAGAATTATGTTTTGCTTATTTTCCTTTTTTCTTTGGAACATAAGTTAATACCACACGATTATCTTTTACTAAATATTTTTTAGCAACATTTTGTAAATCTTGTGGTGTTACTTTCCTAAATCTTTCAATTTCGGTATTTATTAAATTAGCATCATTAAAATAAACTTCGTAATTAGCTAAACTTTCTGCAATACCCGCCATACTTGAATTTTTTTGAACAAAATCGCTTTCAATTTGATTCTTCACTTTCTGAAATTCTTTTTCTCCAACTTTATTAATTTTTAAATCATTAATAATTGAATCCATAGAATTTTCAAGTTTTTCAACAGAGTTACCCATATTTGGCAAAGCATAATTAATAAATAATCCAGCATCTTCTAATGCAAAAGGAAGTGCTGCTGCTGCTAAAGCTTGTTGCGATTTATTAACAAGATTTTTTTGCATTCTTGAACTTTGACCACCAGATAACAAAGTAGATAAAACATTAAAAGTATAATAATCATCACTGCCTTGTTTAGGAGTTCTATAAGCTTGAAGTATTAGTGGAAGTTGAACATTATCTTCAACAATATCTCTAACTTCTCCTCCTAAAGCAGGCTCTACAATATTGGGTCTGTAAATTGGTTTTGTACCTTTTGGAATTTCAGAAAAATATTTTGCAATTTCTTTTTTAGTTGTTTCAACATTAAAATCTCCAGCAATTGATAAAACACAATTATTTGGAACATAGAAAGTTTTATAAAAATCTATAAACTCCTGTAGTTGAGCTTTGTTTAAATGATCCATACTTCCAATTGGCATCCAACGATAGGGATGTACTTTAAAAGCTCTTTTAAATGTTTCATCTAAAATGCTTCCATAAGGTCTGTTATCAACCCTTTGACGTTTTTCTTCTTTAACTACTTCTCTTTGAGTTTTAACTCCAATTTCTTCAATTTTTGCGTGTAACATTCTTTCACTCTCTAACCACAAACCAAGATTTAATTGATTTGATGGAAGAAGTTCATAATAAAAAGTCCTATCCTGAGATGTATTTGCATTTAAAACACCACCAGCATTGGTAACATATTTATCAAATTCTCCACGTTTCATATTTTCACTTCCTTCGAATAATAAATGTTCGAAAAAATGTGCAAATCCCGTTCTTGCAGTATCCTCATTTTTAGAACCCACATGATACAATGCAGTTACTGCAACTACTGGAGCAGAATTATCTTGGTGCAGAATTACTTTTAACCCATTTGGCAAAGTGTATTTTTCGAATTTAATTTTTGGGGCTTGTGCCAATATAGTTGTAGTTATTAAACTAAAGGCTACGGGCAGCAATACATTTTTTCTCATTGAATGTAATTTTGTTAATTTGAGTTGCAAATAAAAATAATCTATATCACAATTAGCTATAAAAGTTTATAAATGGTGATAAATAAGGATTGTTGATTTAAAAAAAACTATAATTTAAAGCCAATCGATACAAAAAATGTTCTTCCATCGGCAGGCAAAACTCCTGGGCCAGGATAACCAGAAGATCTACGAGTAAAATAAAATGTATTCGATAAATTATTTATTCCCGCTTTTAAATGTTGCTTTTTATTAATTTGAAATGATGCAGTTAAATCTGTTACAAAATAAGATGGTATCATTCCATTTTGTCCGTTAAAAGTTGGGATTTCTGTATTTGTTGCATCACTATAAGATTTGTCAACATAACTTATTTGTATAGTTAAAAGTAAATTTTTAAACCCTGTTGAAACCCCACCACGAAAAATATTTGCAGGAGCATTTTCTACTTTTTTTCCGCTGTTATTTCCATCTTTATAATCGTTACTATATGTAGCGTTTGTGAAGCTATATGAACCAAAAGCTGAAGCTATTAAGTTTTTATTTAATCTAAATAAATTAACAAGATTTAATTCTGCAAATCCTTCAAAACCTTTACTAATACTAGCTCCTACATTTGTAATTAATTTATTTGTTGAGCCTGATTGAGAAATTGTTCCTACACGATTATTATACAAAAGATAAAAAGCACTTACATCAAATTGCAAAAAATTACTTAATTTTCCCCTAAAACCTAAATCCAAATTATATCCATTAGCATCTTTTAAATCTGGGTCAATAATATCTGTTGTGGGTGGTGCTTGTAAGTTTGCAAATTGTATAGGTCTATAAGCTTGTGTAATATTTGAATACAATTCAGTTGATTTTGTAATATGATATTCTGCTCCAATTCCAGCTAATAAAAATCTCCTACTTCGTTCTACATTTTGCAATAAAATTTCTGTTCCAGAATTTGAAAAACCATTTCTACCTGATGCAGCACCCTTCAGCCATTCATATCTTATACCAGGAATAATTAATAGTTTATCACTAATTCTAAAAATGCTTTCAAAAAAAATTGCAACATTACTCGATTTGAATTCAATATTTTTTGGAAATGCTTCAATAATTGTTATATCATAATCGGAGCCTGTAGTACCTTTTCCATCAGCTTTTCTAAAAGTAGTGCCCGTATAAAATCTAAGTCCACCAGAAAAAGTATTATTCATTTTTCCAATTTTATAATCAGTAAGAATTCTACTTTCAAACCCATAATTTCTGTAGTTATCAATAGTTAAATTTCTATTATTAAAATTATTTGTAATTGAATTAATAGTATCTTTTATGGTTATAGATTGAAGAAATCCAACACTATTTCTTTCTCCAATTGTGCTAAAAATTTTTGTGTTCCAAGTTGTTGATTTATTAATTTGATAATTAGCTATAAGTGCAGGAGTAGTCCAAGTAATATCAAACCAATTTCTATTTCTAAAACTCTGTTGTGGGTTTTGATTGAATTGTAAATCTGTTAAACCGCCAGCTTGTTGAGTGTGATTATTTGAACGCATAATTTCAGTAGTAAGATAAAATTTTGGAGAGAAATAATAAGTAATTGTAGCAAAGCCTGAATTTGTTTTGTAACTACTATTTTCTCTCCAACCATTGCCATTTCTATGATCGAAAAAAGTATAATAGTGAATTTTATTTGTTTTACCTCCAATAGCACTAAAGCTATTAAACAAACCATTGCTCCCTAATGTTTGATTTACTTCAACTTCTAATTTCTTTTTAATCTCACTTCCATTTCTTAAAATATAATTCACTAAACCACCAAACTGGGGCCCATATTGTAAAGAACCTTGTCCTCTCAATACTTCAATTCTTTGTACAGCTTGCAATTGAGGATTATAATAGGCTTCAGGATATCCAAATGGATCTGCAGAAATATCGTAACCATTTTGTCGAATATTAAATTCCCAACTTCTATTTGGACTTAACCCTCTTGCAGCAATTCCTATTTGTGTTCCACTTGGGTCACTCTCCCAAATATGAATTCCAGAAACTTTAGCTAACACTTGTCTCATAGTATTTGAAACTATATTACCTTGAACATTTTCTACAACAATTAACGTACTTTTTTTTCCTGCATAAATATTTGTACCAACTATATCTGGCATTTTTTGATAATCGTTTTTACTGTTTCTTCCAACCACAGTTATATCATTTAAATATTTTAAATGAATAGTATCACCATCTTTATTTTCTTGTGCCTTGATTGAAGTAATAAAAAAAACAAATACCAACATTTTTACCAATCTTTTTCTCATCTTTTTTGTTTAGGCACGCAAGATGTAGCTTGGCAAACTATTTAGTTATAAGAATTGGAAAATGAATTTATACAATTGGGAAAATTAAATCACGAATAACCTTATAATTAGTTATTTCGAAATATTTAATTACATCAATTAATAAAGTGTTCCGAACTACAAATAAAATATTTCCCTTAAAAATATTTTCGTTTTTCAATTTTAGACTTATTGTAACTGATGTATAAAAACCTTCATTATTTAATTCAAGCTTGCCAACTTCATCAATTACTAACCAGTTAAAAGTTTTTTTTAATGAATTTTCAAGAATGTTATTTGCCTTAATAAACGAATCTTCAAAAAAATAATACTTACCAATTTTATTTAAATTTCTATTATTTATATGTTTGCTTTTACATTCTGCTTCGAACAAAATTTTAGAATTAATATCATACATCATTCTTACACCATCAACATCTGGCATTAAAATTCCAGAACAATATTTTTGTTTTTTACTCCATTCTAACAGTTCAGTTGTTTTTCCACTATGAATTGGTTTCGAGAGAATAAATATGCTCATTTAATTACTTTTAAGTTTCTGCCGAAAATGTGATAGACCAAATTAATAATAAAGAAATAAAATGTGGAATTCTCTGAAGTCCTTTACTATAACTTGATTGAAGCCAAGCATTTTTTGTTATATTATTAAGATGTGGTATTAAATTCAAAATCTCGTTTACTTCTACCCGATATTTAGTTTTCTTTTTTTCTAATAATGATAAAAGCAAATTTGTAAGTAATGGGGTTACAATTAAAAACCATATAACTATTATAAAAATCGACCAAGTTAAAAGTTTAACAATGGAAAATAATTTTAATGATTTATCGAAACTAATTATTAATAAAAAAATGATGACAACATAAAAACATAAAATAAGCATCCATTTATGCTTAGTATTTCCACTTTGTTTTTCAAAAGATTCTTCAAGCTTAAAATCACAACAAAATTTTGGATTTGAAATATTTTTCAAAATGCTATGAGTCATAAAACTAATTAGTATTCCAACTAAAAAATAAATTAAAAGATATATTGAAATTATCCAATTCTTATTAAAATTTTCAGCAAAATTAAATTGTGTTAAAATAAAATTATTTAAAACATCATTAGCTTTCCAAAAACTCTCGCCAAAAAATAAAATTAAAACAAGTAATTTTTGAATTGCAGACTCTAACATGGCAATAGTGCTTAATAAGAAAATGCTGATAAAATTTATACTAAATAATTTAAACAATACATACCCCAAACTAGCCTGAAAGCTAACAGCAATATAAGCTGTAATTGGGGTAACTGGACTAACAGTTAATTTTACAATTAAAACAATAATTAAACTTTTAAATAAAATTTCATATTTTTTATCTGAAATTTTAGCAATAAAAATTATTAGTATTATGGCAAATCCACCAACAATTAGTCCAGTAAAGGGTGCTTTTAATGCATGCAACACTCCGCCTAAACCACTTTCGGCAAAAGCCCACAAAGCAGTTAATCTTTGAATGGCAAGTTTTCTTTGAATGTTGGATAAACAAATTTCATTCATAATTAATTCATCAAATTTAAACCACATTATAAATTCTTAAAATTAGAACAATAAAATGGAACAATAATTATTGCAATGGTATTTATTATTTTTATAACTATTACATTTGTTGGATTTCGTTAGATTTTTTTTATTTTCAATTATTTGATTTTAATAATTTATGAGTTTTACAGAAGAAAATTTTATGTTGGAAGCCATTAAACTTTCAGAAAAAAATGTTGAAGATGGCTTGGGTGGTCCTTTTGGTGCTGTTGTTGTGAAAGATGGTAAAATAATTGCTCGTGGTGCAAATTGTGTAACAAGTTTAAACGATCCCACTGCTCATGCAGAAGTTGTGGCAATTAGAGAAGCTTGTAAAATTTTAAATACATTTCAATTAAATGGTTGCGAGATTTATACAAGCTGCGAACCATGTCCTATGTGTTTAGGGGCAATTTATTGGGCAAGGCCTGATAAGCTTTTTTATGCAAATAGTAAAGAAGATGCTGCTGCAATTAATTTTGATGATAAATTTATTTATGAGGAAATTGCAAAGCCAATTTCAGAAAGAAAATTATTTACAAAACAACTTTTAAGAAATGAAGCCAATGAAGCTTTTAGTAAATGGGTTAACAGTAATTTTAAAATAAATTATTAATGATAGAATTTATTTTAAATAATCAATTAATTCAAACTAATGAACCAAAAGGCTCTACTGTATTGGATTTTGTAAGATATAGAAAGAGATTAACTGGAACAAAAATTGGATGTAGAGAAGGAGATTGTGGTGCCTGTACAATTCTTGTAGGTGCTTTTGAAAACAATCAATTAGTTTATCGAAATATAACTAGTTGCTTAATGCCTTTAGCAAATGCTCAAGGAAAGCATATTGTAAGTATTGAAGGAATTAATCAAACTGAATTAACACCTGTTCAACAAGCAATGGTTGATGCAAATGGATCACAATGCGGTTTTTGTACAATTGGATTTGTGATGTCTTTAACTGGATTTGTAATGAATACTAATCAATCAACTTATGAAGATGCAATTAAAATGATTGATGGAAATATTTGTCGATGTACAGGATATAAATCAATTGAAAGGGCTGCAAAAATATTATCTGATCAAATTGTTAAAAAACCAATTGAACAACCCATTCAATGGTTAACAAATAATAATTATTTACCAGATTATTTTAATGGTATTGAAGAACGATTAAGAAATATTTCTTCTTCTTTAACATTAAATGAAAATGGATTATCGATTGGCGGTGGTACAGATTTAATTGTACAAAAACATCATCTTGTAAAAAAATCTCTCATCAATAATTTATTTGATACTGAAAATTTGAATGGGATAGTTGAAACTGATAATAAAATTATCATTGCAGCATCTACAACAGTTTCTGATTTTGCAGAGTCAAAAATCATTCAAGCTATTTTTCCAAAATTAGAGCAACATATCAAATTGGTTTCATCAACGCCAATCAGAAATATGGCAACTATAGCTGGTAATCTAGTAAATGCTTCTCCAATTGGTGATATGACAATTTTTCTTTTAGCACTCAATGCAGATATTATTTTTAATACTGAACGAAAAATAAAACTGAAAAATTTTTATTTAGGCTATAAACAATTAGATAAACAAGAAAAAGAAATCATCACTCATATTATTTTCAATAAACCAAATTTCAACTCAAATTTTAATTTTGAAAAAGTTAGTAAAAGAACGCATTTAGATATTGCATCTGTAAATACAGCTTGTTTGATGAATTTAGAAAATGGAATTATTAAAGAAATTCATCTTTCAGCAGGTGGGGTTGCTCCATTTCCTAAATACTTAGAGAATACTTGTAAATTTATTATTGGTAAAGATTTAAGACAGGAATCATTAACAGAAGCAATAAAAATTATGCAAGAAGAAGTAGCACCAATAAGCGATGCAAGAGGAACTGCCGAATATAAAAGATTATTGTTACGACAATTATTTCTTGCACATTTCTCTAATTCAACATCACTTATTGAATCAACATTAGAAAAAATTAATTAAGTAATTTGTCAAATTCTATCAACATAAAAAATGAATCTTTTATTGGGCCAGATTTTTCAAATCATGTTGCTGGTAAATCTATATATATAGATGATTTGCCAGTTGCAGAAGGAACAATATTTATTAAAATATTTGATGCATCAATTGCACATGCAAAAATTAAAAGCATTGATTTTAGTGAAGCAGAACAATGTGATGGCGTTATAAAAATATTTTCATATAAAGATATTCCTAGTCAAAATCAAATTGGAGGAATTATACCAGATGAACCATTATTAGCAGAAAATGAAATTCATTTTTGGGGTCAACCCATTTTATTAATTGCTGCAGAAACTGAGGATGATGCTGAAGAAGCGTTGAAAAAAATAAAAATCGAATTTGAGCCATTATCAGTAATTACTAATCCTCGTGATGCTTTCAAACAAAATAAATTATTATCACCTTCTCGAAAATTTAAATTAGGGGATAGTGAAACCGAATTTGACAATTGTAAATATGTTTTTGAAGGCACTGCAGATACTAATGGACAAGAACACCTGTATCTTGAAACACAAGGTGCATACGCATTTCCAACTGAACATAATAGTATAAAAATATATTCTTCAACACAAGGTCCAACTGCTGTACAAAGAACAGTTGCAAGAGTTTTAGGTGTAGGAATGAATCAAGTTGAAGTTGATGTCCCTCGTTTAGGTGGAGGTTTTGGTGGTAAAGAAGATCAAGCAAATGCTTATGCAACAATGGCTGCTTTAGTTTCATTTATTTTAAAGAAACCAGCAAAATGTATTTTGCATAGAATGGATGATATGAGAATGACTGGTAAAAGAAATCCTTACTCAAGTGATTTTAAAATTGGATTAGATGATGAATTTAAAATACAAGCCTACGAAGTAACTTTTTACCAAAATGGTGGGGCAGCTGCAGATTTATCTCCTGCAATTTTAGAGAGAACTTTATTTCATTGTACCAATAGTTATTTTATTCCTAACGTTACTGCAACAGCACATTCTTGTAAAACAAATCTTCCTCCCAATACCGCCTTCAGAGGTTTTGGTGGTCCACAAGGAATGTTTGTAATTGAAGCTGCTATTGATTTTGCAGCAAAACAACTTGGTGT
>JANOVK010000036.1:0-3049 GCA_031417315.1 Chitinophagaceae bacterium | reverse complement strand
AACTATTGCTACTAACCCATGTACCACCTGTTGTGGGTGATAATGTTATCGTTGAACCTACACATACTGTTGCTCCTGCACTTACTATTGGTAAGGCATTTACTGTTACTGAACTGGTTGTTGAACTACAGCCTGTTGAAGTTTGGGTAAACGTAAATGTTACATTTCCTGCAGCTATTCCTGTTACCAATCCTACATTGGTTACTGTAGCTATTGAACTATTGCTACTAACCCATGTACCACCTGTTGTGGGTGATAATGTTATCGTTGAACCTACACATACTGTTGCTCCTGCACTTACTATTGGTAAAGCATTTACTGTTACAGTAATTAATGCAGAATCTTTACATCCATTTCCATTTGTCAATAAATATTTTATTATTGAGGTTCCAACAGAAACTCCTGTTACAACTCCACTACTGTTTATTGTTGCTACACTTGTATTTCCTGAACTCCAAACACCACCACTTGTTGTATTACTTAAAGTAGTTGTTAATCCAATACAAACATTTGGAGTTCCAGTAATTGGAGCAGCACTTGGTGCTGCTAAAACAGTTATACTCATTGTATCAGTACAACCATTTCCTGTATAAATAAATTTATAAATTCCTACTGCTGCATTTAAAAAACTTACTGTTGCAATACCTCCAACTGTAGCTCCAACTGAAGCTCCTGCTGGGTTTGAGCTTTGTTGTGCCCATGTTCCACTTGTTGGGTTTGTACCAGTAATATTTGTTGAAGTACCTGCACAAATATTAATTTTATCAAGTCCAGCACTTGGAGCTAACACTGTTAAACTAATAACAACAGTATCCGTACATCCCGGAAAAGAATTTTTCAATCCATAATATGTGCCCGAACTTGTTGGAATGCTTACTAACACAAAACTTGAATTATAAAAAACATACCCTGGTCTAGTATATAATTGTGAAAAAGTTAAACTTGATCCTCTACAAATACTAAAACTAGTATCAAGTGGTGCAACACAATTTAAATTATGTACATTAATAATTGTTTGAGTTGCTGAAACAACTGGGCATCCATTTATATCGTATAAAACTGGACTACTTAATATTGAATACATATTACCTGAAATATTTCCGGTTCCAGTAATTATTGCAGTATTATTAATTACACTATCGCATAATAAAATAAAACAATCTTTTGTTGCAGTAACTTTAAATCGAATAACTGTACTATCAGCACCATTTACTGAGCTTGCTATTTTCCCACCTATACTACTAGTTGCAGTAGTGCCTACTCGTACTGTAATTTTATTTGTTGATGAATTATATTCTGCTTGATCATCGCCTGAAACGTCTGTTTTAATTCCCGAATTTGGGCCAGTAATAATTCTTATTGATCCAGGAACATAAACTGAATTTTTTTGAATACTATCTGTTATGAAACTATTTTTAGAGGTGTCAGATCCAAAGTTTTTAACTGTAATTGTATATTCTAATGTGTCCCCAGGATTTATCGATCCCTGATGCATATTATTTCCAAATCTATCTTTTACACTTTTCGTTATGCGTAAATCTGGCTCATACACATCAATTGCTGTAGTAACAACTTGTGTTAAATAAGTTTCACCTCCTGTTGTTAAACGCAAATTAGCAGTGGTTGCAGCATTACTTAAATAATTTTTCGTAGAATTATCAGGTCTAAATATATCAGCATCTAAACCCACAACATTTTTTAAATTAGGAATTCTAAATGGTGTTAAAACACCATTATACGAAACTGTGCTATTAAAAACATCATTTGTTGGATTTAAAGCATCGGTTATATTCAAGTAAGATCCTGCACCATTAAATAGCATTTGATCTCCCACAAAACTTCTATCTCCATCATGTGTATAGGCTCCTAATTCAAAACTAACTGGCCCTGTTGGTGGAGTTAAAAACCCACTAACTGGAACTGTAACTGTGTTACTTCCACTAACACTTACTAGCCCATCAAATACAGTTAGCTGTTTCATTCCTACCAAATCATTAGCATATACTACAGCAATCATCCAACTTCCCCAGGTATTACTAGTTCCTACACTTATATAAGGTATATCAGCAATTGTAAACTTTGCTTTAATACCAGCATTTGTTACTATTGAAGTTATGTTTTTATAATTATGATAAGAATTATACCCTACATTATTTGAATATGCTTGATCTGCAGTTATACTTTGATAGGCACCTGCATTTACTTTAAGTTTTATTGTAGCATTATTTGTTGGATTAGAACCAGATGCACTCCAATATAACCCTGCCCATAAAATACTTGAACAATTGCTTAAATTTAAGCTGTCGCTTGATGACATAAAAGTTGAATTATCTCCATCAATATCTATATAAGTTGAATTATAATCATTATTAACATATGTGCCGCTTGGCGGCACTTCTGCAGTTCCTGTTTGACATGAACCTCCTGCTGTAGTTGGATTTGCAGCACAACCTACCGCAACATTTGCTAAAAAAACAATACCTCCTTTTTGAGTTGTTTGATATCGTGGTGCAAAGGTTGTAATTACTTGGGCATTGCCCATTATTGTAGTACCAAATATTATTACTAAAAGAAATAATAATTTTAAATAATTAATTCTTTTATTTTGTGTTCTGCTAATATTTAATGAACTACAAAAGCTCTGATTTACAATAATTTTTTGTTTCATAAATTCGGCTTACGGATTAACATTGTTATGAATTTTTATAACTTATAAATTCAATCAATTTTTGTTTGATTTGAATTTTATTAATTCATATTTAATTCAATACAATAGGGTACATTAATTACATTACAACTTTCGCTGTACTGCATATTTAATATTTAACGGATGATTTTAATTGTTATTTGGGGATATTAACAACTGATATGAATCAAAAAGTTTATTAACAACTGAATTTATTTTTTTTAAATGATGATTACATTTTTTGATAAAAAAACTCCGAAGTTTTTTACGACTTCGGAGTTGTTTGTAGATCTATCTTACCTAATTTAAGATTCCCTATTTTTTATTGACCATCAATTTAGTTGGGTTGTATTTAATACCATC
>JANOVK010000035.1:0-2232 GCA_031417315.1 Chitinophagaceae bacterium | reverse complement strand
CAGCAGTTTGTGCAGAAGTTTGTTTGTTAAATATTAGAATAACAAAAACTAATAAAAAAATACGTGCTAATTTACCCATAACCATAGTTTAACTAATTAAATATGTTTTCAGGGTAGATGTAATACTTATTAACGATAATTCATACTCATTATTGCATACAAAATGTTAGCTTTTTATCATCATAATAAAAATAAAAAAACCTTGCAGTTACAAGGTTTTTTTTAAATTTTATTTTAATCCACCATCATTAATCCTTCTGTAAATCCATTTCCTTTCATATCAGTTAATTGCAAATGGTAAGATCCACTTCTTAGTACATTATTCAGCCTTATTGTAACACTTCCATTTCCTCCATTATGTGTAATCACCCCTTTCCATATCTCTATACCTGCAGAATTAAATAATCTTGCAGTGTATTTGCCTGCCTCCATATTGTTCATCATTAATCCTATACTATTACCTCTGCTTGGATTTGGATAAACTACAATACTTCTTACAGTTTTCTCACTCATGTTTACTCTGGCAATAGTGCTGTATCGAACTGAACCATTTAGTAGATTGCTCTTTATTCTAAAATAATTTGTACCAACTACTGGATTATTATCTAGTACACTATATTTATTGGTGCTTTGATCATTGCGTGGACTTTGAATCGTTATCATTCCAAAATTATTGCCATCTATCGATTTCTCTACATCGTAAGTTTTTATTTCTGTTTCTTTAATTGCTTCCCATTCTATTGCTATACTATTGTTTTGTTTGTAAGCATTTATATTTACAGTATTTACTGGTAAACTACCACTTCCCATAAATACAAAATAAAATCGATTACTGGCGTTGCTACCAGTTACTGCAGAAACACTAAACCCTATTGTTGAACCTGATGTTAAACTAATTGGTATATCTGCATTTAAAAATTTATCTACTAATCTACAAGCAAAAACTGTAGCATCGAAATCTAATGGGTTTACTACAAATTCGTAATTGGCTACAGCCATATTAATCATGTTTAAAAACAAAGTATCTGTGTTTTTAATATATGGTCTGGCCTCTATTACTAATAACTTATCATTTCTTTTAAAGGATATATTCTCTACCGATGTTGGCCACTTTGCTCCATCATTTTCATCTACATCTGCACTAAAATTAGCACCAAATTTTGCTCTCGTTCCATCTACCTCAGATCGATCTCCATTTGCCTTTACATTAAATAATTTTACATTAAAAATATCAGTTAACCCATTCAATGCTCCTGTTACGCTTGTGTTATTTTGTGTGCTCGTTACTTTATTCGATTCATTAAATATTAAGGTAGAATTAATACTAGTTGGTTTTACAAAAAATGCTTGTCCACTCTGAAAATATTTGTTGGCACCGCCAGTATTCGGTCCTGCATTCCAAGTATTAATATCAAAGGTTGCATAGTTACCTGT
The DNA here is from genome assembly GCA_031417315.1 of Chitinophagaceae bacterium. Taxonomy (GTDB): domain Bacteria; phylum Bacteroidota; class Bacteroidia; order Chitinophagales; family Chitinophagaceae; genus CAIVPM01. The sequence continues at coordinate 798 of JANOVK010000035.1, read as the reverse complement.
TGTATTTACACTTTGCCCTGCTAAATTGGGATCCCAAATATATAAAAACTGACCAAGATTACTTTGTACTACTGATTCCATATCTATTGGACAAGCATATGGATTACCTACTAACCAAGTTTTATTAACTGCTCCTGTATACTGAAATACTTGTGGCCCTGTTTGTAATAATCCTTTTGAAGCTAATACAGTGGGAACAAAATTATATGGGGTGCTGCCATTGGGAACTACTGTTCTATCACCTCTTATAAACATATAAAATGCTTTGTTCGCTGCACTTGCACTGCTACCACTTAATGTTTCTGAATTGGTATTCGTTACCTTATCCCAAGTGCCTGTGGTGCTATTAAATTTTTGCATACTACTGCCTGGTGAAACATCATCGATTCCTGTACTACCACCTGCTATTGGACCAGTAACTCTTGTTCCATAATTGCTGCTATAACCAAAATTATTTTGCCAGTTATTTATTACTTTATCATTATTGTTATTTACAATGCCATTAAAGGTAATAGGTGCAGTTACTGCTCTCCAACCTCTTTGTTGTTTATGTATATACCTTTCTACAATTACTTGACCCACTAATGTTCCTGTAACCTTATCTACAAAGGCTGTATTGGTAGCAGTGCTTCTTAATACTACATTACCATTTAAATCTAATACGCCTCCTGTACTTGCCAATTTATCAAAAACATTTAATTTATTCCCAATAATAAAAGTGCCTGTATTACTTTTTACCAAACTGTGTAAGGCATTAGTGCCATTAACAACAGTTGCATCTGCACTTGTTGTTTGATC
>JANOVK010000034.1:0-1970 GCA_031417315.1 Chitinophagaceae bacterium | reverse complement strand
TGCAAAAATTGATCATGAAAAGCATTGAAACTTTTGATTATTATTTTGAACATAAACGACTACCAAATGTGATTGATAAAAAATTTGTAGTGCCAACAAACCCTTTAGAGTTAGCCAAATTTATTAATACAGCTGCAAGGCAAATAAGGCGTTACAGATTTAGTGAAGACCCTAATCATCAGCAATTTTTAATTGATAATAAATTGAAGTATAAACTAGCAACAGGTAAAGACTATGAATTCAAAGATTGATTTTGAAATGTTCGCAAAACCTGATGAAGAAGTTGTTGCAAGTGGTTTGTTGGTTGATGATTGCAAACACTTGATGCCACAGGATTTGAAGCTAAAGAGTGTAGTTGATTTAGTAGGTAAAAATAGTTGTGTGTATTGGGTAAGTAATGGTGATTGGAGTATGCACGAAATGTTGGTTGCATTGCTAAGTATTACAGGCAAGTCAGATGTTTACATTAGCACTTATGCACTTGGCGAAACACCAGGAAGAATACTTGCACAGTTAAAAAGTGGTGGAATGATTGAGCAATTGTTTATGGTAATTGATAGCAGGGTTGATGTGAGAACAGCACCTAGTTTGCAATTGATAAAAGGAATTTGTGATAAGATTGTATTGGTTGATACACACGCTAAAGTAACTGCTATTGTTAGCAAAACGATGATGGTTGCTGTTGTTGGCAGTGCTAATTATACAGAGAATAAACGCTATGAATGTGGCATAATAACAACCAATGAAAAGGCTGTTGAAATGCAGATTGATTGGATAACAAAAGCTTTGATTGATGGAATTGAACAATGATATTTTATTGCAAATTACAAGACTTGCAGCTGCAGCATATTCGCCCAAACAGGTTGCATTTACATTGGGTTTTAAACCAAGTGAATTTGTTGCTTTAATGCTTGATGAAAATGGAGATGTTGCCATTGCTTATTACAAAGGATTTTACAGTAGTGAATTATCAATAAGAGAAAGTGTAATGAAGTTGGCAAGGGATGGCAGCAGTCCAGCACAAACATTGGCTTTAAAGCATTTTGATGAAACAAGAAAAACAATTTTAAAAGATGCAATTAGTACGCAAGAGATTTAATGATGAATTAATACAATGCTTTGTAGATTATTTTCAACAAGGGGGTAAAAGCAGTGGTATAATACTTAGTTCTAAAGAAAATGAAATACTTGAACGTGTAAGATTTTCTGATGAAAAAATTAGAGAAAGAAAATACAGCCGAGAACAAATTGTGAAATTCGTAATGGGAAAATTTGAAGTATGTAGAGATACTGCTTATAAAGATTTAATAATGGCTGAAAATGTGTTTAGTAGCAGCTACCCTTTAAATAAACAATCATTAATTGCATCTAGAATAGAGTTCCTTCAAAAACAAATTGATAACTGTATAATTGATAAAGAATTTATTGCAGCTGGTGTATTTGAGAAAAGCTTACAGAAGTATATTGAGATTTATAAAGACTTAGTACCTAAACGTTCTCCAAAAACAATTATTTATAACATACAAAACAACATTCATCAAACAAATGTTACTATAGAACAGGCTATGGAAGAAGCAGAAAAATTGTATTTAGAATTAGAAAAAAATGAAGATTATTAATGTTGAATATTCAAGAACACAAAGAAGTTAATTTGCATGATAGCCAAGCTATGATTCAAATTATTAATGCCAACACAACTTATTGTGCTTGGCAAAGAGCTGGTGGTAAAACTGGTGGTGGAATTGGTCCAAGAGTTCAAAGACTTAATGAAGTAATGCCAAGAAGCCAAATATTACTTTTTAGTGACACTTATGATAGGCTTGAAACTCGTATTGTTCCTAATATTACAGGATTTTTAGAAGACAAATTAGGGTTGATCGATGGTGTTGATTTTGTGAAATACAAAAAGCCACCAGATCATTGGACAAAGCCAATAATCCCATTAGATAAATTTGATAAAGTAATTAGTT
>JANOVK010000033.1:0-3176 GCA_031417315.1 Chitinophagaceae bacterium | reverse complement strand
TTTTTAATCTTGAATATTGATTTAGGAAAAATTGGTGATTTAATTTTTGAATTTTTTACTTATTTAGGCGATGGAGTTTTATGGGGAATTTTTGTTATTATGATGTTTTTTATAAATAGAAAAAAACTTCCCTTAATACTGTTATCAATACTGTTATCAACAATAATTATCCATTTTGTTAAAGGCAATGTATTTGTTTCTCAACCTCGGCCTTTAGAGGCTATGCCACATTTAATAAATTTAATTCATACTATTCCAAATATTGAGGTGCATAGGGTAGGGAGTTTTCCTTCAGGGCATACCACACAGGCATTTGCCATGTATTTACTATGCTGTTTATTATTTAATAAAAAATGGATTGTTTGGGTTGGTATTTTTATTGCCTTATTAGTGGGGTATTCTAGAATCTATCAGGCACAACATTTTCCAATTGACATTACTGGAGGAATTATAGTAGCCATGTTTACAGTTTGGGTTAGTTTAAAATTTCAAACTTTGGTTGAGAAAAAATATTATTCGCAGTAATATTTTTTTAGAAAGTTGTTAATTTTCTATACATTAAAGTCCTTATATCAAATCATAAATTCATTCATTAATTAGCAATCCTTAAATTTGCACACAATTTTAAAGATATATGAATTTTAATCTCACTCAAATACCAGAACGAAATGCAAAACCACGCCATCATGGAATTACAATGGTTATGGATAAAGGCTTAAGTTTAAACGATACAAAAAACTTTTTGGATGTTTCTAGTCCACATGTTGATATTGTAAAATTTGGATTTGGAACTGCTTTTGTTACTCCTAATTTAAGAGAAAAAATTGAAGTTTATAAAGCTGCAGGAATGCCTATTTATTTTGGTGGTACTTTGTTCGAGGCTTTTTTAATTCGGAATCAAATGGACGATTATATTGCTGTTTGTAAAGATTATGGAATTGATTATATAGAAGTAAGTGATGGTTCAATAACAATTCCTCATGCAGAAAAATGTGGCTATATAGAAAAGTTAACTAAACATGCCACCGTATTAAGTGAAGTTGGAAGTAAAGATGCAGCACATATTATGGCTCCATATAAATGGATTGAATTAATGAGAGCAGAATTGGAATCAGGTTCTTCTTATGTAATTGCTGAAGCAAGAGAAGCTGGAAATGTTGGAATTTATAGAGGTTCAGGCGAAGTTAGAGAAGGATTAGTGCAAGAAATTTTAACTCAAATTCCAGAAGAAAAAATTATTTGGGAAGCTCCACAAAAAGCTCAACAACTATATTTTTTAGAGTTAATTGGATGTAATGTGAACCTAGGCAATATTGCTCCCAATGAAGTAATACCTTTAGAAACTATGCGTATTGGTTTAAGAGGCGATACGTTTCACATGTTTTTAGATAAAAAATAAAATGCAATCTTTTGGATTAATTGGATATCCACTTAGCCATTCATTTTCAAAAAAATATTTTGAAAAGAAATTTATTGATGAAAAAATAAATGATTCAATTTTTGAATTATTTGAACTGAGTAATCTAAATGAGCTTAATTTTTTAATTAAAAGTCGTGCTAATCTAAAAGGCTTATCTGTTACAATTCCCTACAAAAAAAGTATAATTCCTTATTTAAATTATACTAATGGAATAGTTAATGAAATAAATGCATGCAACTGCATAGTATTAAAAAATGATAAATTATATGGTTACAATACAGATGTAATTGGTTTTGAAAAATCATTAATAAAAGATTTGAAACCCAATCATACAAAGGCTTTAGTGCTTGGTGATGGGGGAGCAGCAGCAGCAGTAAAATATGTTTTAAAAAAGCTGGGTATTAAATTTATTGTTGTAAATAGAAATAAAAAAGTTGATAGTATTTTGTTTGAAGAATTAAATAGTGAGTTAATAATAGCTCATCAAATTATCATCAATACAACACCTTTAGGAACTTTTCCTAATGTTTATTCACTTCCCAATATTCCATATCAATATCTTACTGAACAACATTATTTATTTGATGTAGTGTATAATCCAACAACAACTATGTTTATGCAAAAGGGGTTGGAAAAAAATGCTTTTGTAAAAAATGGATTAGAAATGTTGCAAATACAAGCAGAAGAAAATTGGGAATTATGGAATGCTTAATTATTTAATTTCTTTCATCCATTTTCTTAATATAGGGGTAATAATAATAGCTAAAACTCCAATTGTAATTGAACCTAAAGCAACTTTAAAAAGCACTTCTGAATAATAGGGTAAAGATGCAACTGCATTGTTTTGTACACTCGTTGGAATACTCATTAGTGAACCAATTTTTGTAGCAAAAAATTCTCCAATAGCACTTGCAAAAAACCAAATTCCCATCATTAACCCAACAATTTTAATTGGAGAAAGTTTTGTTATCATTGACAAACCAATAGGAGAAATACACAACTCACCACAAATAATAAAAAAGTAACCAGCAACAAAAGTCCAAAGTGGAATTAAACCTGTAGCAATATTATTTTTACAAGCAAAATAAAAAACTAAAAAGCCAAAGCCCATTAATAAAAATGAGAGAGAGAATTTTAGTGGGGTTGAAGGTTCTTTTCCTTTTGAGTTTAGCCAAGGCCAAAGCCATGCAAAAAAGAAACTGAGTATTATTACCCAACCTGGCGGAAGAAAATTATTTACAGATAATGGTGGAAGATGAAATCCTAAAACTTTCATGTCAACATTTCTCATAGCAAATAAATTTAACGAGCCTGAATTCTGCTCGTAAAAAGCCCAGAAAAAAGTTGAAAAAACTATCATTACTAATGCTGCTAATAATTTATTTCTAAGATCTGATTCTAGTTTAAAAGCATATTGGATAATATAAATTAATGCAATTGTACCAAGCCCAAACATAATATAGTCCATAATTTCGTACGAATAGAATAAACTAACAATTATGGGAATTAATAATAAAGTTGCTAAATAAATAAACCATTCTGTTTTTATAACTTTAAAAATTGGTTTCTTAAGTAATTCAATATTTGGTGGCAAACCTTTATCAGCAAGAGTTGATTTTCTAAAATAAAAAACTACCAATCCTAATACCATAAAAATTCCTGCAAGTCCAAAACCATAGTGCCAATTAATTCTTTCTCCCACATAGCCACAAGCCAATCCACCTAAAGCAGCACCAACATTAATGCCCATATAAAA
>JANOVK010000032.1:0-17725 GCA_031417315.1 Chitinophagaceae bacterium | reverse complement strand
CAAGGCTAATTGGAAGAAGCTTTATGGCTGATTCAGCAGAAGCAATTTCGAAATTAAAAAATGCAGAAATGTTGCATTTGTTTAATGCAGATAGTAATAGTTTTTTGTTTAATATTATTCCTAATACTTATACATTTTATTGGAGTACCCCAGTAGAAAAAATATTTGAAAAAATAGCTGTTGAAGCAAAAGAATTTTGGGATTTAAATAATAGAAAAGAAAAAGCAATTAAACTTTCTTTAACTCCATTGCAAGTTTATACTATAGCTTCAATTGTTGAAGAAGAAACCAATAAAGATGCTGAAAAAGGAAATGTTGCAAGTGTTTATATCAATAGAATGAAAATTGGAATGGCTTTGGGTGCTGACCCTACAATAAAATTTGCATTAAAAAATTTTTCAATTAAGAGAATATTATTTGGTCATTTAAAAGTTCAATCTCCATATAATACTTATAAGAATAAAGGTTTGCCTCCTGGTCCAATATGTACTCCATCAATAAAAACAATTGATGCAGTTTTAAATACCACTCCAACAGATTATTTATTTTTTGTAGCAAAATCAGACTTTAGTGGATACCATCATTTTAGTAAAACATTTGCTGAACATGATAAATTTGCTAAGCAATATCAAAAAGTTTTAACTATATATAATTTAAAAAAACAAAACAAAAATTAGTGATTAAAATTGAAAAAATAATTATTTCATTTCCGCCCATTGCATTTATTATTAAAGAAAGTAAAAGCATTGTTATTCCTGGATTTAAGGGGTTGCCAATTTATGATGTAGTTGTTTTTTTCTTTCAACAAATTAATAAAGTTGGACTTAATGAAAGAGCAGCTGCTATCTCTTTTAATTTTATTATGGCTATTCCAGCAGCATGTATTTTTATTTTTACTTTAGTTCCGTATTTGCAAATAAGTAAACAATTTAATATAGAATTATTAAAGCTAACTAGAGAAATTACCCCCAATCATTCTACTTATATTTTTGTAAAAAATTTCTTAGATGATTTTTTAGGAACACAAAGAGGTGGGCTTTTATCTTTTGGTATTTTATTAGTTTTATTTTATGCAAGTAATGCAATGATGGGAATTATTAGAACATTCGATAAATCAATTGCAGAAACAAAAGGTTGGATTTTTCATAAACGATGGAGAGCAATTAAACTTACATTTTTAATGTTATTATTAGTAATTGGTTCTATATTAATTTTAATTGGTCAAGAACAATTAGCTATGCTTTTAAAAAAACTTTTCGGAATGAAACGAAAAGCAAATATTCCGTGGTGGAACGTAACAAGATGGTTTGTTATAGTGGGTTTATTATTTTATGGAATTGCATTTATTTACAAATTTGCACCATCTGTTCATAAGCGTTGGAAAATAGCTTCACCTGGTTCTATTTTGGCAACAATACTACTTTTAACTACTGCTATTTTGTTTTCTTATTGGGTAAATAATTTTGGAAATTTTAATCGAGTATATGGTTCTATTGGCACTGTTTTAATAATAATGACATTAGTTTATTTTAATTCAATGGTTTTAATTATTGGGTTCGAATTAAATGTGAGTATCACTTATTTAATTTCAAATGCAGAAAAACGAAATAAAAAAGAAAATAATATCCTTCAAAATAATTTAAATCCTACTTCATAATTATTTTAACATAATTCAATTCTAAGCAAATTCCCTTGCAACCTTATCTTTGCCGACTTATGAAGAATATTAGGAATTTTTGTATCATAGCACATATCGATCACGGCAAAAGCACTTTAGCAGATAGACTTTTAGAAGATACACAAACAATTGGTGTTAGAGATATGCAAGCTCAGGTTTTAGATGATATGGATTTAGAACGTGAAAAAGGCATCACAATTAAAAGTCATGCCATTCAAATTAATTTTCCCTATAAAGGAGAAGATTATATTTTAAATTTAATTGATACACCTGGACATGTAGATTTTAGCTATGAAGTGAGTAGAGCTTTGGCAGCATGCGAAGGAGCATTATTATTAGTTGATGCATCGCAAGGAATTCAAGCCCAAACTATCAGTAATTTATATTTAGCTATAGATAACAATTTAACGATTATACCTATAATAAATAAGATTGATATGGATGGTGCTATGATACCTGAAGTTACTGATCAAATAGTTGATTTAATTGGGTGTAAGCCCGAAGAAATATTATTAGCAAGTGGAAAAAGTGGCATTGGAATTCAAGAAATTTTAGATGCAATTATTAATAGAATTCCAGCACCAAATGGTAATGCTGAAGCTCCCTTACAAGCATTAATTTTTGACAGTGTTTTTAATAGTTTTAGAGGAATTATTATTTATTATAGAATTATGAATGGTTCGATAACTCGTGGGCAGAAAGTGAAATTTATTGCTACTGGACAAGAGTATGATGCTACTGAAATTGGTGTATTAAAATTTGGTATGGAAGCTAAGCAATATGTAGGTTGTGGAGATGTTGGCTATATTATTACAGGAATTAAAAATGCTAAAGAAGTAAAAGTTGGTGACACCATTACTTCAAGTGGAAGTTTGGCAGAAAGAATTAATGGTTTTGAAGAAGTTAAACCAATGGTTTTTGCAGGAATTTTCCCAGTAGAAACTGATGCATTTGAAGAGTTGAGAGATTGTATGGAAAAGTTACAATTGAACGATGCTTCTTTAACTTTTGAATTAGAAACCTCGCAGGCATTAGGTTTTGGGTTTCGTTGTGGATTTTTAGGTTTATTACATATGGAAATTATTCAGGAAAGATTAGAACGTGAGTTTAATCAAACTGTAATAACAACAGTTCCTAACGTTAGCTTTATAGCGTATACTACAAAAGATGAAAGAATTGATGTAAACAATCCTGCTGAAATGCCTGACCCCACTAAGTTAGACAGGATTGAAGAACCATTTATCAAAGCTCAAATAATAACACAAAGTGAATATATAGGTAACATTATGACTTTGTGTTTGGGCAAACGTGGCATTTTAATTGGCCAATCTTATTTAACTGCAACTCGTGTAGAGCTTACGTTTGAAATGCCTTTAACAGAAATCGTTTTCGATTTTTATGATAAATTAAAAAGCCAAACTCGTGGTTATGCTTCGTTCGATTATCATCCAATTGGATATAGAGAAGCAGATATTGTAAGAATGGATATTTTGTTGAATGCTGAAAAAGTAGATGCATTAAGTGCATTAATACATAGAGGCAGATCACAAGATTTTGGAAGAAAGTTATGTGAAAAATTAAAAGAACTTTTAACTCGTCAACAATTTCAAATATCAATACAGGCTGCTATTGGAGCAAAAGTTATAGCACGTGAAAATATTAGTGCCATGCGTAAAGATGTTACTGCAAAATGCTATGGTGGTGATATTAGTAGAAAACGAAAACTTCTTGAAAAACAAAAAGAAGGGAAAAAACGTATGAGACAAATTGGCAATGTAGAAATTCCACAAGAAGCTTTTTTAGCTGTTTTAAAATTGGATTAAATTATTTAATATTCTTGAATCATTATTAAACAAGATTTTAAAATATCAAATAACTCTTTTACCCATCATCAATACCCCAAAGTATTAATAAAATTTCCATTTTTAATACATATAGTTTACACTATTAATTGGCTAATTCAATTAAGAAAGTGGTATATATGGAGAGCTTTAAAAAACAATTTACCTCAAAATATTTCTAGTTTTAATTTACTTGATGTTGGTTGTGGCGAAGCCCAATATTTATTTCCATTTGCAAAAAAATATCCAAATAATAATTTTGTTGGAATTGATAAAAGTGTTGATAATATTGAATTTAGTAATAGATACATAAAAAAATTAAATATTAATAATTGCAAATTTTATTTAGAAGACATTGCAAATTTTAAAGCCGATTTTAAAGCCGATTTAATAATTTGTACTGGAGTATTGCAATACATTGACGAAGATTTAAATGCTCTTGAAAGCATTTTTAAATTATGTAATAAAAAAGGTAAAATAATTATTTATGTTCCTATAAACGATAAAATACTTACAAGAATTTATAAATATCTTTTTTATAAATTTAATAATTACGAAAAAATACAAAATCGGAAAAGAGTTTACACGATTATGGAAATTGAACAAAAAATTAGTGCTTCAGGTTTTACTCAAATAAGTAAAATTTTTACTTACGGATTTTTTGGATTATTAAGTAACGAAATTATTAACTCATTAATCATAATCATATCACAGTTTAATTTCTTGTTTAAAGTCATAGGCATTTTATTATTTATTATTTTGTATCCGCTAATTTTATTGCTGATGATTTTGGATTTTTGTATTACAAAAAATAATGGAAATAGTATATTAATAATTGCAGAAAAATTATAATGAATTCTAATAAAGAGAAAACTATAATAATTGTTGTAGGACCCACTGCTGTTGGAAAAACTTCTTTTGCAATTCGACTGGCGAAACATTTTAAAACAGAAATAATTTCTGCAGATTCTCGTCAATGTTTTAAAGAATTAAATATAGGAGTAGCTAAACCAACTTTCAATGAATTGCAGTCAATTCCTCACTACTTTATAAACTCACATTCAATAACAGAAGAAGTTAATGCAGGTATTTTTGAGAAATACGCTGTGCAAAAAGCAGATGAAATTTTTACTTTTAAAAATATTGCTGTAATGGTTGGTGGTACTGGTTTGTACATTAATGCTTTTTGTAATGGTATGGATGAAATTCCAAAAGTTTCTTTAGAAATACGTAACCAAATTATTTCAAATTATCAATTACATGGTTTGTCGTGGCTTCAAAATGAAATTAAAATAAAAGATTATGAGTTTTGGATAAATTCAGCACAACAAAACCCTCAAAGATTAATGAGAGCATTAGAAGTTTTTTATGCAACTGGAAGATCAATAAACAGTTTTAAAAATAAATCCCAAATTAACCGTCCATTTAAAATTATTAAACTTGGTTTGGAATTGCCTAAAGATGAACTTAGAAAAAATATTGATGACAGAGTTGATAAAATGATTGAAGAAGGATTAGTAGAAGAAGTGAAATTATTAATTCCATTTCAGCAATTAAATGCTTTGCAAACTGTTGGCTATAGAGAATTGTTTGATTTTTTCGAGAATAAAAATTCTCTTAAAGCAGCAATTGAGAGAATTAAAATTTCTACTCGACAATATGCCAAAAGACAGCTAACATGGTTTAAAAAAGATACTGAAATTCACTGGATTCATCCAAATAAAACATTCGATTTTAATTTTGATTACTAAAATATAAACTTTAATAATAAATTACTCTTAACAACATTTTACAAATTCAATTCGTTAATTTGTTACAATAAAATAAATAATATTTATGCTATTATACATATTGCAAGTTCCATCTACTACTGAAAGTAAAATTTCAATGCTCGATTTATTGCAAAAAGGTGGATGGATAATGTACCCATTATATCTTTTATTAGCTGTTGCCATTTTTGTTTTTTTTGAAAGGTTAATTGCAATTAGAAAAGCATCTAAAATGGAAGATGGTTTTATGAATATTATACGTGATAATATTGTTAGTGGCAATATTGCATCGGCACGAAACCTTGCAAAAAATACAACAAATCCTGTGGCAAGAATGATTGATAAAGGACTGCAAAGAATTGGAAAACCTATTGATGCTATTGAAAGAAGCATGGAAAATGTTGGTAAATTGGAAATGTATAAAATGGAGAAAAACTTGTCTATACTTTCTTTAATAGCTGGTATAGCACCAATGTTTGGTTTTTTAGGAACTATAGTTGGAATGATACAATTATTTTATAATATAAATAATAGTGGCTTCGAATTAAATACAATAGCTGGAGGTATTTATGTAAAAATGATTACATCTGGAAGTGGCTTAATTGTTGGATTAATTGCTTATATTGGACATAATGTATTGGCAGCACAAATTGAAAAAACTGCTTATAAAATGGAAGCAGCAAGTTCTGAGTTTTTAGATTTGTTACAAGAACCAACAAAATAGTTTAGAATTAAGAGTTATGAATTAATAATTAATAATTAATCAATGAATATTCGAAAAAAATTGCGAGATAAATCAGAATTGCATACAAGTGCATTAAATGATATTTTGTTTATTTTACTTTTATTCTTTCTAATTGTTTCAACTTTAGCCAATCCAAATGTTGTAAAAGTTAATAACCCTAAAGGAAAAGCAGATACAAAAACAAAACAAAATATTGTAGTTTCAATAGATAAAGAGAATAAAATATTTTTAAATCAACAAGAAATTTTATTTAGTCAATTAGATACTGTTATTAGTGCAGAAGTAAATAAAGTAAGACAATATTTAGACACACCATCAGTTGTAATAAATGCAGATACTATTTCTTTAACAGGTAGTTTTTTTAAAATTATGTCATCGGCTAAACGAGCAGGAGCAAAGGTTGTAGCAAATGTTAAAAACTAATTTCTTTCTTTAAAATCGAAAAGTGTTGCTGTAAAAACTCCATGTTCTCTTTTCTTAAAAATCACATTCCAATTGCCTTTATAGCGTAGTACTTTTGGGACTATTAGGTTATTAAATTTTTGCATCACAACTTCCATGCTTACATTAAAATCGTATACACCTGCACTATAGCTTAAACTATAATTTCTTGCCAATACTTCTAGTGTATTAATATCAAACCAAGTTGTCATTTCATCAACAACTATGCTACTATTTTTTAACCATCCTAAATCTTCTTTTGGCTTTATTGAAAAAATGTAGCAATTCTGCCCATTCAGTTCGTCAATATTAATTTTATAATCGTAATATTTTTTTGCTTTATCATCATAAACATCAAGCTTGTTACCAATAAAAGGAATTCCAGGAATTTTTTTGCCGGGATTAAAAAACAAGATTTTTAATTGTTCTTTATATTTTTCCATCCCTGTTTTATTACTTGCATTTAATTCTCTTCCTTTTATAATATTATCTTCTCCACAAATTTTCCCTTTACTAAAAAATAATCCAGCATACATTTCTGCAGTTAAATAATTATACTCATTATTAGTTGCATAAAAGTTGCCAGTAATATTTTCTTCAACAACTTCTGTTGTTCTGCAATCATTTTCTCTGTGTTGTATTGTTTTGCTGTTTAATGATGCTTTAATATTCCCTTTTTTGTCAAGCATTTTAATATCGTTGTAAGATGTATAACCTAAGATTCTTAAATTTCTAAATGCTTTGTAAAAAGTAGTATCATCTTTAATTTGTTGAAGTAATTTTTTATAATCGAATTTAGTTCTAATAAAAACTTCTGGTAGTGTTACTGTTCTGCTATCTTCAACTAAAGTAGTATCTTGGCAAAAAGTATAAATAGGGAAGAAAAATAAAATAATTAAGAATTTCATTATTTTATAAATGTCATTTTATAATCTACATTCACTTTTCCCTTAGCTATATCATTAAGTTTTCCTTGTAATAATTTTTTCTTAAAAGGCTTTATATAATCAATAAATAATTTTCCTTCTAAGTGATCATATTCGTGTAAAATAATTCTTGCAGTAATTCCTTCAAAAGTTTGTTCATGTTCTACAAAATTTTCATCTAAAAAATTTAAGGTTATAAACTCTTGTCGCGAAACATCTTCTCTTATTTTTGGAATACTTAAACAACCTTCGTTGTAAAACCATTCGTTACCTGATAAAGATTTTATTTTAGCATTAATAAATGTTTTTTTTATACCTGGAGAATCTTTGTAATCTTGTTTTTCTTCTAAGTCCATTGTTTCAAAAATTTGAGTGCTATCAACTATAAAAATTCTGATGTCTTTATTTATTTGAGGAGCTGCCAAACCCACGCCACTACTTTCATACATGGTTTCCCACATATCAGCTAATAATAAATTTAAATCAGGGTAATTTTTATCAATATTTTTTGCAATTTTTCTTAAAATAGTTGCACCATATCCAACAATTGGTAAAATCATTCGTATCTTATTTTCAAATTAATTATTTACAAAAATACTTGCTAAGAGTTAATTAAATTGTTTAGCAAATATTCTTGTAGCATTATTGTTGCAGCAATTTTATCTGTATTTTCTTTTTTTTGTCTGTCTTTTTTTTTCATTCCCATTTCAACCATTGCCATTGTAGCTAATTTTGAAGTATATCTTTCATCAACTTTTTTAACAGGTATGGTTGGAAATTCTTTTTGTAACTGTTTAATTGTTTGTTCAACTAATTTAGTTGCATGAGTAGGAGTGTTGTTTAAATTTAAAGGATATCCAATTATTAATAACTCAACTTCTTCTTGAATAAAATATTTTTTTAAAAATGAAATAAGTTCAATTGTAGCAATAGTTTCAAGAGCAGTAGCAATTAATTTTAAAGAATCAGTAACTGCAATTCCAGTTCGTTTTAAACCATAATCTAAACAAATTATTCTTGCCAAAATTTATATATTAAAAATTAAACTTGTAATTACAAAAGCTGCAAATACAATACTTGCAATGCCATTTGCTGTCATAAAAGCAATATTTACTTTGCTTAAATTAGTAGGCTTTACAATACTTTGTTGATATAGTAGCATTGCTATAAAAATAAAAGCACCTAATCCATAAAGTAATTTAGAAATATATTGAAATCCTATATAAATTATAATAATTGCTGAAATGATATGAAAAGTTCTTGAAACCCATAGTGCATTTTTTTTACCAAGTAATGCAGGTATCGAATATAATTTATTTTCTTTATCAAATTCTTCATCTTGCAATGCATAAATTATATCAAAACCACTAACCCAAAAAAGTACAATTAACGAAAATAATATAGGCAATAAATTAAATGTTGATGTAACAGCAATAAAAGCTCCAATTGGTGCAAGTGATAATCCTAAGCCCAAAACTAAGTGACATAAAACTGTAAATCTTTTTGTATAACTATAAAATAAAATAATAAATAAAGCAATGGGTGCTAATGTTAATGCTAAAGTGTTTATAAAATAACAACTCATTATAAAAACAAGGCAAGAAACTATTGTAAATAAAAGTGCATGTTTTGCAGAAATAATTCCTGAAGGAATTTCTCTAATTTTTGTTCTGGGATTTTTTGCATCAATGTTTCTATCCAAATATCTATTGAAAGCCATAGCAGCACTGCGTGCAGAAATCATACAAATAATTACTAAAATAAATACTTGAATTAAATAAGTTACTTCCCAAGCTATATGTTCAAATCTGAATACTAATGTTAAATTATTTTTGTATGTTTCTGAATTAACTAAATTACTTGAATTTAAGTAAAAATATCCTAAAGTAAATCCAATTAATGCAAATGGTAGAGCGAAAATTGTATGAGAAAATTTAATAAAACTGAGATAATTTTTAAGCGTTGACATGATATGAATTATGAAATATTTAATTCATTTTAGTTGGAGCAATTAAATCAAATGCAGGAATTGGAACACGAAATTGTTGTTTACTATTTAAATTTTCCATAATATAATAACCATACATTTTTCCCATTTCAGTTTGAAGATTACAGCCACTTACATAGGTAAATTGTTCGCCTTGTTTTAATATAGGTTGTACACCAATAACACCTTCTCCCTCTACTTCTCTTTTCTCACCATTACTATCATTTATAAACCAATGTCTGCTTAATAATTGAATTGTAAATGAATTGTAATTTTCTATAGTAATTCTATAGGCAAACATAAATTCATTATTTTGAGGATTACTAAAGTTATCCTGATAAAAAATTTTGACTGAAATATTTACTCCTTCGGATGTTTTCGAGTTCATAAGATTGGTAAAGATAAGTAATCGAGATTTATTTATAAATCAAGTCTTAATTTTAGTTTAATTCGCCATTTATCCTACTTTTTTAACATTCATAAATAATACTTTTTTAATTCATATTGTATAATACTTTTGAATCAATAAAATATTTATGAATAAGTTGTTGATTTTATCGGGAGTTTTATTATGTTTAAATGCAAATGCTCAAAACTTTGATTCTTCAAACAATATTCAATCAAAATATCAAATTCAAATATCAAAAACAAATAAGCCTATAAAAATTGATGGAATTTTAGATGATGAAGTTTGGCAAAAAGCTGAAAAAGCAACAAATTTTTGGAGAAAATTTCCGATTGATAAAAGTAAACCTCAGCGTCAAACTATTGCACAGGTTGCATTTGATGATGAATTTTTGTATGTTTCGTTTGAAGTTTTTGATAGTGGAAACGTTATCATTCAATCACTAAAAAGAGATTTTGGGCATGATGGTCAAGATGGAGTTGCAATAGTGCTAGACCCAATGAACCAACATGCAAATGGTTTATTTTTTGTAGTAAATGCATTAAATGCCCAAAGTGAAGATCAGTTAAGTGCTGGGGGGAATATTAATTGGAGTTGGGATAATAAATGGTTTAGTGCAACTAAATTAGCAAACAATAAATGGACTGCTGAAATGGCAATTCCATTTAAAACTTTAAGATACGATGCAAATAAAACTACTTGGGGAATAAATTTTATTCGAATAGATTCGAAAACTAACGAATATAGTTGTTGGACACCGGTGCCAATAAATTTTGCTTCTCACGATTTGGGTTATACAGGTGTTTTAAATTGGAAACAATCACCGCCTAAACCAGGAGGGAATATAGTTTTTCAACCTTACATTACTGCAAGTGCCGATGAAAGTAAACAAAATAATGAACCTATTAAAGCTTATGGTAATATTGGGTTTGATAGTAAAATAACTTTGTCGTCGGCATTAAATTTAGATATAACAGTTAATCCAGATTTTTCTCAGGTTGATGTGGATAGACAAGTAACTAATTTATCTCGATTCAATATTTTTTTTCCAGAACGTAGAACTTTTTTCTTAGAGAATTCTGATTTATTTTCTGATTTTGGGATTCCTCCAATTAAACCATTTTATTCTAGAAGAATTGGATTGGATAATAAAAACAATAAAATTCCAATCCTTTTGGGAGCAAGACTTTCAGGAAACATTTCTAAAAAAACTCGAATTGGTTTAATGAATATGCAAACAGGCAAAACAGATACTTATGCTGCTGAAAATTATACTGCAGTTACTGTTCATCAAAGAGTTTTAAAACGTTCAACTATCAAAGGATATTTTTTAAACAGACAGGCGTTTTTAAATGAAACAGAAAAACAAAAAGATCCCTTATTGCAATTTGGAAGAAATGCTGGTTTAGATTTTAATTATACTAATTTAAGTGGAAGCTGGTCTGGCTGGGCTACCTATCATAAATCGTATAAACAAAACATTACAACTGATAACCACTTTGGAAATTTTGGTGTAGGATATGAAGGTAGGAAGTTTAGTAGTTTTTTTGATTTTGTATCAACAGGTACAAATTACTATACAGATATTGGTTTTGTTAATAGAATAGAAAATTATGATGCTGTAAGAGATACTAGTATAAGAGTTGGGTTTAAACAAATATATTCTGAAACTGCTTACAGAATTTTACCTCAAAATGGAATATTTAACCAGCATAAATTTGAGATAAATAATTTTGTAGTTTGGAATCCAGATAATACTATAAACGAGCAAGAGCATAGGTTTAGTTATGTTGCCATGTTAAAAAATGCATCACATTTTTATGGAAATTTAACATTATTTCAATCCAACTTATTATTCCCAATAAGTTTTACAGGAGCAACTCCGTTGCCTGCAGTTTCTTATAATTATAACCAAGTTTCTTTTGGATATAATTCTGATTATAGAAAAGAATTTAATTTAAATTTAAATATGACAGTTGGAGACTTTTATAACGGAAAAAATACTGAATTTTCTGCAAGTATTACCTACAGAAAGCGGCCACATCTAACAATTTCTATAAACACACAATATAATAAATTAGTATTTCCTTCTACTTATGGCAGCACAGAACTATTTTTAATTGCACCCAGAATTGAATATAATTTTACAACGAATTTATTTTGGACAACATTCTTACAGTATAATACACAACAAAATAATTTTAATATCAACAGCAGGCTACAATGGCGTTACAAGCCCATGAGCGATTTATTTTTAGTATACTCCGATAATTATTTTACAACTCCTTTGCTTGTAAACAAAAGTAGAGCCATTGTATTTAAAATGAATTATTGGTTTAATCTTTAATCAATTTTAATTAAAATACCTTTGAATTTAAAAAATTAAAATTGGCTACAAGCATTACACTTTTTATACTTTTTATTATTGTATTATTCTTAATGGCTTATAGAAGAGATACAAAAAAAAGAATTATTTTTTTTGGCGATTCAATTACCGAACAAGGAAAATTGCTTAATGGATTTATTAGTTTAATTAATAGAAAAATTGAAGTTGAAGAATTAATTAAAAAATATCAAACTATTGTAAGTGGAAAAAGTGGAAATAGAATTTACGATTTGCATTTTAGAATTGAAAGCGATGTTTTGGCAAAATCTCCAAATATTGTAATTGTAAATATTGGCACAAATGATGTGAGTGGTAAAATTTTAACTGGAACTGGCTTAGATATTGAAAGATTTGAAAACTTTTACAGATCCATTATTGTAAAATTATTAGCTGCAAATTCTAAAATAATTTTATGCACACCTGCTTTAATTGGTGAGAAAAAAAATAATTCCAATCTGCAAGATGAAGACCTTAATATGTATTGCGAAGTGGTAAGAAAATTGTCAAAAGAATATGCATTATTTTTATGTGATTTAAGAGAAACATTTATTTATCAATTATCGGAAACAAACTACGAAAATCTTGAATCAGGAATATTTACAACTGATGGAGTACATTTAAATGATGAAGGAAACAGAATTGTGGCAAATAGATTATGGGATATTATAAAGCAAATTAAATAAGTGGGAAGAATTAAGAATATAATTTTTGATTTGGGTGGTGTTTTATTTGAAGTAGATTATAATAAAACAAGCGATGCCTTTATTAATTTAGGAGTACAAAATTTCGATAATTATTATAAACATGATTTTGTTTCAGTATTATTTGAAAAATTAGAAACTGGTTCTATATCTCCAGAAAATTTTTATATAGAGTTTAGAAATATTACACATTGTACATTAACAAATCAACAAATAGAAATTGCATGGAATGCAATGCTGGGGAATTTTTATATCGATAGATTAGATTATTTAAAGGAATTAAAAAAAGAATACAACTTATTTCTTTTTAGCAACACTAACGAAATTCATTTCGAAAATTTTAACAAAAAATTTTTTAACTTATATAACAATAGAAATTTAAGTAGTCTTTTTGTTAAAGATTATTATTCGCACTTGCTAAAAAAAAGAAAACCAAATGTTGATTCTTATAAAAAAATTATTTGCGAACAACAACTTATTCTAAGCGAAACATTATTTATTGATGATATTTTAAAAAATATAGATGGAGCCAAAAATGCAGGGTTGCAAGTTTTACATTTATTACCAACCATGGATTTAAAAACAGAATTAGAAATACTTTTAGAAATTAATAAACAATTAAATTAACTTTTTTGCAGATTTATTTTTTAAATTATTTGGCTAAGAAATGAATACTCTTATTTTTGCACTCCAAAAAAAACGGATTGATCTTGTAGCTCAGTTGGTAGAGCACATCACTTTTAATGATGGGGTCCTGGGTTCGAGTCCCAGCGGGATCACGAAAATGCTGTAAACATTAAGTTTGCAGCATTTTTTTTTATAATCATTGATTTATTTTTTTTGTAAAATATAGTAGAATTATAATTTTCTTTTTAATATTTTGAACAAATCAACATAGACTTTAATAAAATGTAAATATTTTTTTGTATTATTGAACGATTATAAAAGGCTTAAAAATTTAATTAGCGTAATTAATACAATAAAATTACTAAGCATAAATAAAAATAGTAGTAAAAGAATTTTGTTTGTATTTGTTTTCTATTACTTTTGCCGTCCGAAAATAAAAAGTTCTTTAAATTTTTAAGCCGAGGTAGCTCAGTTGGTAGAGCAGCTGATTTGTAATCAGCAGGTCGCGGGTTCGACTCCCTTTCTCGGCTCATTTATTTGTGATTGGTTGATTGATGATTGTTAGATTGAATAAATCAACAATTTTTCAATCAATAAATTGTAGATAATTTGGGTAGTTGGCCGAGTGGTTAAAGGCGACAGACTGTAAATCTGTTCTCTCACGAGTACGGAGGTTCGAATCCTTCACTGCCCACAAAGGCTTTGTGTATTAAGCGGAAGTAGCTCATTTGGTAGAGCGATAGCCTTCCAAGCTATAGGTGGCCAGTTCGAGCCTGGTCTTCCGCTCAATTAGTTCTTTGTTGGTTGTTGAGATTTGAGAGACTTGCTCTCTTAAGCTATTACTGGCCGTTGTAGCTCAGGGGTAGAGCACTTCCTTGGTAAGGAAGAGGTCGTGAGTTCAATTCTCATCAACGGCTCAATCAATAGTTGATTTTATACTTTCGATTTAAAGGCTTAAACTTTTTGTTTTTTACTTTTAAATTTTGAATTTGCAGAGTAGAAAATAAAGCGTACAAGAGTGCGACGCAACAAAGCTTAATAGTAGCAATATTGTTAGGTTAATAAAAATAAACTATGGTCTATAGGCAGTGTTCTGTGGACTTTATTTATAAACAAAATAAAATAAAATAAGATGTCTAAAGAGACCTTTAAGAGGGAGAAACCCCACGTAAACATTGGTACTATAGGTCACGTTGACCATGGTAAAACCACTTTAACTGCAGCTATAACTTCAATTCTTTCTAAAAAAGGAATGGGGAATGTTGCAAAAAAATATGATGAAATTGATGGAGCTCCAGAAGAAAGAGAGCGTGGTATTACAATTAATACTGCACACGTAGAATATCAAACAGCTAATCGTCACTATGCACACGTTGATTGTCCTGGTCACGCAGATTATGTAAAAAATATGATTACTGGTGCTGCACAAATGGATGGTGCTATTTTAGTGGTTGCTGCTACTGATGGTCCTATGCCTCAAACTAGAGAGCATATTCTTTTGGCTCGTCAGGTTGGTGTACCAAGTATGGTAGTTTTTATGAACAAAGTTGATTTAGTTGAAGACGCTGAATTATTAGAGTTAGTTGAAATGGAAATTCGTGAAATTTTAACTAAAAATGGTTTTGATGGTGATAATACGCCAATCATTCAAGGATCTGCTACAGGGGCATTAGCCGAAGATCCAAAATGGGTTGCTAAAGTTGAAGAGTTAATGGAAGCTGTAGATACTTTTATTCCATTGCCTCCACGTCCTATTGATCAACCTTTTTTAATGAGTGTTGAGGATGTTTTCTCAATAACTGGTCGTGGTACAGTTGCTACTGGTAGAATTGAAAGAGGTATTATTAAAGTTGGAGAAGCAGTTGAAATAGTAGGTTTACAAGAAGCTAACCAAAGTAGTGTTGTAACTGGTGTTGAGATGTTTAAAAAACTTCTTGATAGAGGTGAGGCTGGTGATAATGCAGGTTTATTATTACGTGGTATTGAGAAATCTCAAATCCGTCGTGGTATGGTAATTTGTGCACCAAAATCTATTACTCCACATACTGAATTTAAAGGTGAAGTTTATGTATTAAGCAAAGATGAAGGTGGTCGTCATACTCCTTTCTTTAATAAATATCGCCCTCAATTTTATTTTAGAACTACAGACGTTACTGGTGAGTGTACTTTACCTGCAGGAACTGAAATGGTTATGCCTGGTGATAATATTAACTTACATGTAGTATTAATTCAACCAATTGCAATGGATAAGGGTTTAAAATTTGCAATTCGTGAAGGTGGGAGAACTGTAGGTGCTGGACAGGTTACTGAAATTATAAAATAATAACCCCTAATCTTTGCCTTGGCAAAGACTTTGGAAAAGGTTTGTATACATTTGCAAAGTACTTAAGCGGATAGCTTGGGTACTTTGCTTTTTATAGTTCTTAAATTATTTAGCTTCAAAATTAAATTAAATTTGTTTTTTGAAGTTTTATACGGGCATGGTGCAACGGTAGCATACGGGTCTCCAAAACCTTTGATCTGGGTTCGAATCCTAGTGCCCGTGCTAGCTAAAAATGAAATATTTTTATTGAAATATTTCAAGATTATTAATATTCAAATTTATAAAAGTGAGTAAGATTGCAAATTATTTTAAAGAAAGTTATCAAGAATTACTTGAAAATGTAACTTGGCCAACTTGGACTCAATTACAACAAAGCACTGCGATTGTTTTAGTTGCTACAATTTTAATTACTGCATTAATTTTCGTAATGGATTTTAGTAGTAATCAATTATTAAAACTTATTTATAAATTATTTTAAGTAACTTAAAAATGAGCGAAACTGAGATTGTAATAGAACAAAAAGAAACTAAGTGGTACGTTTTACGTGTTGTTAGTGGCAAGGAACGTAAAATTAAAGAATACTTAGATAAAGACATTGCTAGACATGGTTGGACAAACATTGTGAAACAAGTTTTTTTACCAATGGAGAAAGTTTTTAAAGTTCAAAATGGTAAAAAAGTGATGCGTGAGAAAAACTATTTTCCAGGTTATGTTATGCTTGAAGTTGAAGACGGTAAACTATCTGATGATATTGTGCAACATGTAAGTAACATCACAAACATTATGCATTTTCTTACTGATGGAAAGGGGAGTAGAGGAAATATTATTTCTTTAAGAAAAGCAGAAGTTAATAAAATGCTTGGTAAGGTTGATGAAATGAATGATATTGGTGTTTCTATTAGTGAACCATTTATTATTGGAGAAACAATTAAAATTATTGAAGGACCATTTAATGATTTTAATGGTGTTATTGAAGAAGTAACTGATGAAAAGAAAAAATTAAAAGTATCGGTTAAAATATTTGGAAGATCTACGCCTGTTGAACTTAGCTATATGCAAGTAGAAAAATTAAATTAGAATCATTAAAAATACAAAATAAAAAAGAGGAACAAATTTGTTCCTCTTTTTTTTATCCAATTGCTTTACTTAAATCTTCAATTAAATCATCAACATCTTCTATTCCTACACTCAATCTAATTAAATTATCAGTTAATCCATTTCTAATTCTTTCATCTCTTGGTATAGATGCATGAGTCATACTTGCAGGATGATTAATTAAACTTTCTACACCACCCAAACTTTCTGCAAGAGAAAATAAATATGTACTTGATAATACTTTGTTTGTTGCTTCTAAAGAATTATCTTTCAGCTCAAAACTAATCATACCTCCAAAACCCCTCATTTGTTTTTTTGCAATTTCATGATTAGGTGAATCTTCAAATCCTGGCCAATAAACTTTTGCCACTTTAGGATTATTACGCAACCAATGTGCAATTTTTTCTCCATTTTGGCAATGTCTTTGCATACGTAAATGCAAAGTTTTAATTCCTCTTAAAACTAAAAAACAATCTTGTGGACCTGGTACAGCACCACAACTTTTTTGAATAAAATATAACTGATCTCTTAACTCAGTATTGTTCATCATTAAACATCCTTGTATTACATCGCTATGGCCACCTAAATATTTTGTTGCACTATGCATTACAATATCAGCTCCATAATCTAATGGATTTTGAAGATAAGGAGATGCAAAAGTATTATCAACACAAAGTAAAATATTATTAGCTTTTGCTATGTTTGAAAGTGCACCAATATCAACTATGTTCATTAATGGATTTGTTGGAGTTTCTGCCCAAATTAATTTTGTATTTTTATTTATGTAAGATGAAATATTA
>JANOVK010000031.1:0-1638 GCA_031417315.1 Chitinophagaceae bacterium | reverse complement strand
TCCTGTTTTCATCACTAAACACTTTTATGCTCTGAAACTATTGATTTTATTGAGTTATTTTTTGAAATTGGGTGCCTCGGGTTAATTTTGGGCATGTTTATCAGGCAAAAACTCAACAAATCAGGAAGTACAAGTATCCATATTGTTTCCAAAACAGGGGGTAAATACAAAGTTGAAAAAAGTGTCGGTAGTTCTTCTACTCCTGAAGGGATTTCAATTTTATTACATCAGGCAAAATATGAGCTTGATTTACTTCAGGGTTTTCAATCATTATTTGTTTCAGAAGAAGACTCAACAATTGAGGGTTTTTTAAATACACTTTCCAATAGTAATGTTCAAGTAATAGGACCTGAACTGGTTTTTGGCAAAATCTATGATTCAATTGGCTTTAATACAATTGCAGAAGATTTATTTAGGCATTTGGTTGTTTCCCGGCTAGCTTTTCCATTGAGCAAACTCAAAACATTGGATTATTTATATCGCTTCCAAGGCGTACAACTTAACATCAATACCGTTTATCGTTTTCTAGACAAACTGCATCAACGTTTAAAAGAGCAGGTACAGCAGATTGCTTACCAGCATGTTTTTAAATTATTACAAGGTCAAATCAGTATTGTATTTTATGATATGACAACGCTTTATTTTGAAGCAAGCGATGAGGATGATTTACGTAAGACAGGATTTTCAAAAGATGGGAAGCATCAAAATCCTCAAATATTTTTAGGGCTATTGGTAAGTATTGGAGGATATGCTATCGGCTACGAAATGTTTGAAGGGAATATTTTTGAAGGTCATACATTGATTCCTTTCATTGAAAAAATGAGCAAACAATTTAATCTATCAAAACCCGTAGTCGTTGCAGATGCCGGGCTGTTATCAACCGAGAATATAAATGCTTTGGAACAACAGCAATACCAGTATATAATTGGAGCGAGATTAAAATCAGAGCCTAACCTAATCAAACAACAAATATTAAATGCCAAGCTTGCTGACGGGCAATCTTTCATAATCAATAAGGGTAATCGTAAGCTTATTGTTGCTCATAGCCAGGTCAGAGAGCGTAAAGATGCTCATAATAGAAAAAGAGGCCTACAACGTCTTGAAAAGCAACTTAAAAAGGGGCGGCTCACAAAAGCTAATATTAATAACAAAGGATACAATAAATACTTATCCATGAAAGGCGAAATCACCATTGAAATAGATTATGAAAAATACAGACAAGATACCAAGTGGGATGGTCTAAAAGGATATATTACCAATTGTAACCTGCCGCTGAAGAACATCATTGAAAATTATAATCAACTATGGCAAATAGAAAAGGCATTTAGAATGTCAAAAACAGATTTAAAAATCCGACCAATTTATCATAGAGTTGCCGAAAGAATCGAAGCTCACATTTGTATATCATTCACTGCATATACAATTTATAAAGAATTGGAAAGAGTCTTATCTAAAGAAAAGTCTGATTTATCGTTAAAGGAAGCTACAGAACAAACACAAAACATGTATCAATTATCTGTCATCCTACCAGAATCAAAAAGAAAAATAAATATTTTGATGAAAATGACAGAGAAACAAAGAAAACTAATGAAAGTAATTGCAAAACATTACTAAGGTGCCTCAAAGATTAAAACAGGA
>JANOVK010000030.1:0-28539 GCA_031417315.1 Chitinophagaceae bacterium | reverse complement strand
AGAATAAAATCTGGTGCACCACAAGATTGTCGTTTAGGTTCATTAGTGGCTTTAATGGTTAGTACAATACTTTCAATAAGTTGTTGCAAATCGCCACGAAAACTATGTTCTGTTGTATTGCCTTGTTTGTATCTGCTACTTATAGTTTCAACATATTGTTGTAAAGTCATGTGAATGGGCAATTAAATTATTAGTCAATAATAATTAATATTTTGATAGGAGTGTTTGACTCATCAAAAAAAATCAAAAGATTTCTCACTTCGTTCGAAATGACGAAATAGTTTTAATCTTTCAATTAATTTTTTTTCATCTCCTTAATTAACTTAAAATAACTCACCACAAACTTTTCCTTATTAATTTCCCCTTGTACTTCTACTTTTCTTTTAGCATTACAAAAACCATCTTTTGCATGTGCATCTCCATGTTCATCTATTGAAGTGCCTTCTACAAAATAGGCTTTACCATTAATTCTTACAGCTAAATCGCAATTTTTACCAGGTAGTTTAAACTTACATTGACCACATGCTGTTTCTACAATTTGCAACTTTTTTGTAGAATCGAATTGAAGAGCTTTTTTTGTTTGTTGCTGCGATTTTCCAGTAATTGAAATAAAGCTAAATAATAGGCAATACAAAAGTGTTTTCATGTTTTTATTTTTTAAATTGTTTTAATGTTTCTTCCAACTCAATTAAACTTATTTTTTTAATTACAGCTTTGCCAATTTTTTTTAAGAGAATAAAATTTACAGAATCATGTTCTCTTTTTTTGTCCATACTTAAAACCTGCATCACTTTGTTATGATTAAAAGTTGCTTTAGTTGGCAATTCGTATTGGCTTAATAAATCGATTACTTTATTTGTTTGTTTAAAACCCAATATTTCTGTTGATAATTTACATGCAAACGACATTCCAATAGAAATTGCTTGGCCATGAGAAAGTTGATATTGGTTTTCGAGAGCATGGCCTAAAGTATGCCCAAAATTTAGTAGTTTTCTTTCTCCTTTTTCGTACAAATCTTTTTCAATTATTAGAGATTTTAGTTTTGTATTTTTTTGAATAAGTAAACACAATTCTTTCTTTTTTGAAATATAATATTTTACTGAATTCGATTGAAGCTCATAAAACATTTTGGCATCTTTAATACAAGCGTGTTTTATAATTTCTGCAAATCCATTTTGCCACTCAGCCTGTGGAAGTGTATTTAAAAAAACTAAATCTTGTAAAATAAAATTTGGTTGATTAATAGTACCAACCATATTTTTATATACTCCTTTATTAATTCCATTTTTGCCTCCAATACTTGCATCAACTAATGCTAATAGAGTTGTTGGCACAAAGCCAAAATTTATTCCTCTCATATAAATACTAGCAACATAACCTGTAATATCAGTAATAACACCACCTCCAACACCAATTAAAGTAGTTGTTTTATTTGCTTTAAATTGTAATAATTGTTCAATAACACTGTCAATTGTTTCCTGAGTTTTAAATTTTTCTCCAGGCTTTAAAACTATTGTATTATAATTTTTAAATTTCTTTAAATGATGATTGAAAATATTTTCATCAGTTATTAAAATTGTATTTTTTTTTGAAATTGAACCGAGTGAATTTACAGTTGGAGTTATAACTTTTAATGGTGATATTTTCATTTTGAAGTATAATAATTTAACTATTCATCACTCTATTTTGATGATTAATACTTTCCAAATGTACAGCCTCGAAATATTTTTTTATAAACTCATCACTTAACTCTAATTGATTATTTTTTTCAAATGCTCTTTTTAATATTTTATTCCATCGAGCTACTTGTAAAATTGTTATGTTATTAGTTTTTTTGTAATAACCAATTTCGTTTGCAATTTTCATACGTTTACTGAGAATTTGTAATAATTCATCGTCAATTTGGTCTACTTGTTGGCGAAGATTTTGTAGTTGAAAATGTTCCTCAATATTTGTTGATTCTTTTCTCCAAACAATATTATTAAGCAGTTTAAATAGTGTTACAGGAGTTATTTGTTGTGCAACATCACTCCAAGCAATATCAGGTGTAATATGGCTTTCAATCATTAAGCCATCATATCCAAGGTCAACACTTTTTTGTGAAAGTTCTTGAAGTAATTCTCTTTTTCCTCCCATATGACTTGGATCACAAATAAATAATTTTTCTGGATTTCTTCTTTTCATTTCAATGGCTAAATGCCACATTGGAGGGTTGCGATATTCGGTAACACCATAAGTTGAAAATCCTCGATGTATTAAACCAATATTTTTAATTCCAGCTTTTTCAATTCGTTCAACTGCACCTTGCCATAAATCTATATCTGGATTTATAGGATTTTTAATTAGAATTGGAATGTCAACACCTTTTATTGCATCTGCTAATTCTTGAACACTAAAAGGGTTAACTGTAGTTCTTGCACCAATCCATAAAACATCTACTTCAAATTTTAATGCTTCTTCAACTTGTTTAGCCGTAGCTACTTCAATTGTAGTAGCTAAACCAGTTGTTTTTTTTGCATTTAATAACCAAGGTAATGCCGAAGAACCAATGCCTTCAAACATTCCAGGCCTTGTTCTTGGTTTCCAAATGCCTGCTCTAAATAAATTAATTTTATTTGTTTGAGAAAGTTGTTGTGCAGTTTGAATTAATTGTTCTTCGGTTTCTGCAGAACATGGCCCCGAAATAATAAACGAATTATTTTTTGTTTTTTTAAAACTATCAGCAATATTAATTTTGGCTTGGCTATCAACTTTCATTATAACAAAATAATGCTAAAGTTATTAATTAGCGTGAATTAGCATCGTTCATTCTAATTTTTCTTCCTCTATAATTTTTCCCATCAATAGCACTAATCATTTGTTTTGCAGAATTTTTATCAATTTCAATCCAACTATTCATTTCTTTCATATCAATTCTGCCTAAATCGCTTTTGTTTAATTCACTCATGTCTAAAACAAATTGTAAAAAACTTGCTTTATAAAAACCATCTTTCGTTCCAAGATTTACAAAAAGTCTTGTTGTGTTTCCACTGCCAGAAGAATTATGCATTGGTTCTCTTGTTTCTCTCTCTCTACTTCTACCAGCTCTATCATTACTTCTACCAGAGGGTCTCTCATTACTAAATTCTCTTCTATTATCATTTCTTTCTCCTCTTCTTTGTTCTCTTAAATTTAAATCTTCGCTGTTTTCGTAATATTTTAAAAATCTATCAAACTCAGTAGCTGCCATTCTTTTAAGTATATCATCTTTACTTACATCTGCAAATTTTTCTTGAAGCATAGGTAAATATGAATCGTAATCTCCATGGCTAATATCTACTTGTAAAAGTTTATCCATAAAGTGATAAAACTGTTTTCTACAAACATCTTTGCCTGTTGGAATTTCTAATTTTTGAATGGGACTTTGAATAAGTCTTTCAATACTTTTTAATTTAAAATTTTCTCTTGCATGCACAATACTCATACAAACACCTGTACTTCCTGCACGACCAGTTCTACCACTTCTATGCGTGTAAACTTCAGTATCATCAGGCAATTCATAATTAATTACGTGAGTTATTTCTTTTACATCAATACCACGTGCTGCAACATCAGTTGCAATTAAAAGTTGTAATGTTTTATCTCTAAATGCATTCATTACTTTATCTCTTTGTGGTTGAGATAAATCTCCATGCAAAGCATCAATATCGTATCCTTCTCTTGTTAATTTTTCTGCAATATTTTGAGCATCTAATTTGGTACGTGTGAAAATAATTCCATACATACCTGGATTAAAATCAATTAATCTTTTTAATGTTTCGTAACGATGCTGTGCTTGTGTAACAAAATACTGATGATCGATATTTTTGTTAGCTGTATTCATTTTACCTACTGTAATTTCTACAGGATTGTTCATGTATTTTTTACTAACTCTTCTTATTTCAGCAGGCATTGTAGCACTAAATAACCAAGTGCTTTGTTTTTTTGGCGTATTCTGTAAAATAAATTCAATATCTTCTTGAAAACCCATATTCAACATTTCATCAGCTTCATCTAAAACAACATATTTTATATCTTCTAAATTAATTGCTTTTCTTTCAATTAAATCTATTAATCTTCCTGGTGTAGCAACAACAATTTGAACTCCTCTTTTAATATCACGAATTTGCATGCTAATACTTGTGCCACCATATACTGCAACAATATTCATCCCAGTCATAAACTTTTTAAAAAGTTCTAATTCAGTTACAATTTGCATACATAATTCTCTTGTTGGACAAATTATTAATGCTTGAGCATTTCTTTGTTTTTCGTCAACTAATTGTAATAAAGGCAAACCAAATGCAGCCGTTTTTCCAGTTCCTGTTTGTGCCAAACCAATCATATCTGTAGTGCCACTTAATAATACTGGAATACATTTTTCTTGTATTGTTGTTGGATTTACAAATCCTAATGAGTCGGTTGCTTTTACTAATTTTTCGTCTAAACCCAACTCGCTAAATGTTATCATCTCTTTTAAATTTTGGCTGCGAAGTTAACACATTTCAAGTTGGCAGTAGTTTTAACAATATTGTTTTAACATTTAAAGTGATTTTGAACTATAAATCTGTATTTAATTATTTCAACCGTTCAATCATTAACTTTGAATATTGAATAAAAAATTATATGCAAAGAATTTGTCTTTTCCCTGGAACTTTTGATCCAGTTACACTTGGACATATTGATATCATTGATAGAGCGTTACCTTTATTTGATAAAATTATTGTGGGTATTGGTATTAATACAACTAAATCGCCCATGTATTCTGTAGAAAAAAGAATGGCATGGGTAAACGAAATTTATAAAAATGATAGTAGAGTTATTTGTGAACCTTATGAAGGATTAACGATTCATTATTGTCAAAAAATTGGTGCTCGATTTATTTTGCGTGGAATAAGATATGTGAGTGATTTTGAGTATGAGAAAACAATCGCTGATGCAAATAGAACTTTAGATAAAAATATTGAAACCGTTTTTTTAACAGGCGAACCAAAATTTAGTTCTGTTGCTTCTACAATTGTTAGAGATATTATTAAAAATGGTGGCAATGCAGCTCCTTTTTTGCATGATGTTGTTTCTAACTCGCTTTAATATGTTGATATTGAAAAAATCTATCAACTAAATTTGCTTAATGAAGATTCATTACGATTTAAATTTACTCCCTGAATTTAAAAATGCAGTAACAACAATTGGCACTTTTGATGGAGTTCATTGTGGACATAAAAAAATTTTACAACAACTTAAAAAAGAAGCTGAAGAAATTAATGGAGAGTCTGTTGTTATTACATTTCACCCTCATCCCAGAAATATTGTTGGCGATACAAGTGGTGTAAAATTGCTTACAACTTTGGAAGAAAAGATTGAGTTACTAAAAAAAGAAAATATTAATCATTTAGTAGTTATACCTTTCGACGAAGCATTTTCGAATTTATTAGCAGATGAGTATGTTTCTAATTTTTTATATAAAAAATTTAAGCCTAATACTTTAATAATTGGTTACGATCATCATTTTGGTAAAGGAAGAAAAGGTAATTATGAACTTTTAGAAGAATATGGAATTCGTTTAGGATTTATTGTTAAAGAAATCCCTAAAGAAGTTTTATTGCAGTCTGCAATAAGTTCTACAAGAGCTCGAAAAGCATTGCTGCATCAAGATATTGAAACAGCAACCCAGCTTTTAGGTTATCATTATTTTTTTGAGGGTATTATTATTCATGGAGATCAAATTGGTAGAACCATTGGTTATCCTACTGCCAATATTCAAATTAACTTCGATGATAAATTAGTACCAGGAGATGGAGTTTATGCAGTTAATGTTGAAATTAAAAATGCAAAATATCAATCACAAATATTTGGTGGTATGATGTATATAGGAAGTAGACCTGTTGTTAATGGACAACGAAGAGTTATTGAAGTAAATATTTTTGAATTTGATGATGATATTTACGACGAAATTTTAAAAGTTTCAGTTATTCAATATATCAGAGGCGATATGCCTTTAAAAAGTTTAGAGGCTCTTAAAACTCAATTGGCTATTGATAAAATAAATTGTGAAAAAGCATTAGTGGATTAAAGCCCTCTCACAGATAGCTCAGATATCACAGTTATTTTCTGTGTTTTATTGACAGAATAATCCTCTCACAGATAACTCAGATATCACAGTTATTTTCTGTGCTTTATTGACAGAATAATCCTCTCACAGATATCACAGATATTTTCAGTGTTTTTAGAATTATGTTGTATAATCCTCTCACAGATAACTCAGATATCACAGATATTTTCCGTGTTATCTGTGTTATCTGTGAGCAAAAAATTAGTATAGAAAATTTTGATTGACTACTTAGATTGCTTCAGACAAAAACCTTTGCAGTGACTATAAACTCTATTTTTTAAAATCGAGCATCAATAAAGTTCTTAAAGCAACAAAAGAAGTATAATCTTTTTCACTTGCTGTGCTAGAAAATTGTTCATACCTTAAACCAATATCAAGGTTTTTAGCAACTAAAAAACCAAAACCTAGCGAAAAATCATATCCACCAATTTCACCTGGTATAGATTCAAATAATTTTTTTACAGTTGCAAAACAATAACCCACCTCAGCCTCGACATTAAATTTTTTATTACAAAAATATTTATAGCCAACTTTTGGAACAACCAAAGTAAGTGTTGGATGTGCAACATTGGTTGTTGCAAATGCTGTATTATAAGGCTCTGGTATGGCAGTATTGCCTAATACTTCTTTAAAAATTTCTTTTACAGGACCCGAACGACCACTAAAAGCCATAACTCCAATTGTAGTTGTAATGAAGTTCTTTTTGCCAGTAGGAAATAATATTTTACCGCTACCACCAAATCCTAAATTATAAACTTTATATGCTTGTTGAGTTGCCATAACTGCTCCTTCTCCTGTTAATGAAAACTGAGTAGCTCTTTTTTGAGCAATAGATAAAATTGGTGTAAAACAAGTTGCTAATAAAAATATTTTTTTCAAAGTTTAATAATTTAAGTTGTAAAAATAGGGTTGGTTACAAAAAAAAACCCTGCAAGTGCAGGGTTTTTTATAAAAAATCTTTTTTTTTATAAATGAATTTGGAAACCAACGTTTAACCCAAAGCTATTATCTGAACCAGTTGCTCCTTTTGCTTTAGACGAAGAATAATTTAAAGTTGTTTCTAATGCAATGTTTTTATTTAAGAAAAATGCAGGACCTGCAGCAATCATCCAAGATGTAGTTGTTGCAGCTGAACCACCTGTTGGAGTGTAACTTCCAAAATTCATTCCAGCATGTGCAAATAATTTAGCACTTTTTCCCATATCTGTAAAATAGTAACGAGCCATAGGACCAAAGTTAAAACTTGAACCCACTTTTTCAACAGACCATAAGCCAATGTTGGCTCCAATTGCAAAATTTTCGCCAATAAAATAACCCAAATTCGGGTTTACGTGAATTGTAGTTGTTGAAGCTGTTGCCCCATTTGCTTTTTCAGATTCAAAACCAGCTGAACCACCTAACATCCAAGTTCCTTTGGCAGTTTGAGAAAACGAAGTAGCCGAAACTAAAGCTACAACTGATAATAATAATACTTTTTTCATTTTTATTTTTTTGATTAGTAAAGTGCAAAGATGAAATAATGAATTCTTAAAACCAAATTTTTTTAAAAAAAATATTAATAATATTTAGTTAAATAATTATCTAGCAATGTTTACTGCACGTTTTTCTCTAATCACAGTTACTTTTATTTGTCCTGGATAAGTCATTTCAGTTTGAATTTTTTGAGCAATTTCGAAACTCAATTTATCACTATCAACATCACCCACTTTATCTGCTTCAACAATAACTCTTAATTCTCTTCCAGCTTGTATGGCATAAGCTTTTTCAACTCCTTGATAATCCATTGCTAAATTTTCTAAGTCTTTAATTCGTTGAATGTATTGTTGCATCATTTCTCTTCTTGCACCTGGGCGAGCACCACTAATTGCATCACAAGCTTGTATAATTGGAGAAATTACATAAGTCATTTCCATTTCATCGTGGTGAGCACCAATTGCATTTACAACTGCAGGATTTTCGCCATATTTTTCAGCTAATTTTGCACCTAATAAAGCATGACTTAATTCAGTTTCTTCATCTGGTACTTTTCCAATATCATGTAATAATCCAGCACGTTTTGCAAGTTTAGGATTTAACCCTAACTCACTTGCCATAATTGCACAAAGATTTGCAGTTTCTCTACTATGCATTAATAAGTTTTGACCATAAGAAGAACGAAATCTCATTTTACCTACAATACGAATTAATTCTTTATGCAAACCATGAATACCCAATTCAATAACAGTTCTTTCACCAATCTCCATAATTTGGTCTTCTAATTGTCGGCGTGTTTTTTCAACTACTTCTTCAATTCTTGCAGGGTGAATTCTACCATCAGCTACTAAACGTTGTAAACTTAAACGAGCAATTTCTCTTCGTAAGGGATCAAATGATGAAAGTAATATTGCTTCAGGCGTATCATCAACAATTAAATCTACACCTGTAGCAGCTTCAATTGCTCTAATATTTCTACCTTCTCTTCCAATAATTTGCCCCTTAATTTCATCAGATTCTAATTGAAAAACAGTTACTGTATTCTCAATAGCAATTTCAGCAGCTGTTCTTTGAATACTTTGAATAATTATTTTTCTAGCTTCTTTATTAGCTTTTTCTTTTGCAGTTTCAATTATTTCTTGTTGAATAACAAGTGCACGAGTTTGTGCTTCGTTTTTTAAACTTTCTATTAATTGATTTTTGGCTTCTTCGGCAGTTAGGTTGGCAATTTTTTCAAGTCGTTTTATATGCTCTTCTTGATGTTTTTCTAACTCAGTTCTCTTTTGAGCAACTACTTCAATTTGTCTATTTAAATTTTCTTTAATAGCATCATTTTCTTTAACTTGTTTCTCAAGTGTAGCATCTTTTTGGTTAAGCGAAACTTCTTTTTGTTTTATTTTATTTTCGCCTTCACTAATTTTTCTATTTCTTTCATTAACTTCTTTTTCAAATTCAGACTTTAAGTGAACAAATTTTTCTTTTGCTTCAAGTTCTCTTTCTTTTAATAAAGTTGCAGATTTAGATTGGGCTTCTTTTACAATGTTTTGTGCCTGATTTTTAGCATCTAAAATTTGTTTTTCTGTTTCGTGAACTTTTTTCTGAGCGTCTTCTACTAATTTTTTTGTGTTTTTGGCAAAGGCAAATTTACCCGCTAAAACACCTACAGCCAATGCTGCTATTGCAATAAATATTGATATAGGATCCATTTTTTAATTGATTGTTAATTGTTGTTTTAATAATATTTTTACGCTTACTCATTTAAATAAAATAAGGTTGGCAGCGAAGATAGTTAATTGAAGTGATGAAATTATCTGTATAACTAACAATTATTTAGCTTTAAAAGAACTTTTAAATTTGATTAATTGTTAGTTAAATTTTATAG
This sequence comes from Chitinophagaceae bacterium, assembly GCA_031417315.1. GTDB lineage: Bacteria > Bacteroidota > Bacteroidia > Chitinophagales > Chitinophagaceae > CAIVPM01. The sequence continues at coordinate 19,054 of JANOVK010000030.1, read as the reverse complement.
TTTAAATGTGTACGAGGTTACTTTTACTATACATTACATATTAATAATATAGTGATTTAATGGATATATGATTTTAAAAAAGCAATATAAATTTTGTTTGTTGTTAATATTTGTTATGAGTTTGAATACAATTATTAGTACAGCACAAAAAGGAAATTTAGATACATTAAAAATGTATGCTTGGATTAGCCCCGAGGGTGATACTTTAGCTTTAAGTTATTTAGATTGGATAGAAGTTTCAACAATTCGGAAACTTACAGCCGAAGAAAAACGAAAAAAAACTGAATGGACAAGATTGCGAAACGCAGTTTATATAACTTATCCTTATGCAAAGGAAGCCTCACGAATTATGAACGAGATTAATGCTAAAATGGTTGGCGTAACTGACAAAAAATTACGTAAGGCAATAATTAAATCGAGAGAAAAAGATTTAAGAAAAGAGTTTGCAAATAGAATTACTAACTTATCTATTTATCAAGGCAAGGTTTTAATGAAATTAATTTATAGGCAAACAGGAAATAATTGTTACGAAATTGTACATGATTATAAAGGAGGATTTACTGCTACATTCTATCAGGCAATTGCTTTAATTGTAGGCACTAACTTAAAACAGAATTACGATGCTTATGGTAAGGATTTTGAAATTGAATCGATAGTTAGAGAAGTAGAGAGAATGTATGGATACAGAGGATGACTAAAATGTTGAATTTTTAATTATGCATTGATATGATTTTGTAAGATTTTCATAAATTCATTTCTAACAATCATTCTTGCCCCCAAACTTTCTAAATGTTCAGTGTAAACTTGGCAGTCAATAATTACAACGCCTTCTTTCTTTAAAAAATCAACAAAATTTATAAAAGCAAATTTGCTTGCATTACTTTTTAAAGAAAACATACTTTCTCCAAAAAAAATATTCCCAATTTTTATTCCATATAGCCCACCTATTAATTTATTATTTTGCCAAGTTTCTGCAGAATAAGCAAAACCAAGTTTGTGTAATTTATTGTAAACTTCAACAAATTCATCATTTATCCAAGTTCCATCTTGTTCGTTACGATTTATATTTTTACAGTGAATTATTACATTATTAAATGAAACATTTATTTTAAAACTAAAAGTATTTTTTGCAAGCAATTGTTTCATGCTTTTACTAACTTTTAATTCTGTAGGAAATAAAACAAATCGTGGGTTAGGATGCCACCACAAAGGCACATCATCATTATACCATGGAAAAATTCCGTTTCTATAAGCTAATAAAATTCTTTCAATATTTATATTGCCACCAATTGCCAATAATCCATCTTCCAAAGCCTCATCTGGATTTGGAAACCAAAGATTTTCGTTAAGTACGGCAAGTGCCATTTTTTAGTTAGTAAATATTCTCCAAAAATCTAAACCAAGAGCATAAACCATTAATCCTATTAATAAAAACATACCTACAGTTTGGGCATATTCCATAAATTTATCTGATGGTTTTCGGCCAGTAATCATTTCTACTAATGTAAATAATGCATGCCCACCATCTAAAGCAGGAATTGGTAACACATTCATAAAAGCAAGAATTATTGAGAAAATGGCAGTTAAAGTCCAAAAGCTTTGCCAATCCCAAATGCTACCAAAAGTATTAGCAATACTTACCACACTACCTAACGAATCTTTGGCTTTTAATTCTTTTGATGTAAACAAAAGTTTTAAATTTTGTACATATTTATCTAAGGTTTTCCAACATCTATTCCAACCTGCTGGTATAGCTTCAAAAAATGAATAAGCAATATGTTCTTCGCCTAAAACTATACCCATTGGTATAAAGCTAAAATTGCTAGTTCCTTTTGCATCATAAACAATTTCTGTAGTAATTGTATCAATACCATTTCGTAAAAATTTTGCAGCAACTGATTTATTTTTTGGCTCAGCTATTTTTTGTAAATCTGTGCTATATCTTACAGTATGTCCATCAAATTCAATTAGTGTATCACCTTTTAAAATATTTGATTTGTTAGTTTTTAATACACTATCAATAACTAATGGATATCGTACATAACTAAACCCACCTAATTTATTTTTATTTAACTGTCCAATAAAACCTTCAGGAATATTTAATTTTTTTGTTTCGCCATTTCTATCAATTGTAATATTGGCTGCTTGTTTCATAATAATTTCTGCTCCAACTGTCCCTACTCTTTCTACAGGAAAACCAGCAACGGCAATAATTTTATCGCCATCTTGTAAACCAATTTTTGTTCCTAAACTATCGGCAAAAACACCATATTTTAAATTTTTTGTTGGCACATAAGTTTCGCCCCAATGCCACATAATTCCTATAAATATTACTATAGCTAAAATAATATTTACAATAACTCCTCCTAACATTATAATTAATCTTTGCCAAGCTTTTTTTGCTCGAAATTCGTATGGTTGTGCAGGAAGTTTAAGTTGTTCTTTGTCCATACTTTCATCAATCATCCCACTAATTTTTACATAACCTCCAAAAGGAACCCAACCTAAACCATATTCAGTGTCACCAATTTTCTTTTTCCATAAACTAAACCATGGATTAAAGAATAAATAAAACTTTTCTACTCTACATTTAAACCAACGTGCTGGTAAAAAATGACCTAATTCGTGAAGAATTACAAGTATTGAAAAAGATAAAATAAATTGTCCTGTTTTTACTAAAAGACTACTCCAGTCTATTGCTAATAATGTCATAATTAATTAATGTAATTCAAATTTATAAATTCATAAGGGAAGCTGCGAAACTACGGGCCTCGGCATCTGTTTCAAACAAATCTTTAAGTGATGGGTTTTCATTAAAAGTAATTTTATTTATTGTACGTTCAATTATATCTGTAATATCTAAAAATCCAATTCTATTTTTTAAAAAAGCATAAACTGCAATTTCGTTTGCTGCATTTAATACACAGGGAATATTGCCACCAGTATTTAATGCTTCCCTAGCCAAAGCTAAGTTTCTAAATGTTTTTAAATCTGGTTCTTCAAAAGTTAATGAATTAATTTTTTTAAAATCCATTCTTGGATAATCGTTATTTAATCTTTGGGGAAATGATAATGCATATTGTATTGGAAGTTTCATATCTGGCAAACCCATTTGTGCTTTTATACTTCCATCATTAAACTGCACCATACTGTGAATTATACTTTGTGGATGTATAACAACTTGAATTTGTTCTGGTTTCAAATTAAATAACCACTTGGCTTCAATCATCTCTAAGCCTTTATTCATAAGAGTTGCAGAGTCGATAGTAATTTTTGCACCCATGCTCCAATTAGGATGTTGTAATGCATGATCTTTTTTTACATTAACTAAAAAGTTTGGTTTTTTCCCGAAGAATGGGCCTCCACTTGCTGTTAAAATAATTTTTTCAATTCTATTTCTTCCTTCACCAACTAAACATTGAAAAATTGCCGAATGTTCACTATCTACAGGAATTATTGGAACTTTTTTTTCAATAGATTTTTTTATAATAATATCTCCTGCAACTACTAAAGTTTCTTTATTAGCTAATGCAATCGTTTTGCCATTTTCTATTGCTCGTAAAGTTGGTTTTAAACCAGCAAAGCCTACAATAGCTGCCAACATTATATCGTAACAATCAAAAGCTGCAACTTCTTCTAAAGCATTTTCTCCTGTAAAAACTTTAATAGTTGTATTTGCTAAAGAATCTTTTACAAACTTGTATTTAGATTCATCTCCAATAACAACACAATTTGGGTTAAATTGTATAGCTTGTTTTATTAATAATTGATAATTTGTTTGAGCAGTTAGAATTTCTACCGAAAATTTATCAGAATTAGAAGCAATAACATCTAAAGCTTGAGTGCCAATAGAACCTGTTGAACCAAAAATGGCTATTCGCTTTAAAGGTGTATTTGTTGTTGCCATGAACTGCAATATTATGGAATCTTAATAGTAAATAAAATTTGATTAGAATATTGGAGTTTATTTAACTAAAAAAAATTATTGAACAGCTAAATCAATAACTTGTTGCATTGTTTTTATATAATGAAAATTAATTCCTTTAATATAATTGCTATCAATTTCTTCTACATCTTTTTGATTTTGATAACACATAATTATTTCTTTTAATCCTGCACGTTTTGCCGCCAATACTTTTTCTTTAATTCCTCCAACTGGTAAAACTTGACCACGTAATGTAATTTCACCTGTCATTGCTAAAAATGGTTTTACTTTTTTGCCAGTTAATGCAGAAGTTAATGCAGATAACATGGTAATTCCAGCACTTGGCCCATCTTTAGGAGTTGCACCTTCTGGCACATGAATGTGTATATTTTTTTTGGTGAATAATTCAGCATCAACCCCCATTTTTTTAGCATTAGCTTTTAAATAGGTTAATGCAGTTGTTGCACTTTCCTTCATTACATTTCCTAAATTCCCAGTTAAAATTAATTCACCTTTCCCATCACTTAAAGCAGTTTCAATAAATAAAATATCTCCACCAACATATGTCCATGCTAATCCAACAGCAACGCCTGGCATATGTACAGTTTTATATATTTCATTACTATATCTTGGTTTACCCAAAATTGTTTCAATATCGCCAGCAGAAACTGTTGGTTTTATTTTTCCTTTTGTGGCATACTCTTTTGCCAAATTTCTCATTATTGATGCTAATTGTCTATCTAATTCTCTAACACCACTTTCACGAGTGTGTTGCTCAATAACTTTTTGAAGTATAACATCCGATATTTTAATATTAACTTTTGCTAAGCCATGTGCTTCTTGCTCTTTAGGTATTAAATGACGTTTAGCAATTTCAATTTTTTCTTCAACAGCATATCCACTTAAATCAATTATTTCTAATCTATCTCGTAATGCCGGTTGAATGTTTTGAATATTATTTGCAGTAGCAATAAATAAAACCTTGCTTAAATCGTATTCTAATTCTAAATAATTATCGTAAAAATTGCTATTTTGTTCAGGGTCTAAAACTTCTAATAATGCTGATGATGGGTCGCCTCTAAAATCACTTCCAATTTTGTCTATCTCATCTAATATCATTACTGGATTACTGCTTTTGCATTTTCGAATATTTTGCAAAATTCTACCAGGCATTGCACCAATATATGTTTTACGATGTCCTCTAATTTCACTTTCATCATGTAAACCGCCTAAGCTTAATCTCGAATATTTTCTTCCAACTGCATTGGCAATACTTTTTCCCAAAGAAGTTTTTCCAATACCGGGAGGGCCAATAAAACAAAGTATTGGGCTTTTCATATCACCCTTTAGTTTTAACACAGCCAAATATTCTAAAATTCTACTTTTAATTTTTTGCATTCCATAATGATCTTCGTCTAAAACTTTTTTTGCATTTTTTAAATTATAATTATCATTGGTATAATCTAACCAAGGTAAATCCAACATTAAATCGCAATGATTATAAATAACTGAATAATCAGGAGTGTGAGGATGCATTCTTTCTAGCTTAGCAATATTCGTGTCGAAAATTGTTTTAGCCGTTTCTGGCCATTTTTTTAATTCGCCTTTTTTCTTCATTTCAGCAATCTCTCTTTCGTTATGATCTCCACCTAACTCATCTTTAATACTTTTAAGTTGTTGTTGAAGAAAATAATCTCTTTGTTGTTTATCAATTTCTACACGAGTTTTATTCGAAACTTTTTCTTTTAACTCTGCAAACTGTAATTCTTTTTGTAATAATTCTATTAACTTTTCTGCTCTTGTTTTAATATCATTGTTTTCAAGTAGCATTTGTTTTTGGGCTACATCGTTGTTTAAATTACTACTTACAAAATTGATTAAGAAAGTAGGGCTTTCAATATTTTTTAAAATAACAGATGCTTCTGTTGGAATGTTTGGAGATAAAGAAATGATTTGAGAAGCTAAATCTTTTATGGTTGAAATTTGAGCTAAAAAATTATCCGATTTATCTAACTCATCATCTTTTAAAACGGTAATACTTGCTAAAAAATAAGGATCGGTAGAAACAATTTCGTTTATCTCGAATCTCTTTTTACCTTGAATGATAATGGTTGTTCCACCATCGGGCATTTTAATTAGCTTTATAATTTTTGCAACCGTGCCAATTTTGCATAAATCATTAGCTTCAGGGTCTTCTACTTCAATATCTTTTTGGGCAACAACTCCAATTAATTTATCACCTTTATATGCATCATTTACTGCTTTAATACTTTTATCTCTACCTACAGTTATTGGTAAAACCACTCCTGGAAAAAGTACTGTATTTCTTAAAGTTAAGAGTGCTAATTTTTCTGGTATAATTAAATCTTTTTCGTTTTCATCAACTTCACTAATCGAAATAATGGGTGCAAAATCACTATCATCATTCTGTAAAAAAAAATTTTTTTCTTTCATTCTATCTATTATATATTATAAATATTGGGGTGCAAATGTAATTCAATATTAATGCCATGCAGAATTTAAAACAAATTTGGTACAATTTGGCAGAAACAATGTTGGATTATTGAAGTTATGCCATGAATTACAACCTTGATTGTCAATTTTTTTATTAGTTGATATTTATTTAGACTTAATATTTTGATATTGAATTCTATGTAATTATAAATATTACCTTCACTTAATTAATGCAATTAGCTAAAGACATATTAAAAAAATATTGGAATTATAACGAGTTTAAAGGTTTGCAAGAGGATATTATTAATGCAGTAATTAATAAAAATGATGTTTTAGCCTTAATGCCAACAGGTGGTGGAAAGTCGTTTTGTTTTCAAGTGCCAGCATTAATGAATGAAGGAGTTTGCTTAGTTATTTCTCCATTAATTGCTTTAATGAAAGATCAGGTTCAAAATCTTCAAAAAAAAAATATACCAGCAGTTGCAATTTATAGTGGTATGTGTTTTAAAGATGTTGAACAAGTGCTATTAAATGCATCACAAAATCAATACAAATTTTTATATGTTTCTCCCGAAAGATTAGAAAGCAAAATTTTTAAAGCCTATTTAGAATCATTACAAATTAATTTAATTGCTGTTGATGAAGCACATTGCATTAGTCAGTGGGGTTACGATTTTCGACCAGCCTATTTAAAAATTGCAAAACTTAGAGAAACATTTCAAAAAATTCCAATTATAGCTCTAACAGCTTCGGCTACAGAAATTGTGCAAAAAGATATTGTTGAAAAATTGCAATTGAATCAAGTTAAAATTTTTCAACAATTATTCGATAAAACAAATCTTTCTTATTCTGTTTTTAAAGTAGATAGTAAAATTAATAAAGTAATTGAGGTACTTAAAAATGTTTATGGAAGCAGTATTGTTTATTGTAAAAGTAGAAAACTAACTAATTATGTTGCTCAACTTTTAACACTACAAAATATTTCTGCAGACTTTTATCATGCAGGATTATCGCAAGAAGAAAGAAACAAAAAACAAGAAAATTGGATACAAAATAAAACTCGTGTAATTGTTTGTACCAATGCATTTGGAATGGGAATTGATAAACCTGATGTTAGAACAGTAATACATTACGACACCCCAGATTGTTTAGAAAATTATTATCAAGAAGCAGGTAGGGCTGGGCGTGATGGCAAAAAAGCGTATGCAGTTTTATTGTATCATATTACAGATATTGACGACTTGAAATGTTTGCCAACATTAAGATTTCCCGATGTTGTTGAAATAAGAAAAGTATATCAATCGATAGCAGATTATTTACAAATTCCGGTAGGAATTGGTGAAGGAAGTTATTACGATTTTGATTTAATTCCCTTTTCTAAAAATTTTAATTTAGATATTTTGCTAGTGCTTAATGTATTAAAAACATTAGAGCACGAAGGGCATATTACTTTAACTGAAAATATTTTTATTCCAGCAAAAATTCAGTTTATTGCCGATAGATATTTTATAGAAAGTTTTGAAAAAACGCATCCTTATTTAGAAACAATTATTAAGTGTTTATTACGAACTTATTCTGGAATATTGGATAATTTAGTTTCAATTAACGAAAAGCAAATTGCAAAAATTTGTAGATTGCCTTACGATAAAATTTATTTATTATTAGCCGAACTCAAAAAATATAATTTAATAGATTATTTACCCCAAAAAGAAACTCCACAAATTTATTTTATTTTAAATCGGGCTTCGGCAAACAGTATATCAATTAATCACGATGCTTACTATAAAAGAAAGCAACAATTTGTTTTAAGAGTAAATACGATGATTGATTATGTTACAGTATTTAAACAATGTAGAAGTCAATTTATTTCAAATTATTTTAATTCAACTAATTTAAATAATTGTGGGGTTTGCGATAATTGCATAGCAAAAAAACAAATTAATTTATCAGAAGAGGAGTTTAAAAAAATTCAACAAGAATTAATAAAAAACATTCCAATTAATGGTGTGGATTGTAAAGAATTAATAACAAAATTTAAGTTAGTAAAAAAAGAAAAATTGTGGGATGTAATTAATTTTTTACAAGACGAAAAAATGATTACGATTGATAGTTCAGGAAATATTTTGTTATCTACAAATAATTAATTTAATTGTAAAAATTTTAAATCTGAAATATTAACAACTGCTTGCTTTATTTTGCAACAATTAAAATGAAAATAATTATTTCTAAAATATTTTTACTTTTTCTAATTGTATTTTGTTCAGCTACAGCAATTGCACAAAGATCATTACAATCTGATGGAGTTACTCCTATAACTGGGTCAAATATAAATAATAGGGGAATATCAAATCAGCGATTAGGAGATACATCTTTTAAAAAACGAGATGAGCATTCTGATTCATTAACCATTTATTTTAAATATTATAATCAATTAAAAATACAAAGCTTAGATACTACAATAAATGATTTTTATAACAGATTTTCTTTGCCTTTTTACTATAATCATTTAGGTAATTTAGGAACCGCAGCTCGTTCTTTTTATTTTAATCCTATTTTGAAAGCTGGGTTTGATGCAGGATTTCATCAATTTGATAGTTATAATTTTAATTTAGAAAATACAAAATTTTATAATACTACAAAACCTTATACTGAGTTTGCTTATTTATTAGGAAGCAATGCTGAACAAACTATAAGTGTTTTACATACACAAAATAAAAAAGATAATTTAAACTACTCAATCGAATATCGTTTTATTAATTCTCCTGGTATTTTTAAAAATCAAAATGCAAGTGTAAATAATACTCGATTAACATTAAATTATAAAAGCCCGAATAAGCGATATCATTTAGCTGCAATTTTTATTGCAAATAAAAATGCATCGTCTGAAAATGGAGGAACAGTTAATTATAAACAACTAGACTCTTTAGCATTAAATAATCCATTTGAATTACCAGTAAGATTAGGGTTGGGTGGAATAGTAAGAAGAAATTTATTTAGTACCACTGTTAACACAGGAAATATTTACAAACAAAATAATCTTGTTTTAAAACAGCAGTACGATTTTGGACAAAAAGATTCTATAGTTACCGATTCAACTACAATAAAATTGTTCTATCCAAAAATTAGATTGCAACATTTGTTTAGTGTAAAAAATTCAGATTATTTGTTTATAGATGCAAATGCAGATTCAACCAATTATTCAAATTATTTTAATTATACAATTAATAAAAATTCGTTTGGAACTATTGATACGATTACGTTTAGAGATAACTGGAAAATATTTGAAAACGAACTTAGCATTATTTCATTTCCCGATAAAAAAAATGCATCTCAATATATTAAGGCAAGTATTAGTTTGCAAAATTTGGTTGGCACATTTAAAGATATTTCAAGCAATAGTTTATATAATGTAATTATTGCTGGAGAATATAAAAACAGCACAAAAAATAAAATTTGGGATATTGAAGCAACTGCAGAATTATTTGTTAATGGATTTAATAGTGGAGATTATTCTGCTCTTATAAGTTTACAAAAATTACTTAGTAAAAATGTTGGTACGCTACAGTTAGGGTTTCAAAATGTAAATAGAAGCCCATCTTTTATTTATAATGCAGCTTCTTCTTTTAGAGTAACAAATAGAATAAATTTTAGTAAAGAAAATTCAACAAAAATTTGGGCTAATTATAATAATGATAGATTAAATTTATCTTTAATAGGAGAATATTATTTAATGAGCAATTATCTATATTTCGATAATTTTTTTACTGCAAAACAAGAAGGAACTTTATTTAATGTTGTACATGTAGGATTAGAGAAAAAATTTAAGTTAAGCAAACATTGGAATTTTTATACTGAACTTCATTTACAGCAAACAACAAATAATGCCCCAGTAAATTTACCAAAATTATTTACTAGAAATAGAATTGCATTCGAAGGTAATTTTTATACTAATTTATTTTTATCAACTGGCTTAGAAGTTAGGTATAACAGTAATTTCAGCCCTGCTGGTTATTCTCCATTTAATGGACAATTTTTTTATCAAGATAATTTTTCAGTAACTAACAAACCCGATATTAATTTGTTTTTTAATTTTAGAATAAAAACTTTTAAGGGATTTTTTAGAGCCGAAAATTTAAATACATTAATTCCTCCAAATGGATATAAACAATACAATTATAGTGTAGAGCAATATCCAATGCAATCGGTGTGGATGCGATTTGGAGTTTGGTGGAATTTTGTTAACTAATCCTGTTTTGTTAAAACCATTTTGGCTCTATCAGATTTATACATTTCGTTGTAAAAATTTGCTAAACTTGAATAATCTGAAAATGAAAATCTGTTAGTGTTTTGTTCGTAGTATCTTATAGTTTTTATTGTATCGTTATTAAAACTATAAGTGATTTTATATTTTCCAAATTTATTATTTATGTCAATATTTTTTGGCATCATTTCAACTGTATATCCTTTCGGAATTTTTATTTCAATACTATCTATTTCGTGGTAAGCATTTCTATAAACAACATCATAAGTTCTATTTTTGTTTGCATCAATTTTATCTTCTTTAGTAAATAAATTTGGAATAATAAACATACGCTTACCTGTAATACTTGCATAAGACTGAGCAGTAATATCAAGTGTTTCAGTTATTACAGGAATTCTTCCTTTGCTTTCAATATAAGTAAATTTGGTTACAGAGTAAGTGGGTAATTTTAAATATTTATTTAAATATTTTAATTTTTCTTCTTCACTTGCTTCGTGTAATAACCCATGAAAAAACTCATGTGTTGTACCAGATAATTTGGTTGTAGATTTAATAGCTAAGTCTCCATTCTCATTTAATGTTGCCACTACATTTTTGTTGTGAAAATTATTTTTAATTTCAAATTTTGGGGTTGATGCAATTACACCACCATTTTCTGTGACTAATACTACTTTTCTATTTCCAGTTGTTGTGCCCATATATCCTGCACTTGTACTTTGGCTTGTACATTCTAGCCACATAGTATCATTTTTTATTGGAACACAGGTAATGATATGATTAAAGCCAGCTCTCGGAAAATCTTCAAACAATCCAGTTGTAACAAATTTTCCTGATTTAATAATTGTATAATAGGCTGGTATATTGGCTTCTTTTAAAAGGCTTATCATAAAATTACTTAAAGCTTTACAATCTCCATATTTTTTTTCTGAAACAAATTTTGCTTCTAAGGGTTGCCATCCACCAATACCTAATTGTATACTAATGTATCTCGTATTTTTTTGTAAATAATTATATAAAATATTTATTTTTTCTTCAACAGAAGTTATATTATCAGTAAGTTGATGAACAGTTTGTTTTATGTTGTTTGGCAATAAATCTTTATTATTATTTAATACCGAATGAAACTTACCATAATCAGCCCAAGTTGACATTGCTCCTGTATATCCACTTATAGAAAACTCAGTAGGTGCTAAAAAAACTGTTGGTGTAATTTCAAACCATTCGGGCATAAACAAATTATCATCAATGGCTTTGTAATTATTTAACTCCCAACTATAAATATTTTTTTTTGAATTAGCAATTGTAGGATTTGATTTATAATTAAATTGCTTAAATCTTAAGTTATAATCTTTTGGTGTTTCAACAATAAACTTACTTTGCTGCACTGCAAATCGTTCATCCTTTACGGGCATCCAATTGGGTAAATAATATATTCCATCAAAAGATTGTTCATCTTCAAATTCTACTGTATATGGATATATTTTATAAGTGAGTGAAAATACTTTTATTCTACTATCTGTTAAAAAATCATCTCCATTATTTTTTACATCATAAATATCTTTTCTTTTTACTGATTTTAATTTTATACCATTGGCATCGTATAAATTAGCATTAATATCACTTAAGCTAATTAAATCGTCGTACTGATTATTATAAACAGCATATCTATCGCCAGTTTCATCTAAAATAGTAATAACATATTTGTGTTTAATTGTGGCTTTTCCAATATTTGATATGGTGAGATATATTTCCTCAAAACGCAAAATTGCATTTGCATTTTCTTTTAATGAGTCAGGTATTTGGTCAGCAGGATAGGTTTGATTGAATGCATAAATTGGAATGAAAAAAAATAATAATAAAACATTTTTCATAGTTATTTTTTAATTTTTTTAAATACAATTTGATCTGATTGTTTTTTTACAAAAAATCCAAAAAAATCTCTTAACGATTCATATTCTTCAGCTTCAAAATTTGCTAATGATAATTGAAATCTCGATCTCATTAATATGTGTCCATCATTTTTGCTAACAATGTATTCTATCAAACCATCATTATCATTATATTTCGATCGTACACTTTTGGGTATTTCATCCACCATATAACCAGTAGGTATTTCAATGTCAATAATATAAGTTTGATCCATAGTAAAATTTAAATCAAGAGGGAATTTTCTATTGTCGGCTTTAAAAATATTTTCTTTGGTAATTTCTGCTAATAATGGGTTGAAATAAATAATATCCTCATCGCCCCAATTAAATTTTAAATCGTACATAATCTTTATAGGTTCATCAACATTTTTTTGATTTTCAATTACAGGATTTTCAATTTTTGTTTCAAATGAATACGATTTAGAAATTTCTTTAAAATATTCTGGAATAGTTGTTTTAATTAATTTTTCTCTTAGAGCAATTGATTCGTAATTGCCTAATTTATTTTCTACTGAAATTACAGCCGAATTTTTTTCTTCATTTGAAATAAAAACAGTAGTTGTTTTATTTTCACTAACTATGTTTGATGATAAATTTATCAGATTGGGGACTTCTGCAATTACTCTTCCAAAACCATTGTAACAATAAAGGGGCAATTTTCCAAAACCAACTTTTGTATCAGCTGCATCTAAAAAGTAGGTTGTGCTATCAATTTGTAATTTACATACTACATAATTAAACTCGTTTAAAATTGCACTAAGTTCATTAATTTTTCCATAACCTCGTTTACTTAAAATTACTGGCTCGGCTATAAAGCCTTTACTATAAAGCATTGCAGTAAGTAATAAATTAATATCAGCAACATTTCCTTTTTTCGATTTAAATATTTTTTGAGGTTCATCAGATAAATAAATATCAGAATAATCGTTACAAATAAAATTATCTTTCACAAAATTGTATATTTTTTTTGCCGATTCTATTCCATCAATCTTGCCAGCAATTTCTTCAACTTGTTTATCTATCCAAGCATTTTTTTCTTTATTAAATATTACGCCAAAATCTTCCGATTTTAATAATTCAATTGCTGTAACAAACCACGATTTTATACGCTGATAGGTAAAATTATCAGAGTATTTTATGGATTGTAGTTTAAACTCAAAACGAGTTCTATGCTCACTATAATTTGCAACAAATGGTTCAATTTTTAAAGAAGGGATATCTTTCATAGCCCATAAATTCCATTTTGCATCACCAGAAAGATGATAAACTGATGATGATCCATAGTGGCTATCGCCTGGAAATAGTATTGAGTAATTTTGATATATTTTTTTCGAACTATCTATACATAAGAAATTTTTGTAATCTCCTTTTTTAACTACAACATAATTGTGCATTGGAGGAATGGTAACTTGATATTCTGACCAAAGCGTTGGATACTCATCTTGAAAACTCCAAGCAGTTAAATGAGATTCAAACTGTGTTTTAAATGTATATCTTATTTCAATAATTGAGCCTTCTTTTACTTCGGGCAAAGTGAATTTTTTTGTAAAATAATATTTATCGTATTTTTCTTTTAAAATGCCATCATTATTTAGTTTGGTAGTTACAATTTTTCCATCAATTAAATTATAAATTGCAGCCTCAACATCTTCTAATTTTTCTTCAGTAGTAATATCCCCTCTATATAATTTTATTGAGAAAGTTGCTCTATCAAATGCACTTTTTTTTCTTATTAATATTTTTTTATGATGTTTAAAAAAAATTGTAAAATTTCCATTTGTATTTCCATGAAATTCTGATAATCCCACATCGCTTAAAATTATTGCTGCAGGGTCATCGGCTATAAAAGATGTTTTTGGATTAAAATCTTTTACATTAATTACTCCAAACTTTTCATTTTTAATATTTTGAGCTGATAATGACAAATGAAATAAAAAGCTTAAGAAAATTAATATTTTACACTTCATAAATAAACTTTGAGAAATAAATATATAAGAATAATTAAAAAATAATAAAATAAATTCAATTTTATATCACATATTATTCTTACCTTGAACTCATTAACTCAATCTTTTAGTCACAATTAAATAAAATGCTATGAGAAAAGCAGATATAGTAAACATCATTGCCGAAAAAACTGGCATACCTAAAGTTGATGTATTGGTAACCATTGAAACTTTATTTCAAGAAGTTAAATCTCAACTAACAAAAGGTGAAAACATTTATGTTAGAGGCTTTGGTAGTTTTATTACTAAAAAACGTGCAGCCAAAATTGGTAGAAACATAAAGCGTAATACGGCTGTGCATATTCCTGCACATTATATTCCAGCTTTTAAACCATCAAAAGAATTTATGATTGATGTTAAAACTAAATACCAACCCGACTAAATTTGCACAAATTTTTTAATTGTGCAGAAGTTTCAAGTTTATTTATTATCAGTAGCATTTTTAATTTTAATGCTTCTATTTTTTTTTGGCGAAACAATAAACCCCAAAAAACCAATTGTTATACCTGTTCAGCAAGAAAAAATTGCTACTATTGATATCAACGAAATATTAATTCAATCAAAAGAACATTTAAGCAACGCTCAAAAACAATTATTAATAAAGCTAGAAAGTAAGTTAAAAGAAGAAGAAAATACGGATAAAATTCATGTTCTTAATCACTTAGCATCGTTTTGGAAAGATTCTGCAAAGGTGTACGAGCCTTATTTATATTACTTGTCGGAAGCAGCAAAGTTGGAAAATTCAGAAAAAAGTCTCACATTCGCCGCCCAACAATTAATAAATAACTTGTTGGAAGTTGGTGAGCCATCAATTCAAAATTGGTTAGCTACTAACGCAAAAGTTCTTTTTGATAAAGCATTAATCATAAATCCGAATAATGACAGTAGTAAAATTGGCTTAGGTGCTTGCTATATTTTAGGCAATATTTCAACCAATCCCATGGAAGGGATTTTACCTGTAAAAGCAATAGCAGATAAAAATCCAAATAATTTATTTGCACAAATTATTTTAGGTTTAGGAGGAAAGAAAAGCACACAATATAATAAAGCAATAGAAAGGTTTTTAGTTATCTATAATCATCAACCCAAAAACTTATTTGTATTATTAAATTTGGCCGAGTGTTTTGAATTAAAAGGAGATAAAGTGAGTGCAAAATTGTGGTACTTAAAATCGAACGATTTAATAAGTAACACAAACATAAAAAAGGAGATAGAAAAGAGAATTAAAGAATTAAATTAGTTTAAATAATATATTAAAAATTAGAAGTTATGCCTTGTGGTAAAAAAAGAAAACGTCATAAAATTGCTACTCATAAACGTAAAAAGCGTTTAAGAAAAAATCGTCATAAAAAGAAAAATAAATAGTTTTTTATTTCGTGCTGTTAATTAAAATTAGCAGCACGAAATTTACATTGTATTTGCTATATCACTTTTATCTAAGCTGCAACTTTCCTTTCCACCTCTTATCTAAACTCAAAAGCAAGTACTTTTTATAATTGTCCTACAACATTGTGGGATGAATTGTTATTTAAAAGTTGCGTTCAGTGAATAAAGAATTAATTATAAATGCAGCACCAACTGGTGTAGAAATTGCATTATTAGAAGATAAAAAATTAGTAGAACTACATAATGAAAAAAATGATGTAAGTTTTACTGTTGGTGATTTATATTTAGGTAAAGTAAAAAAAATAATTCCTGGCTTAAATGCAGCATTTGTTGATGTTGGGTTTGAAAAAGATGCTTTTTTACATTATACCGATTTATCGCCTTATGTAAGATCAATATTAAAACTTACAGAAATTTGTGTTGCACAGCATAAAGAAAATGATTTTAATTTTTCGAGTTTTAAAGTAGAACCCGAAATAGTAAAATCAGGAAAAATTAGTGAGGTATTAAATAACAAGCCAACAATTTTAGTTCAAATTTTAAAAGAACCAATTGCTGCAAAAGGCCCAAGGCTTAGTTGTGAATTAAGTTTGCCAGGCAGATTTGTTGTGCTAACTCCATTTAACGAAATTGTTGCTGTTTCAAAAAAAATACATTCTTCCGACGAAAGAAAAAGACTTCAAAAAATTGTAGAATCAATTAAACCAAAAAACTTTGGTGTAATTGTAAGAACTGCTGCTGAAGGAAAAAGCACTTTAGAACTGCATCAAGATTTAATAGATTTAGAAAATAGTTGGAAAGCAATTCAGAACAGTTTAAAAGATGCCGTAGCACCTACAAAAATTTTAAGTGAACAAAATAAAGCAACAAGTATGCTTAGAGATTTGCTTAACGAAGATTTTAATAAAATAGTTACTAACGATAAAAATATTTACAACGAAACCATTAATTATATTGAGAAAATAGCTCCCAATAAAAAAGATATTGTTTCTTATCATAATAATGATTTTACCATATTTGATACTTATGGAATTACTAAACAAGTAAAATCTGCTTTTGGAAAAACTGTAAACCTTGAAAGTGGAGCTTATTTAATTATTGAACATACTGAAGCGTTGCATGTAATTGATGTGAATAGTGGGTATAAAAGTGTAAGTAATAATCAAGAAGAAAATTCTGTACAAACTAATTTAGAAGCTGCCGAAGAAATTGCACGTCAATTACGATTAAGAGATTTAGGTGGAATTATTGTAGTTGATTTTATAGATATGAAATTGCCTGATAATAGAAGAAAAATTCAAGAGGCAATGGAAGAACACATGAAATTAGATAGAGCACGGCATTCAGTTTTATCGATTTCGAAATTTGGGTTAATGCAAATTACAAGGCAAAGAATGAAGCCTGAATTAACCATAAATACTTTAGAAGATTGCCCATCTTGTAAAGGAACCGGCAAAATTGGTTCAACCTTAATTTTAGAAGATGAGATAGAAAAAAAATTACATTATTTGGCCACTCATTCGTACAAAAATATTTGTTTAATTGTTAACCCAATTGTATACTCACATTTAACAAAGGGAATATTTAATTCTCGGTTTAAAAAATGGAAAGGAAAATATAAATTAAAATTAAAAATTCAACAGAATAGTAATTATCAATTAATAGAATTTAGATTTTTTGATGAAAATGAAGAAGAAATAAAATTTTAAAATTAAGCTCCACATAATTTGTGGAGTTTTTTTATTTAGGCATTAGAAAAAAATATTTATTCTTAACCAATCAATCTCAATTGTAAATTTGTTAATCAAAAAATTATATGTCAGCTTTCGAAAATAAAGTAGTAGTAATTACTGGAGGAAGTGATGGAATAGGAAAATCTTTGGTAGAATACTTTCTAAGTCAGCATGCAAAAGTAGCTACATGTGCAAGAAATTACGACAAATTATATCAAATTAAACAAACACATTTAGATCATTCATTAATTGTTCATGCAGCAGACGTTTCTAAAGAACAAGATTGTAAAAATTTTATTGATATTGTTGTGAAAGCTTTTGGTACCATAGATATTTTAATAAATAATGCTGGAATTTCTATGAGGTCTTTATTTGTTGATGCAGAATTAGATACTTTACGTAAAGTAATGGATATAAATTTTTGGGGAACTGTTTATTGTACTAAATTTTGTTTGCCTTATATCATACAAAATAAAGGTACTATAGTGGGCGTTTCCTCTATTGCAGGATATAGAGGTTTGCCAGGCAGAACTGGGTATAGTGCCAGCAAATTTGCTGTTAATGGTTGGTTAGAATCTTTAAGAACTGAGCTGCTACAATCTGGCGTTAATGTAATGTGGGTTTGCCCTGGATTTACAAGTTCTAACATTAGAAATGCAGCATTAAATAAAGATGGAGTTCCACAAGGCGAAAGCCCAATGGATGAAAATAAAATGATGAGTGCTGATGAATGTGCCCTTCATATTAGCAATGCAATTAAAAAACGCAAACGTAGTTTAGTGCTTACTTTTACTGGTAAAAGAACTGTATTTATGAACAAATTTTTCCCTGCATTAACCGATAAACTGACTTATAATTTCTTTTTTAAAAATGGAAAATTAGTTCGATAAAAATTAATAATTCAACAGAATGGCCATTGTAACACTTTCTACAGATATTGGGCAACAAGATTATATTGTTGGTGCATTTAAAGGTCAATTGTTAACAGCAAATAAAGATTTAAATATTGTTGATATAAGCCATTATTTATCACTCTCTAATTTTCCTGAAGCTGCATATATATGCGGAAATGCTTTTATAAATTTTCCAGAAAAAACAATACACATTATTATTCTAAATTTCTTCGAAGAGAAAAGTCATAATATTTTATTAGCTGAATATAATAATCAATATATTTTTTGTGCAGATAATGGAATTTTAACCATGATAGCAGATGATAATCCAATTAAAGTTTATGCAATTCCTTATAATTCTACTGCAACTTTTTTAACCACTACAGAACAAATTGCAAATATGGTTTCTGAATTAGCAAAAGGAGTATTACCAAGCGAAATTGCCAATCAAACAATAAATTATTTTAC
>JANOVK010000029.1:0-7338 GCA_031417315.1 Chitinophagaceae bacterium | reverse complement strand
TTTTGTGCCAACAGCTTTTTCTTTAACTTTATCGGTAAATTCTTTTGCAATTTTAAAGTTTACATCAGCATCAATTAATGCACGCCTAATATCTTTAATGGTGTTAGCAACATTTAAATCATTAATTCTAGCTTGTCCTTTCAGGTTCTTAAATGCCGATTCTAATTTTTCTTGTAAATTCTGAAACATAATTTATTTATTTTGTAACAAGCAACAGGGCAACTATTAAACATCGTTGCGTCGCACACTTGTACGTTCTTCTCTTTTATCAACTTTTTATTAGTTTGCAAATATAAACGAGTTGAATTATTGGCACTTATTTATAACACTGTTTTAAGTATTCCACTTAAAAAGATTCTCAACAGCCTTCTCTAATGTTTCTTCTTTCTTAGCAAAGCAAAATCTTAGTACTTTATTGTCTTCTTTATTTTTATAAAATGATGAAACTGGTATAGTAGCAACACCAAAGTTTTTGGTGAGATGAACAGCCAAATCAAAATCATTCAGTTCACATAATCCCTCATAACTATAGCATTCAAAATAACTACCATGAGAAGGAATTAATTTAAATGGAGTTTGTTGCATTAATGTTCTAAAATAATCTCTTTTGCTTTGTAATTCTTTACCCAAATTTAAATAGGCATTCTCGTTTTGCAAATACTCTGCTAATGCAAATTGTGTTGGACTATTACAACTAAAGCAGTTAAATTGATGAACCTTTCTAAATTCTTTCATCAAATGTTTTGGAGCAATACAATAACCCAATTTCCAACCTGTGCAGTGATATGTTTTTCCAAACGAAAAACAAACAAAACTTCTTTCAAAAAGTTCAGGATAATTCAACATACTTAAATGTTCTTTATCATCAAAAATTAAATGCTCGTACACTTCATCACTTAAAATAAAAATATCATGTGCAGCAACAATTTCTTTTAGTTGTACTATATCATCATCACTCAACACCATGCCTGTTGGGTTGTGTGGGCTATTCAACATTATCATTTTTGTTTTGGCTGTAAACTTTGCCCTCACTTCATCCCAAGGAATTCTGTAGGTTGGATATTGAAGAGAAATTAAAATTGGAGTAGCTCCATTAATTTCAATATTAGGAATGTAGCTATCGTATGCAGGTTCAAAAACAATAACTTCATCTCCTTTATTCAATACTGTTGTTAAAGCTGTGTAAATAGCATAAGTACCACCTGGTGTAATGGTAATTTCATCATTTGCATTAATATTATTATTATATAATTTAAAACATTTTTCAGCAATTCTTTCTCTTAATAATTGTAGTCCATTCATGTGTACGTATTGATTATTTCCAGATAGCATTGCTTTATTTACAAGACTAATTAATTCATCGTTCATCATAAAATCTGGGAAACCTTGTCCTAAATTAATAGCATTATGTTCAGCAGCTAATACACTCATTGTTGTAAAAATGGTTGTGCCAACATTTGGTAGTTTTGATTGAATTTGCATAAAACGAATATAATAATGAATAGATTTAGTTAAGAATAAAACTACAATAGCAACATATTAATTTATTGTTATTAAAATCAAAAATTATTTAATTTTTAAAAACATCTTTAATTTTACTAGGCTTATGTTCTTTTTATAATTACAACCAAAACTTAATTATGGAAAATAAAATTTTCACAATAGCATTAAATAAAGTTGGAATTAATGATATTGATTTAGTTGGAGGGAAGAACGCATCGCTTGGCGAAATGATTCAACATTTGTCAGCATTAGGTATTACAATTCCAAATGGATTTGTTATAACAGTACATGCATATTTTAAATTTATTGAACATAATAATTTAGATTTTGAGATTAAGAGATTAATCGGCGAAATTAATTTCGAAAATATTGAAAGCCTTCGTAGAGGCGGATTACAAATAAGACAATTAATACAAAATGGTCGTTTTCCTAAAGAGTTAAGCGAAGAAATAATTTATAAATATCACGAAATTTCTCAAACCTACAATCAAGATGTAACCGATGTTGCAGTTCGTTCTTCTGCAACTGCAGAAGATTTACCTGATGCATCTTTTGCTGGCCAACAAGAATCTTATTTAAATGTTCGTGGTCCTGTTTCAATAATTGATAGTGTAAGAAATTGTTTTGCATCTTTATTTACAGATAGAGCAATTAGCTACAGAGAAAATTTTAAGTACGATCATTTTTCTGTTGGCTTATCTGTTTGTATTCAAAAAATGGTGCGTAGCGATTTAGGTGCTTCTGGTGTTGCATTTTCTTTAGACACTGAAAGTGGGTTTAAAGATGTTGTTGTAATAAATGCATCTTATGGATTAGGAGAATTAATTGTACAAGGAGCCGTGTCGCCAGACGAATATGTAGTTTTTAAACCCAAGTTAAAAGAAGGGTTTAAATCTATTATAGAAAAAAAAATGGGGAATAAAGATAAGATGATGGTTTATGGTGAGGGTGGAGATGAAAGAGTAAAAATTATTCCAACAGAAAAAAATTTTAAAACCAGATTTTGTTTAAGTGATGATACTATTTTAAAACTTTCTAATTGGGTTGTAATTATTGAAGATTATTATTCTAAAATAAAAAATAAGTGGACTCCCATGGATGTTGAATGGGCAATTGATGGTATGACAAAAGAGTTGTTTATTGTACAAGCTCGTCCCGAAACCATACACTCCAGAAAAGATTATTCTAAAATAACAGAGTATCAAATTTTTGATGAAGCTCGCAATAAAAAATTATTATTAAAAGGCATTGCTGTTGGAGATAAAATTGGTAGTGGTAATGTAAATATTTTATATTCTCTAGACAAACGTGTTAATGAAGGGCACGAATTTATTGCAGGCTCTATTTTAGTTACAGATATGACCGACCCAGATTGGGAACCAATTATGAAAAAAGCTTCTGCAATTATTACAAATAAAGGTGGCAGAACTTGTCATGCTGCAATTGTTGCAAGAGAGCTAGGCGTGCCAGCCATTGTGGGTTGTGGCAATGCAACAGAAATTTTAAAAGATAATATTATTGTAACTGCATCTTGTGCCGAAGGAGATGAAGGATTTGTTTACGAAGGTAATATTGAGTATAATAAAATTGAATACGATTTAAATACATTGCCAAAAATAAAAACTCCAGTGATGTTAAATGTTGCATCACCAAGTTTAGCTTTTCAGTTTTCTCATTTACCAAATAATGGTGTGGGTTTAGCAAGAGAAGAATTTATTATTAATAATTATATTCAAATTCATCCATTGGCATTAATGCAACATAGAACTTTAAACGATGCTGCGTTAACAAAAGAAATTGAACAAAAAATTATTGGCTACGAATCTGAAATAGATTTTTTTATAAATAAATTGGCACAAGGCATTGCAAAAATTGCAGCAGCATTTTATCCTAATAAAGTAATTGTTCGTTTTAGCGATTTTAAAAGCAATGAATATTTTAATTTATTAGGAGGAAAATATTTCGAACCACATGAAGAAAACCCAATGATTGGTTGGCGTGGAGCGTCGAGATATTATTCTGAAGCATACAAGCCAGCATTTGGTATGGAATGTTTAGCTATAAGAAAAGTTAGAGAAGAAATGGGTCTAACTAATGTAGTTGTAATGATTCCTTTTTGTAGAACAGTGGGAGAATTGCATAAAGTACAAGCTGTAATGAAAGAATACGGATTGGTAAGAGGTGAAAAAAAATTAGAACTATTTTTAATGGCAGAAATCCCTTCAAATATTATTTTGGCAGATGAATTTTCTAAACACATTGATGGATTTAGCATTGGCTCAAACGATTTAACACAACTTACTTTGGGTTTAGATAGAGATTCAGCTTTAGTTGCTCATTTATATGATGAAAGAAATGAAGCAGTAAAAAGAATGTTAGAATATTTAATAAATGTTGCTAAAAAAAATAAAGTTAAAGTAGGAATTTGTGGTCAAGGTCCATCAGACTTTCCAGACTTTGCACAATTTTTAGTTAAGTTAGGTATTGATAGTATTTCTGTAACTCCAGACAGTGTTGTTAAAACTTATAAAGCATTAGCCGAAGTAGAAAGCTTTTTATAAAAAAAATATTAAGATACCTCTAATCTCATTTTAAAAAATAAATACAAATCAATTTTTGTATATTTATTTTATGTCAACTTATTATTTAGTATGAACCCCAATTTTCAAAGGTTTAAAAAACAAATTACAAATCCATTAAAGTATAAATTGTTTATGCTTACAAAATTGCCAATGGCATTTGTAAGTGGATTAAAATTAAAGTCAATAACTCCACAACAAGCAATTGTAAGTGTAAAATTTAAATGGATAAATCAAAACCCTTTCAAGTCAATTTATTTTGCAGTGTTATGTATGGCAGCAGAATTAAGCACAGGAATTTTAGCATTTAGTCAAGTTTATAAAAGAAATCCAAGTATAAGTATGTTGGTAGTTAAACTTGATGTTGAGTTTTATAAAAAAGCCATTGGAACAATTTATTTTACTTGCAACGATGGAGATAAAATAATAAATGCAATAAATGAAAGTATTGAAAAAGGTATTGGAACATTAGTACAATGCGAGTCAATTGGAAGAAATATTGTTGGAGAAGAAGTAGCAAAATTTAATATTACATGGAGCTTTAAAGCGAAAATTTAAAATAAAAAATAGGTTATGAAAATTTCATTTCATGGTGCAGCTAGAACTGTAACAGGCTCTAAACATTTAATAGAATTAAAAAATGGAAAAAAAATATTGTTGGATTGTGGTTTGTTTCAAGGCATGGGAAAAGAAACAGGAGATTTAAATTCAAATCTTGGTTTTAAAGCATCTGAAGTTGATGTTATGATTTTATCTCATGCACATATTGACCACAGTGGATTAATTCCAAAACTTGTAAAAGAAGGATTTAATGGAACAATATTCTGTACCCCAGCAACAGTAGAATTAACTGCTATACTATTAGAAGACTCAGCTCAAATTCAAAGAGACGATACTAAATTTATTAATAAAAAACGTGTTAAACGAGGTCAAACTTTAATTGAACCATTGTATAGTATTGAAGATGCAGCAAAAGCAATTGAGTATTTATCAAAAGTAGAGTATGAACAATGGTTTAAGGTTATAGATGGCGTTGAAGCAATGTTTACTGATAATGGGCATATTATTGGCAGTTCATCAATAAATTTAAAAATAACAGAGGATAATAAATTAACTACCTTAACCTTTAGTGGTGATGTTGGTAGATATAAAGATTTAATTTTAAAATCTCCTCAAATATTTCCTCAGGCAGATTATATTATTTTAGAAAGCACTTATGGTAATAGTTTACACGATGATCTAGAAAGCCCCACTGATACTATTTTAAAATGGGTTGAACATACCATTGTAAAAAAGAAAGGAAAACTTATAATACCTGCTTTTAGTGTTGGGCGAACCCAAGAAATTTTATATTCATTAAATCAATTGGAGTTAGAAAATAGATTGCCTAAAGTGCCCGTTTATGTGGATAGTCCATTAAGTACAGAAGCTACACAAGTTGTAAGTTCATATCCAAAATATTTTAATAAAAGAGTTCAGAAAATTTTGGAACATGATGATAATCCTTTTGATTTTCTTGGTTTAAAATTTATTAAAACTGCTGACGAAAGCAAAGCTTTAAATTATAATCCTGAACCATGTATAATAATATCTGCAAGTGGTATGGCTGATGCAGGTAGAGTAAAACATCATATAGTTAATAATATTGGAGACGAAAAAAATACAATTTTGATGGTAGGATATTGTGAGCCAAATTCTTTGGGGGCAAGATTAATTCGTGGTCAAAAACAAGTAAGAATTTATGGCGACTTTTTTGATGTTGTTGCAGAAGTGGGTAGTATACGTAATATGAGTGCTCATGGAGATTATGATGACCTATGTCAGTACTTAAGTTGTCAAAATAAAGAATTTGTAAAATCTATTTTTTTAGTTCATGGAGAAGAAAACGTACAATTAGAATTTCGAGAAAGATTACTAAAAAAAGGATTTAATAATGTAGAAGTTCCGCACATGCATCAAGAGTTTTATTTAGAGTAAATTTATAAAATTTATTTTTCCATTTGTTCTATTACTTCTTTTGTAACACCTGTAAAACTAAATCCTCCATCATGAAACAAATTTTGCATGGTAACCATTTTAGTTAAATCGCTAAAAAGGGTGATACAATAATTAGCACAATCATCTGCATTTGCGTTACCAAGTGGACTCATTTTTTCTGCATAATTTATAAAGCCATCAAAGCCTTTAACACCACTACCTGCAGTTGTTCTTGTAGGTGATTGAGAAATGGTATTTACTCTTACTTTATTTTTTACGCCATAATGATAGCCAAAACTTCTAGCAATGCTTTCTAACAAAGCTTTAGCATCTGCCATTTCGTTATAATCTGGAAATACTCTTTGAGCAGCTATATAAGTTAAGCCAACTATGCTTCCCCACTCGTTAATAGCATCTAATTCATAAGCGGTTTGACAAACTCTGTGTAAACTTAACGCGGAAATATCAAGCGTTTTATATTCTAATTCGTGGTTGAGTTTAGTGTAATGATTTCCTTTTCTAATATTCATACTCATACCCACACTATGTAAAACAAAATCAATTTTACCTCCTAAATGTTCTATAGATTTATTAAAAAGATTTTTCAAATCCTCCATATTGGTAACATCTGCACCAATAACAATAGCATTACATTTTTCTGCTAGTTTATTTATTTCTCCCATTCGCAAAGCAATAGGAGCATTGGTTAAAACTATTTGAGCACCTTGTTCGAAACATTTTTCAGCAACTTTCCAAGCAATGGACTGATCGTTTAATGCACCAAAAATTATTCCTCTCTTTCCCTTTAATAAATTATTCGACATATAAATGATATTGAAAAACAAATGTAATTCTTTAAACGAAAATATCTTGTATAAAAAAAGTGAAACTAGCTCACGTTTGTTTTTTAACACGTTGCTTGAAGCAACAAAATAAAAACTGCTAAACAAAATGTTTAGCAGAGCTAGGAGTATATATTAAACAAGAGAAAAATAATACAAAATAGGAATATCGGTCCTGCAATTAAATGAAAGTTCCTTTGTTTTTTATTGTTTTTAATCAACTTAAATAATAAGTAGCAATAAACACTTAACAAAATAAAATGAAAAAAAATAGGTATATAATTTTTTACAGAAATAATCATTAAAACAAATTCAGCAGAAGATATTAAATAGATTAAAAAATTCAATTTATTTCTCATACTAAATAATTTTTGATTATTTAACTAGCTCTTCAAAGCTTGTAGCTTTGAGAGCATTACAATGTTGCTTCAAGCAAC
>JANOVK010000028.1:0-7136 GCA_031417315.1 Chitinophagaceae bacterium | reverse complement strand
GAGAAAAGTAATTTAAAAATTACTAATTCTGCTGAGTATCAAGAACAAATAAAATATATCAACAAATCTTTGGAATAATAAATTTGTTAAAAAAAGTTGAAAAAAAGTTTGGTAAGTTAAATTTTGATATTATATTTGTCTTGGTTTTTCATAGGATATTGGATTTTAAAAACGGGGCTGGATTTTTATCCTGGCCCTTTTTTTATTTTATTACACAAGCATTTTTTAATATTCAATTCTCACAGTAAATTTATTTTCATCAATATTTAAAGCATGTGCTGCTGAAGTGCTTATACGTAAAAGTAAATTAGAATCATCTTTAATATTGGGTAATGGTCCCAACACCTTTGCATAAATAAGTTTATTATTTGCACTAATTTTTACAATCGATCCATTTTCGGCTTCGTTAAAAAGTACATAATATTTTTTGTCTTGCCAACCTGCTAATGTTTTAAAAGTACCACTAATGCCTTCTGCTGCTGATTTAGTTTTTTGAAATTGTGATTCGAAAAAACCATTAACAATTTTTTTGTTATTAATTTTTACTTCTGGTTTTAAATTTTCTATAATAGCAGTTTCAATAACTTTTTCTTCATTCTTCTCTTTAATTTCAGTAACTTTTTCTGGCTCTATTTTTTTTTCAATTTCTTTTTTTGTATCAATAATAGGTGTAACAATTTTCTGCGGATCTTTTTTAATTACTTCTCTTTTATAATTATATGGTTTTTTAATAAATATTTTGTCACCTAGTTTTATTAAATCATTTTGTAAATCGTTCCAATCACGGATTTCTTGTTCAGAAATTTGATATTGTTTTGCAATTTTTGATAGCGTTTCTCCTGCAGAAATTTGATGTTGGTTTTTTAATAACTCAGCATTTGGTGAATGCGGTGGAGGGCTTTTTACTTTGGACATAGGTATTAAAACTTTTTGTCCAATATTAATTACCGAGTTCTCGTTTAAATTATTTGTATTAAATATACTAGCCTTATCAATTTTGTATTGTTTGCTCAAACTACTAACCGTTTCACCAGCCTTAATTATGTGTATAATAACATTTTTATTATGCTGAGATTTACAAAAATTTGAATTTATAAGTAAGAATAAGAAAAATATTGATGTTACGAACTTCATTTTTGATTTTGATTTGCAAAATTATTAATTATGGATTACAATTATTTTAATTCTGATTGTTAATTACTAATTCTTACTTAAATAGAAACTAATTTTTACTTTAAATATTGTAAATTTAAACTGCCATTTAACAAAAAACCACAAGCATTGCTTGAGGTTTTTTGTTAAATCTTTTTATATTTAGTTACTAAAAAACATTATATCCAAAACTCACATAGTACAAGCCTCCAATTTGAGGGTTACCAAATGCACTTCTATAATACTTGTTAAACATATTTGTTCCTCCAACTTTAAATAAACTTTTTATTGAGCTGAATTTGTAACTTACGAATGCATCAACTGTTCCATAAGCTGGCACTTCTCCTGTTCCAAATGTACCTTCCCAAAGAAAAGTATCTTGCCATCTGTAATTAGCACCAAAGCCCCAATTTTTATAAAAACTTGAATTACTTAAGCCAATATTATATCTTAATTTAGGTGTGTTATAAAACGATACTAAACCAGCAGCAACATTACTTAATTCATCTCCAGAAACGTTTGCATTTATCATATAATTTTTATGAAATTTATACTCTGTACTTAAGCCCCAACCAAATGCTTTAACTTCTGTTGTTGAATTTGTTACAAAAGAAAAATTATCTGTTGAAAATGGACTAGCTAACATTTGTATAGCAATTAATGGGTTTGTACTTTGACCACGACCTACTGCTGAACGAGTAATAAAATTTTGGAACTGACTGAAATAAACATATCCATCAATTAATAAATCTTTACTAACAACACCACGATATCCAAGTTCTATAGAATTAGAAACTTCTGGTTTAATTGTACCAAAAGTTGCTGGTCTTAATAAAGCTACATTTGGGCTTCCTGTAGCAATTGAAGTTCTAAATGCACCAATACTTTCTGCTGTATAAGCTGGGTTTCCAGAAAAATTATATCTAGTATTAAAATTAGGTAAACCACCAATTAAAATTGATGATGGAGTTTTTAAATTAATCCATTGATCTTGTAATGATGGAAAACGATAGGCTTGTTGAAATGAAGCACGAATAAAGTTATTTTCTGCAACTTTAAATGTAGTTGTAAAACGTGGTGTAAATCTTCCTTCGAAATTTTGGCTCTTATCGTAACGACCACTGAAAGTGAATTTTAATTTATCATTCAACATTCTTTTTTGAATTTGAATATATCCACCATATTCATCAACTCTAATTTTACCCATAGTATCGGCAAAAATAGTTCCATTAGATTTTAAATCGTAGTAACGATAATGACCGCCAACCATAACTTCAGCAAATTTAATTACATCAGTAAAATTATATTGACCTTCATAATGTCTTAAAGAAGTAGCATCATCAAACTTAGCACCACCTTTACTTATAGGAATATTAATAGCATTTTGAAATGCTGCATTAAATCCTGTAGAACCTGGTAATAATCTGCCTGTTTCTGCAGTATTTCTTGCTGCACCATGTGCAACATTTATATTATTTGAGGGTAATGGAGTTAAACCTAAAAATGCTGCTCCATAAACTCCTGTATATTGTTGAAACCAAGTTTGATTACTTTTCCAAGAAGAATTTACAGCTACACCTGCAGTTGTTGCAGTATAAGCATCTCCTGAATTTTCTTTAGTTGTATAAGCACGTAAAAACCAATTTTTAGATTTAAATTCTAATTTATACTGTCCCATTGTTAGGTTCTTAATTGCATATCTATCTGCACCAGTATAAACAGTTGTTCCTTTGCCATAATTTGCTGTAAAAGAAGCTTCAATATTATTTGTAATTTTATAGTGTAAAGCACCATTTAATTTTACATTATAGTTATTATAATCTACTAAATGTCTTTCTTCATAACCCGTTCTACTAACTAAACCACCATCTGGTGTAGAGCCTAAAAATGTATTTCTGTATGGGTTGCCAGCAACAGTACTTGTTGGAATTAAAAATGGTAAAAAAGGTTGTAAAGGAGCAGGGGTACCAGCAGCTAACATTGCAGGTGTAGCACCACCAGCAATACCTGCATCTAATCCTGTTAAAAATGCACCTGCACCAGGTTGTTGTGATACTTGAAATCTTACTACTTGAGCAAAGGCTTGCATACTCGCACTTGCTTCATCACCAAAAACATTTACACCATCATAATTAGGATCAGAGGCTCTTGTACCTGCTTTAATATTAGAAAGAACATTATTTCTTCTTAAATTTCTCATATCATTTCCTTGCCAATCTTGTCCAGTTGTAAATTCAGCTCCAATTTTAAATGCAAGTTTGTCTGATAATTTTTTAGCCCAACGAAAATCCCAATTATGAAATGCTGCAACTTTGTTTTGTGATTCATCAACATGGTTTGCACCTGCTTTTATTTGAAAACTTAAGCCTTGATATTTAAATGGATTTTTACTTGTCATTAACATAGTTCCTGTCATACCACCAGAACCATATAACGCAGAAGAAGCACCTTGTAATAACTCTACATTATCAACATCTAATTGAGTTGGACCTAAGATACTACCCACAGAAAAATTTAATCCTGGGGCTTGGTTATCCATTCCATCAACTAATTGATTAAAACGTAAATTACCACTACCATTAAAACCTCTTGTACTAATAGTTCTAAAGTTTAAGCTTGAAGTTGTCATATCAACACCCTTCAAGTTTGCAATGGCATCGTAATAATTTGGTGCAAGAGAGTTTCTAATAGATGCTGCATTAATTCTTTCAATTGATACAGGACTTTCTAGAATTCTTTCTGGAGTTCGAGTTGCAGAAACTACAACTTCTTGTCCAAAAGTTTCTACAGAAGTTAATTCTACAGAAACATCTGTACCTACATAACTTACTTCTTTACTGGCATAACCAACTGAAGAAAACACTAAAGTTATGGGTGCTTTTTGAGTTGTAGAAAATTTAAAATTTCCTTTATCATCAGTAAATGTTCCTGCTGTACCACCTTTTATTGTAACAGAAACAGCAGCAATTGCTTCACCTGATTTTACAGTTTTTACATTACCAGAAATAGTTGTTTGTTGTGCATTAGCCGAAAATGAAATAAATACGGCTGTAAGCATTAGTAGAGAACTTAATAGTTTCCTCATAATTGACAGAATTTTGATTAATATGGAAGCAAAATAACGATGTTAATTGAATTCTAAAAATTTTATTTCTAAATTGGTGAGAATTGAAGAGTATTATTTATTTTTAATTGATAATTTGTAGAAGGAGGATTATTAAAATTATCGCCAAGTTTGTTCTCCTTTTTTCATTTTATCTAAAGTTTCTTGGTATGATTTTTTCTTTGATGCATCAACTAATTCAAGTGCTTTTGTTTCTATTTCTATTGCCTCTTTGGTTTGACCAAGTTTGTAAAGCAGGTTGGCATAAGTGTCTAAATAAGCAGGATTTTGTTCGTGTAACAAACTTTTGTTACTTATGTTAAGTGCTATATATAAAGAATATCTATTTGTACTATACAAAAAAATATACCAAGCTATTGTGTTCATTTCAATAACTGATAATTCCTTTACTAAATTATTATCTAAATATTTTTCAATAAACCCATCAAAAGCCTCATAATTATTTTGATTTCTCAATAAAAATAGAATTGCTATTTTTCTTCCATACTCAGGATACTTAGTTTCTAATAAGTTTATTAAGCTGTCTGGTTTTCTAAAGTAATCAGTAAAAAAGAAATAATCATGAACCTGATTATTAATTTGCCTTTTATAATATTCTTCTAGTTCTTTATTTGAAATCACTTTTAGCCATTTTTCTCTATTATTATAAAAATGTTCAAGTGCAACATTATGAGAATAATTATTCATTAAAACATTTGCATGCTGTTTTGTGTAGATATTTTCCTGAGAATTGATATAATCTAACATATATTCATCTGTACTGTCTCCAGATGAAGATCGTATTATTTTGAAAAAGGAGTTTATGAAAGTAGTATCTCTATTGCCTTGTTTAAACTTTTTAATAAGAGTATAACATTGAGTTGAAGTATCAAGTGCTTCTATTAATGAACTACGAAAATTATTTTCATTATTTTTATAAATGTTCCCTGACAAATAATTTTTATGTATTAATTCCCCTTTGCTATTTAGATAAACAAAATATAAAATTGGATGTCCTATTTTAAATGATTGCTTTAATGAAAATAAGAAAGGGTTTCTCTGATTCCAATTTTCATTATGATATTTATGTTTTATGAATGAACAGTTAAATGATTGATTGATGAAATTTGAAAAAGTATCATTCTTAAAATTTTCATTAAGGGAAGAAATGAAATTTTGAAAACTAGGTTCACCTATATAATTGTCATAAACAACAATTATGAGAGAATTTTTATTATCTTGTTCTGATTTTTTTAATTGTTTTAAATAGTCAACTTCATCTTTTATTTTATGAAATTTTACTTTCTCAAAATTGAATTGACAAAGCCCTACATTTTGAAACATTAACTTAACTGTAATAAATAATAATAGAATTATTTTTTTCATTAATAGATGATATTTAGATAATTTTTTTGCAAAAAGGCAATTCTTCAAAATTGAATGAATAAGGGTAGAAGTTATTTTTTTATTAAAACAATAATTAAAATAATGTCTCAATAAATTCTTGTTTTGAATAGACTTTGTAATGAATAAAATTAACGTGATTCCATCACATAATTTTTATATTGAAATTTAAAGGTAAGTTCTCCTTTTTTCATTTTATTTAATAAATCTTGATAATATTCTTTGTTTCTATTATTAGCCAAATCAACTGTTTTTTGCTGCTCAATTATTGCTTGTTCTTTTTTGTCAATTTTGTATAACAAATTTGCATAGCAGTTTCTGTAAATCGCATTTAGTGGTCTTTTTTCTACACACATTTTAATTCGATCTAATGCTAATGATAAAAGTGTTTTGTTTTCTGAAAAAGTTAAAACTAACGAACTAAAATCAGACAAATATTTTACTGTAGTATCAGCACTAGGATACAAATTAATAAATTCACTAAATAGTTTTAATGCTTTGGTGGGTCTATTGTGTGTAATATAGTAACTAATTTTTTCTTTTAAAATTAGCTTATTACAATACTCAGGATAAAGTTCTTTATACTTCATTTGCAAAAAAGTCCATTTATCGTCGTAGTTGCTATTATTAAAAAGATCTTTATGTATTTTCACTTCAAGCCTATTTTCAATTAAATCCTCTATTCTGGTATTATTTATAATTGGTAACCAATAATTTTTATTGTAATATAATTGTGCCAAGACAATTGAATCTGAATAATAATAATTATCAAATAATATACTTGCATTTTCAGTAGTAAATAAATTTTCTCTTGTTTCAATAAATTTTTTTTAATAAAAATCTAAGTTATAAAAAACATAATTTCTTGTTTCTATAAGATTTTTATAAAAATTAATATCGCTTCTTCCATTATTAAATTGATTTGTTAAATAATAATATTGTTTTAAAGTATCAAAAATTACTTTTGTATGTTTTATAAAAAAGCTAGAATCTCCAGCACCAATAAATTTATGAATGGGTTCTCCAAAATTATCTAGAATAATAAAAGTTGGATAACTATTAACATTATAACGATCAACAAAATTTCTAATAAAAGGTCGTAATGAAATTGTAGCTTCATCATCGTTCTTTGTTTCATCAATTTGTAGTTTAATGTTTACAAAATTTGCATTAAAAAAATCTCCAATATTTTTCTGTGTAAAAATTTCTTCTTGTACTTTTTTACAAGGTCCACACCATGTAGTGTAGCAATCTATAAAAATGTACTTGTCTTCCTTTTGAGCTTGTTTTACAATATCACTCCAATTAGTTATTTTGTGAATAAACTTTACTCCAACATCTTCTTTTTTTTGTGCCATTAAAAGAGTAGGCAACAACAACAATACTGCAATCAATTTTTTCATTTGTTGATAGATTATAAAATGATGTGGTAAACATAAAAATTTTTTACAAGATTTGACAACTTTTTAAAAGTTGT
>JANOVK010000027.1:0-1761 GCA_031417315.1 Chitinophagaceae bacterium | reverse complement strand
GGCAGAGCTGCACGTAATGTTGATGGATTGGTAATTTTTTATGCAGATAAAATAACAAAAAGTATGCAACGAACTATTGATGAAACCAATAGAAGAAGAGAAAAACAAGTTGCTTATAATATTGCTAATAATATAACACCAACAACAGTAAAAAAATCTATTGAACAAATAATGAAACAAGGTAGTGTGCTTGATATTAAAGGTTTTGATATTAATAATCCTTATGCAATTATTGATGATTCCATAACCCAAGCAGCCGAGGAACAAGAAATTTATAAAACAATTCCACAGGTAGAAAAAGCAATTGTTACTATTAAAAAACAAATGGATAAAGCAGCAAAGAATTTAGATTTTATGGAGGCTGCAAAATTGCGTGACCGAATGTTTGAATTACAACAAGAGTTAAAAAATATGCAGCAAAGTTGATAATTATTCTTCAGTTACTTCCCTCTCTGCTGGAGAGGGATTGAGGGTGAGGCTGTTTAGATTGCAAAAAGAATTGGTGGAAATAAAGGGTTAATTCGAAATTAAATTTATAAATTTATAAAAACTTTGAAATGTTAAACAAAGCAATAAAACAAAAAATTCATGAGAGTATTGAAACATTTAATACTGAGGAATTGAAATCTGCCTATTTGGTATTACAAGGAATAAAAAATAGAAATACGAATGTTGAATTAAACAAGAAGTATGTTGATGATTCAATAAAAGTTGGACTAAACCAACTGGAAAAAGGAGAAGGAACTGACTTTGCTTTATTTTTAAACGAAACCAAAGCAAAATATGGCAGTAAGAAATAAGACAATCATTATTTCGCCTCAAGCAAAAGAAGATATTCTTACAATTTTAGAATATTTAAAAATTAATTGGAATCAAAAAATTGTTGATGATTTTCTAAATAAATTAGATGCATTTTATTTAATTGTATCTATTCATCCAAGATTGTTTGGCTACTATAATAAAAGAAAAAACATTAGAAATTTTGTTCTCTCTAAACACAATATCATTTTTTATCGAAACACAAGAAAAGCCATTGAAATAATTACTGTTTTTGATGGAAGACAAAATTTGAAAAAATTAAACCTTAGATTTAAAAAAAATCAATGACCGTTCACCAAAAACTTCTCCAACTCGTTTATCCAATATTTAAATTCCTTTCTAATAATAAAAATTTAGCAGGAAAAATTAAAGAGAATAAAAATGGAATTCTACCAAGTATTTCTTTTTATTCACTGTCATCAACTTTAAATAATGGACAACCTTTTTCTTTCGAAAACTTAAAAGGTAAAAAAGTTTTAATAGTAAATACTGCAAGTGATTGTGGCTATACTGCTCAGTATGATGAACTAGAAAAATCGTATCAACAAAAAAAGGAAAAACTGATTATTCTAGCTTTTCCTGCCAATGATTTTAAAAATCAAGAACAAGGCAACGATGAAGCTATTGCTGCATTCTGTAAACTAAATTATGGTATTAATTTTCCTTTAATGCAAAAAACAAAAGTTGTTGGAAACAACCAAAACGAAGTGTTTAAATGGCTTTCAAATGAACAGCTCAATGGTTGGTGTAACCAACAACCTGTTTGGAATTTTAGTAAGTATTTAATTAATGAAAATGGTTTGTTGACTCATTATTTTGGGCCAGCAATTTCGCCTCTTTCATCAACTATACTTAAAGAGATTCAATAGTATTTTTTATATTGATGGTTTCTGCTAACCATAAAAATTCTTGAGCAAATAAGTCAATATTTTTTCTGAAAGA
>JANOVK010000026.1:0-2326 GCA_031417315.1 Chitinophagaceae bacterium | reverse complement strand
TAAATACAAAAGTGAATTTGTTGAATCAAGAATATGCAGTTTTCAAAGGATTTAATCAAGCATTTTTTCAGAACAATAATAAATGGGGAATTGATTTTAAAATGCCAATATTTTTAAGAGAAAGTAGAGGTGAATTGAAAAGAACAAAACTAAAAATAGAAGAGACCAATTTAGATTTAAGTTTAAAAAAATGGGAATTAGAAAACAAGATCAGAAGCTACTACAATGAGTTTGTATTTGTACAACAACAGTTGAAAACAGCTTTACAAGCATATGAGAATTATAATAAATTATATCAAAACGAACTGCTCAGATTTAATAATGGAGAAAGCAGTTTATTTGTTTTAAACAGCAGAGAAAATAAAGCTTTAGAATTTTATCAAAAAACAGTAGAGTTAAGAGTAAAGCTTTTTAAAGCCAGATATGCCATTGATAATAGTGCAGGTTTGTTGCAATAGGTTTTTCCTTTCTTATAAACTATTCAACCTTTAAACTTCTTTCTATTACCTTCACCAACTTAAAAAATTAATCAAAAGCAACATGACATTTGAAGAATTAGTGAAAAATCATTCGAAAGAATTACTCGAAAAAATGATTACTCAAGTTTTACGAGAATCGCATGTAGAAATTAAGTTCGATTATTTAGAACAAGATCAATGGGCATATTTTTCATCTCATCAATACGAAGAAGATAAAGAAATTTCTTTGCAGTTACATTTAAACGATAAGTATATTCTGGTTTTTGGATACTACGATGATAAAGATGATTTTTTTGAAATTATACATGTATTAACTGACGATGAAAAGCAATGTATTCCCGATGGATTAAAAAAGCTAATGAAAAAAGTTGTTTCAGACGAACAAGGATTAAGAGTTTTAACAGATTTATTAAAAGGTAAAATGTAAGCAATTATTCGTTTTTTGTTTGTTGTTTCTGGTTTCTTGTTTGTCGTTTCTGGTTTTTAAAAGTTGTAGCTTTTATTAGTTTAAATTCATAACTCATAATTCATAACTAAACATTCATAATTAATCATTAACAATTAATAATTAATAATTATCTTCTCATTCCAGGAAAACCACCCATGGGCATATTGTTCAAATTCTTCATCATCAATTTCATTTGTTCAAATTGTTTCATAAATGCATTCACCTCTTCAATTTTTTTACCACTGCCTTTTGCAATTCGTGTTTTACGAGAAGGACTAATTAAATCTGGATTATTACGCTCAGCAATGGTCATACTTTGTATCATAGCTTCAATTCCTTTAAAACTATCGTTGTCAACATTTACATCTTTAATAGCTTTCCCAACTCCAGGAATCATTCCCATTAAATCTTTAATGTTGCCCATTTTTTTTATTTGTTGTAGCTGATCTAAAAAATCCTGAAAGTCGAATTTGTTTTGTTTAATTTTCTTTTCAAGTTTCTTTGCTTCTTCTTCATCAAATTGCAATTGGGCTTTTTCTACCAAAGAAGTAATATCTCCCATACCCAAAATACGTTGAGCCATACGATCAGGATAAAACACATCTAAAGTGTCCATCTTCTCACCATTGCTCATAAACTTGATAGGTTTATTAACTGTGTATTGAATTGAAAGTGCAGCTCCACCTCTTGTATCACCATCTAATTTGGTAAGCACAACACCAGTAAAATCTAATCTATCATTAAATGTTTTTGCAGTGTTAACAGCATCTTGCCCTGTCATACTATCTACAACAAATAAAATTTCCGAAGGTTTACAAGCAGCTTTTATTTCAGCCACCTCATTCATCATTATTTCATCAATAGCCAATCTACCAGCAGTATCAATTATAACAACATTTTTGTTGGTATTTTTTGCTTCTTTAATAGCATTTTGTACAATAAGAACTGCATCTTTAGTATCAGGTTCTTTATAAATATCAACGCCAACTTGTTCTGCTAAAATGGTTAGTTGATCAATTGCTGCTGGACGATAAATATCTGCTGCAACCACCAAAACTTTTTTATTTTTTTGTGTTTTTAAATAATGAGCAAGTTTACCAGTAAAAGTAGTTTTACCACTACCCTGTAATCCAGCAACCAAAATAATTGCAGGGTTACCCGATACATTAAATTCTGCAGGTTCTCCACCCATTAGTTCAGTTAATTCGTCCTGAACAATTTTTGTCATTAGCTGACCCGGGTTAATGGCGTTCAACACTTTTGTGCCAACAGCTTTTTCTTTAACTTTATCGGTAAATTCTTTTGCAATTTTAAAGTTTACATCAGCATCAATTAATGCACGCCTAATATCTTTAATGGTGTTAGCAACATTTAAATCATTAATTCTAGCTTGTCCTTT
>JANOVK010000025.1:0-11034 GCA_031417315.1 Chitinophagaceae bacterium | reverse complement strand
ATGGCAAGCAAAACCAGTAAGTATTCATAATTTAACTTTTGCACCTACAGATACTTCAAGAGGAAACTATGCAGTTACACCTGCATCACTTTCTAACACTTTATCTCTAATTGCAAATAGTAGTTTTGGTGATTTTATTATTACTGGAGATTTACTATTTAGTCATAATAGAACAGTATTTGCTGATAGTACTCAATTTAATGATTTAGCATCAATACTTGGTTTACCAGGAAAAGTAATCATAGAAGGAAATGCTTCTATTGGTGTTACTGGTAATAGAAGATGTAATATTGGTTCTAACTCTGGTGGAGCTAATACAGGAATAGGAACAGTAATTTATAAAGGCAATGTTACTTATGGTACAATGTCTTCATTAGGTCAAGGTCCTGCTACTAATTTTATTCATGATGCTTCTGGAAATCAAACTGTAACTTTAAATTCTACAGTAAAAGCAGCACCAACTGGATTTGGCTTTGGTAAATTTATCGTTGGTTTAAATAATACGCCAACTGTGACTTTAACTGGATTAAATCAATCGAATGATAGTTTGTTTGCAAAAGTTATGGATGAAATGACCATAAATTCAGGTTCAACCTTAATTATGCCTGATGGAATTAGATTAAATAAAAATTCATTAGGTGGTTTATTTACTATGGGAAATAATAGTAATTTAAAAGTAAGAGGTGCAAGCGGTGGATTTGGAAATAGCAATTTCCCTAATAACTTCTCTTCATTTAGTATTAGCAATTCAAGTACAGTTGAGTATTCAAATGATACAGCAACACAAGATGTTTCTGGAGATTTTGCTTATGGCAATTTAACTATTAACAATGCCAATGGGGTTAGATTACTTGCAAATACTAATGTTAGTAATGTACTTTCTTTATTAAATGGTAGAGTTAATACTAATGGGTTTAAAATGCAATTAGGAGAATCTAGTGTATTAACTGGTGTAAGTTCAACTAGATATATTAATGGTAAATTATCAAAAGCAATACCAGCAGCTACAGCAACTACTTTATTTGAAGTAGGAGATGCAATGGGTTATAGACCAGCAAGTATTACTTTTGCAGGTGGATCAACTAACTCTGGTGGTAGAATTATTGTACATACTACTGCAGGAGTACATGCTGATATAATTAATTCTGGATTAGATTCAGTTGTTAATTTACAAAGATATTGGACAGTTGAGAATGCTGGAGTTTCTGGGTTCACTTCATTAAGCCCAACATTCAATTACGATGTTTCTGAAATAGCAGGTGCAGCTAATAATAGTGCATTTAAAGTTTCAAAATATACTTATGGAGGTAGTTGGAATTTATTAAATACAACTCACCCTTCATCAACAAGTACATCTGCTTCAAATGCAACATTTGCTGATCCAAGTACTTCTGATTTTGCTATTGGTAGTTTAGAAATAGTACTTCCACCAACAGTAGCTGATCCTGCATCAAGTGCTTGTGTTGGTTCTCAAATTACAATTACAGGAACCAATTTTAAAGCAATTTCTAGTATTACAATTGGTGGAGTTGAAATACATACATATACTGTTAGCAGTTTAACTTCAATTGTTGCCACAATTCCTAATACAGCAGTTTCTGGTGTTATTAGTGTTACAAATAGTGGCGGAACAGGTTCAAGTTCAGCTTCAGTTACTATAAAACCTCAACCAATAACTTCAGCAACACCATCTTCACAAACAATTTGTTCTGCTGATGCAATGACTACAATTGTTTTAGGAAATACTGGAAATCTTGCTGGTACAACCTATACTTGGACAAGAACTGGAGCAATTTCTGGAGGAACAAATGCAGCTAGTGGTACAACTGATATTGTTGGAACATTAATTCATACTTCAACAGTTCCAGTAGTAGCTACTTATACTGTAAATTCTCTTTCTGATGGTTGTACAGGTATTCCTACTACTGCTACAGTAACTGTAAAAAGTTCACCAGGTTCA
The DNA here is from genome assembly GCA_031417315.1 of Chitinophagaceae bacterium. GTDB lineage: Bacteria > Bacteroidota > Bacteroidia > Chitinophagales > Chitinophagaceae > CAIVPM01. The sequence continues at coordinate 9,074 of JANOVK010000025.1, read as the reverse complement.
GTAACAGTTAGCCCAAGTTCAGCAAGTATTTGTCAAACTGGAGCTCAGTTATTAACTGCTACAGTAAATGCAGCAACAGGAACTTCAGTTACTAATTCTGGTTCAGTTAATTTATCTGTTCCAGATAATTTAGCTGTAGGAACTAGTCATCAAATGCCTGTTAGTGGTGTTCCTACTGGTATAATAGTTACAGGAATTAGTGTTAAATTGAATTTAAATCAAACCTTTTTAGGAGATATGGTAATTAATTTAACTGCTCCAAATGGTAAAACTATTAATTTAATAAATCAAAGAGCGGCTGCTGGAGACAATTTTGTAAATACTATTATCAGTTCTGCTGGAACAGTGAATTTACCAACTGATTCTACCAATGACAATACAGGTACTTATAAAGCTGATTTTGCACCATCTGCTGGAGCTTCTGGATACCCTTCAAATACTATTTTATGGTCTGATTTATTCTCATCAACTAATGGTAATTGGAGATTAAGTTTAAGAGATAGAGGTGCAGGCGATGTAGCTACTCTTGTAAATTGGGAATTAAGTATCAGTTATACAATTTCATCAAGTGTAATATGGTCACCAACTGCAGGGTTATTTACAGATGCTGGATTTACACCTTATACAGGTACAAATAGAACTACAGTGTTTGCTAAAAATGCTCCTGGAGCAACATACAATCATTTTGCATCAATTGCATTCTTAGGCTGTACTGATTTCTCTGAGCCAGCAGCAGTAACTGTAAATGCAACACCAATTGCCACAAGAACTCCAGCAACTCAAACAATTTGTTCTGGTGCTTCAATAACTGATATAATACTTTCAACATCAAATGGTGTAGTTGGTACTGATTTGCAATGGACTAGAAATAATACTGGTTCAATAACTGGTATGGCAAATAGTGGTTCTGGAAATATTACTGGTAGCTTAATCAATAATACTTCTAATCCAATTACTGTAACCTTTACAATAACGCCAATTGGCCCTGGTGCAACTGCTTGTCCTGGAACGCCTATAACAGCTAGTGTTACAGTAAATCCAGCTCCAAATGCAACAGCGAATTTGTTAACTCAAAATTCATGTACTGGTCAGCCAATTTCACCAATAACATTGTCTTCAACTAATGGTGTTTCTGGTGCTGATTATGCTTGGGTAAGAGATAATACAACTATTGTTACAGGAATTCCAGCATCTGGTAATTCATTCATTAGTGGAACATTAACTTCAAGCAACTCTTCGGTTCAAACTGTAACATTTACAGTAACTCCAGTTGGACCAGGTGCATCGGCTTGTCCTGGTACGCCAATTAATGTAACAGTTGATGTTTATCCTCCTGTTACTAAATATACAGTTGGTGGTGGAGGACATTATTGTTCACCTGGTGCAGGTAGACAAATAACCCTTTCAAATTCTCAATCAGGGGTTAGCTATCAATTGCTACAAGATGGACTTAATTTCGATTCACCTATTTCTGGAACTGGTTCTGCATTATCTTCTCTATTTATAGAAGATATAGGAACTTATACAATTAGAGGATATAATGGTGGATGCTCTGAAATTATGAATGGAAGTGCAGTTATTACAGCAACTGAAACAGTTACTCCTTCAGTTACTTTAGCAACAATTAATGACACAATTTGTACTGGTGCAACTGCAACTTTCTTTGCTTTGAAAACTAATGGTGGAACTAATCCAACATTTGAATTCTTTGTAGATGGAGTTAGTAAACAAAATGGTACAAGTAATTTGTATGTTACTAATACATTAACTAATGGTGCTGTTGTTACAAGTACAATGACTTCAAGCAATGTTTGTCAATCACATGCAATTAGCAATAGTAACTCTAAAACAATTTTTGTAAAAGTAACAACTGCTCAGGCTGCTCCAAATCCAATAAATGGTACAACTACTATTTGTACAATCGGAAATAAAACAGATTTAAGTAGTTCTACAGCTGGCGGTGTATGGAGTAGTTCAAATCCAAGTGTTGCAAATGTTCCTTTCCCATTAGTTTCTGGTAGAGTAATTGGAAATAGCAACGGTACAGCAATTATTAGTTATACTGTAACTGGTAACAATGGTTGCTCAAATAGCAGATCAGTAGTTGTAACAGTTGCAGCAGTACCAGCATTAGCAGCAATTACTGGAGCAAGTACAGGATGTATTGGTTCAGTTGTTACATTAGAACATGTAACACCTGATGGAGTTTGGGCTAGTTTAAATAATAAAGCTTCAATAGTTTCTAGTACTGGAGTTTTAACTGGTTTGACAGCTGGAACTGCATCAATTAAATATACAGTTACCAATGCTGCGGGTTGTTCTAGTTTTGTTACAAAAGCTTTAACAATTGGTGCAACACCTTTAGCACCTGGTATTTCTTATGCTCCAGGTACTATTAACCCACAAAGAGGGCCGGGTGGTGCTTTCTGTATTGGTAGAACATTTACAGTTGTGGGTTCACCTTTAGGTGGTGCTTGGTCTAGTTCTAATACAAGTGTTATGACAGTTACAACACCAGGTGGCGTTGTAAATACCATAGCATTAGGTACTACATCATTAACTTATACTGTAACAAATGGTGCAGGTTGTTCAAAAGGTAAAACTATAAATGGAACAGTATCTAACTGTGCTTCTCGTGATATAGTTTCTACAGTGACAAAATCAGAAATTGATTTTACATTGTATCCAAACCCTGCAAGAAATACAGTAGCATTTAATGTTGATTTTGTAGAAGCTGGTGGTCAAATAATCGTAACTGATATGTATGGCAGACAAATTAAAACGCAAAATGTTAGTTTGGGTATGAACCATATTGACGTTAGCAGATTAAGTAAAGGGCTTTACATGGTAACTATGATTACTACTGAAGGTAAAAAATCTAAGAAATTAATTGTTGAATAAATAATTTCTTAAAATATAAAATGCCGCCTCAATTTTTGAGGCGGCATTTTTTTTGTTTTTTTTTGTAAAAATTATTTCCAACTGGGAAACTTGACTAATGCTTCAAATTTATTATTTACTTTTTCAAATAATAGAGTTGTATTTCCATTTGTAATTGCAATAAAAGTTGAAAGTAATTTAGAATGATAGATTAGAATTTGTTCTACAACTTTTTTATCAAGTTTACTTTGAGAGCTTTTGCATTCAACAATCATCCAAGGTTTTGAATCTTTATAAATAACAATATCACATCTTTTTTTTAACTCCCCAACAAGAATTTCCTTTTCAATTGCAAATAATGATTTTGGGTAATTTAAAATTATAATAAAATATTGAATAATATTTTGACGAACCCATTCTTCAGGGGTTAGCAGAATCCATTTGAGTCTTATCTCATCAAAAATAAATTCTGAATTATTTATTTCTTTTATTTTAAAATTATAACTTGGGTATTCTATTCTTATCACCTCTTAAAATTATTTGTTTACTTTTACAATATTATTGAGTTTTATTAAAGATTATTTTTTTATGAAGACAAAACAGGATATCGTTAATAATTGGCTGCCTCGTTATACAGGAGAATTATTAGAAAATTTTGGCGAATATATTTTACTTACGAATTTTAGTAATTATGTAGAATTGTTTGCAAAGTGGAATAAAGTAAAAGTTATTGGAAAGGATAGACCTTTTCAATGTGCAACTGCAAATGGAATTACAATAATTAATTTTGGAATGGGTAGTCCAGGAGCAGCAACAGTAATGGATTTATTAAGTGCCATAGAACCTAAAGCAGTTTTATTTTTAGGGAAATGTGGGGGACTTAAAAAAAGACATCATCTTGGAGATTTAATTCTTCCCATTGCAGCAATAAGAGGAGAGGGAACCAGTAATGATTATTTTCCTCCAGAAGTTCCAGCTATGCCAGCATTTGCTTTACAAAAAGCCATTTCAACAACAATTAGAGATTATAAAGTTGATTATTGGACTGGAACAGTGTACACTACTAATAGAAGAGTTTGGGAACATGATAATGAATTTAAAGAACATTTAAAAAGAGTTAGAGCTTATGCAATTGATATGGAAACTGCTACCATTTTTACTGTAGGTTTTTATAACCATATTCCAACTGGTGCATTGTTGTTAGTAAGTGATTGTCCGATGGTTCCTGAGGGTGTTAAAACTGAAGCAAGCGATAAACAAATTACAACGGCATTTGTTGAAAGGCACCTTAAAATAGGTATTGATTCTTTAAAACAATTAATAAATAATGGAGTAACTGTAAGACATTTGAAATTTTAGAACATTAAATACTTAGCTGTGTAACTTTCTTTTACTTTTTTAATTTCTGAAGGCACACCTGCAAAAACTAGATATCCACCATCTTCACCAGCTTCAGGCCCTAAATCAATTAGCCAATCTGCCGATTTTATAACATCAGTATTATGTTCTATAACAATAATAGAATGACCTTGTTCTATTAATGCATTAAATGAGTTTAACAGTTTTTGAATGTCGTGAAAATGTAAACCTGTAGTTGGTTCATCAAAAATAAATAGATAATTCCCTCCACCTTTTCCTTTCCCTAAAAAACTGGCAAGCTTAACACGCTGAGCTTCTCCACCACTTAATGTGTTGGATGATTGCCCCAGTTTAATATAGCCCAAACCAACATCCTGCAATGGTTGTAAAGCAACTGCTACTTTTTTCCCATCTGTAAATGAATTAAAAAAATCTATAGAATCATCTACACTCATTTCTAATACATCATGAATATTTTTTTGTTCTATTGTAACATCTAAAACTTCATCTTTAAATCTTTTTCCATTACAAACCTCACAAGTTAAATGCACATCTGCTAAAAATTGCATTTCAACAATTTGTTCTCCTTCGCCACTACAAGTATCACATCTTCCACCATCAACATTAAAAGAAAAATGTTTAGGTAAAAATCCTCTTATTTTCGATAAGGGTTGCTTTGCAAATAAGTCTCTAATTGAATCGTAGGCTTTAATATAAGTAACTGGGTTGCTTCGAGAAGATTTTCCTATTGGGTTTTGATCTACCATTTCTATTTGAGAAATAAAATTAATATCTCCAATTATTGCATCATGATGTCCAACTTTAACTGCATATTCCCCTTTTAATTTCTGTAATGCTGGATATAAAATTTGTTTAACTAAAGTAGTTTTTCCACTTCCACTAACACCACTAACAACACATAAAACGCCTAAAGGAAATGTAACATCAATATTTTTTAAATTATTTTGAGTGGCACCTTTAATTGTAATTTTTTGTAACGATTTGCGAATATGTTTTGGTAGTGCAATAAATTTTTCTCCATTTAAATATTTACCAGTAAGACTTTTAGCATTTTTTATAATTTCAGCATAATTTCCAGTTGCCACAACTTCTCCACCAAGATGGGATGCAAATGGTCCCATATCAATTATATAATCTGCTTCTCTCATCATCATTTCATCATGTTCAACCACAACAACTGTATTACCTAGTTGTTTCAACGATTTTAAAACTTTTATTAAATTTTCTGTATCTCTATTATGCAATCCAATTGAAGGTTCATCAAGTATATAAAGCGAATTTGTTAAGTTAGAACCTAAACTTCTTGTTAGTTGAATTCTCTGACTTTCACCACCACTCAAACTATTTGCTAATCTGTTTAAAGTTAAATATCCTAAACCAACATCCATTAAAGTTTGAATTCTTTGATTAATTTCAATTAATAATCTCTTCGATATTTCTAATTCATTTTGCGAAATATTAATTTTATTGAACCATAGGTTTAAATCTTTTATTGGCATTTTGCATAATTCTCCAATATGATGATTGTTTATTTTTACACATAAAGCTTCACTTCTTAATCTATAACCCTTACAATCAGTGCAGTTGGTTCTTCCTCTAAATCTACTTTGCAAAACCCTATACTGAACTTTATATAAATTTTGTTCTACTTCTTTAAAAAAATCATTAATACCAAGTGCAGATCCAATACCAGTCCAAATTTGTTGTTCTTGTTCTTTTGTTAATTCAGAAATTGGTTTATGTATTGGAAAGTCTTTAGCATTTTTTATAAATTGTTCTTTCCACCAAATTAACTTTTCTCCTTTCCAAGGAGCAATAGCTCCTTCGAATAAACTTAGTTTTCTATTTGGAATTACTAAGTAGGTATCGATACCTAAAATCTGACTAAACCCTTCGCAAGTAGGACATGCACCATAAGGATTATTAAATGAAAAAAGGTTAGGAACAGGTTCATCAAACTTCATTCCATCTAACTCAAATTTATTGCTAAAATGTTTTAATTCTTTCCCATCTAACTCTAAAAAAATAGTTCCTTCTCCTTCGTGAAATGCTGTAGATATTGAATCATTTAGTCTATTTAAATCATCAACATCAAATTCTTTTACAATAATTCTATCTACAATTACATAATATTTTACAAGAGATTTTTGATCAAAATTTTTCAACAATTTCTTTTCAGATTCATTTAAAACTTCTTCAATTCTTTCAGTTATAGAATTTTCATTTTCAATTTTTAAAATTCTACTAAATCCTTTTTGAACTAAAATATTTAATTCTTCTTTTATTTTTCTTTTTGCATGAATTTTAAATGGAATAATTAGTTGAATTTTAGTTTCTTTTTTTAATTGGGTTATAAAATTTACAACATCAATCACATCATCTTTTTTAACTTCATTACCACTTATTGGGCTAATTGTTTTACCAATTCTAGCATACAATAATTTTAAATATTCATAAATTTCTGTCATGCTACCAACAGTGCTTCTTGGAGTTCTTGTAATTACTTTTTGTTCAATAGCTATTGCAGGGCATAAACCTTTAATATCATCAACATCAGGCTTAACCATTCTTGCCATAAATTGGCGTGCATAAGAACTTAAACTTTCAGCATATTTTCTTTGTCCTTCAGCAAAAAGAGTGTCAATTGTTAAAGAAGATTTTCCACTTCCACTAACTCCTGTTACCACAACTAATTTATTTCGGGGTATAGAAACTGAAACATTTTTTAAGTTATGGGTTCTAGCATTAGTAATTATAATATCATTATTTTTTCTCTTATTTAAATCCATTTTATTCTTTGTAGTGCTGTGTTTTGTAGCCATTTATACAAACATAAAATCTTAATTTCAAATGCAATTTTATTTCTTAAAATTGATGTGCATAATGCAGCAACTTGACTCAAGTTTTCAACAACCTTCAATATTATTTTTATGGTAACGTTAGACTTGTAATTTGGCATTCAATAAGGTAATTCTTATTGTTATCCAAGCATCCTACTTTTTTAGAAAACTAAATAAAACCCTACTTATGAGAACACATCAATATGTGTTGGATAACGATTTAGTGCGTTTGTTTCAAGAAGGCGATGAGACTGCTTTGTCTTCTTTGATTGGACGTTACAAAGATAAAATTTTCTCTACTATCTTTTATTTAGTAAAGGATAAGCATCTTGCAGAAGATCTGTTTCAAGATGTATTTATTAAAATAATTGATAAACTGCGTTCTGGCAGCTACAATGAAGAAGGAAAGTTCTTGCATTGGGCTTTAAGAATATCGCATAATTTGTGTGTAGATTATTTTAGAAAAGAAAAAAGAAATCATACCACAAGTGGTGATAACAATAATTTATTTGAGTTATTAGATAACTGTAGTGACTCACTTGCTGATTCAAGAATTGTAACAACTCAAATTCACGAAAAAGTTAGAGTGATGTTAGATAGTTTGCCTGATGAACAAAAAGAAGTTATTATTTTAAGACACTTTGCCGATTTAAGTTTTAAAGAGATTGCAGAAATTACAAATACAAGTATCAATACAGCTTTGGGGCGTATGCGATATGGCTTAATAAACTTACGTAAAATGATGGAAGAAAATAAAATGGTTTTATAGTCTACAATATTTTACCTCCTTAAAAAATAGCTGCTTATTTAAGTAGCTATTTTAATTTATAATGATAATCAATTAACTGATTTATTTTAAATAATTAAAATTCATTATTAGAAAATATTTTTTTATCTTGCAAAAAATTTTTAAACCACTTCATGTAACTTTATGAAAAAAAACTACCCTATTAGTTTAGTAACATTATTATTTGTTTTGTTTGGAATTAATTTAAATGCACAAAACAATTTTTTTGTAGATAAATTAGAAGCAACATTTCAAGCCACTGATCAAAAAAGAGTAATTGTTCCAGAAAAATTTAGAACAATTTCTTTGGATTTAAATTCAATGAAAACTTTTTTATCTAGTTTGCCCGCAGAAACTTTAATTCCTGATAGAATTAATTCTCCTATTATAGAAATTCCAATGCCAAATGGAACTTCTGCAAAATTTCATATTTGGGAAAGATCAGTTATGGCAAAAGGATTGGAAGCAAAATTTCCATTAATTAAAACTTATATTGGGCAAGGCATTACAGATAGAACTGCTGTATTGGTTTTAGATATTACTGAAATGGGTTTTCATGCAATGATACTATCAAGTATAACAGGCAATGTTTTTGTTGATCCATACGATCAATCTACACTTACAAATTATATCTCATATTACAAAAAAGACTTGCATAAAAAAGTTGACTTTCAAGAAGGATTAATTTTAAATACTGAAAACCCCAAAACTGAAAGTTTTGAACAAGTTCCTGTTGGGCAATGTGTAGGGGCAAATGTTAGAACTTATAGACTTGTAGTTGCCTGTTCTAACCAATATGCTAAAGCAGCAACAGGTCTTGCAACTCCAACTGTATCTCAAACAATGGCTCGTATTGTAACAACTGTAAATAGAGTAGTTGGAGTTTATGAAATTGAAGTTGGTATTAGAATGGTATTAGTTGCAAATAACGATTTAGTAGTTTTTGTTAATTCTGCAACTGATCCTTTTAATTCTTCAAACAGTAATTCTGGAGCTTTAATTACAGCAAGTCAAACTCAAATTACCAATATTATTGGAACATCTAATTTTGATATAGGTCATACTTTTAGTACAGGTGGTGGTGGTTTAGCAGGTTTAGGTGTAGTTTGCAGCTCAAGTCAAAAAGCAAGGGGAATAACTGGAAGTCCACAACCTACAGGAGACCCATATGATATTGATTATGTAGC
>JANOVK010000024.1:0-1512 GCA_031417315.1 Chitinophagaceae bacterium | reverse complement strand
AGAATTTATTTTTACAAGTTATGGAATAATTTTAGAAACGTTATTTATAAGATTTCTTCTCCACAACGTCCCTTGGCTAACTCACAAGGCTTTTAAGGAGACGTTGTGAGGAAAGAATCAACTCTATCATTAAATTTTATTAAATTAACAAAAGACAATTCAAACTTTAAACTAAAAAAACTAAAAATTCAATCTAAGTTCTGTTATTTACTCACACACCAAAAAACTTAAATCTCAAACCAATATTTTTGTATCAATTCATAATTCATAATTCATAATTCCCATTGTCTCAATTCTCCCATCTTCATGTTCATACTCAATACTCATTACTCGATGGTGCTGCCAGTATTGAAAGTTTATATAAAAAAGCTTTAAGAGATAATATGCCAGCAGTGGCTATAACCGACCATGGTAATATGTTTGGAGCTTTCGAGTTTGTAAGTCAGGCTTGGAAACATACCAAAATTATTGGTAAAGATGAGCAGGGTAAAGATATACTTCAACCTATTGTGAAACCTATTGTAGGTTGTGAATTTTATGTAGTTAAAGATCGTTTTGCTAAGGCGTTTACTAAAGATGTTAAGGACGATAGATACCATCAACTCTTTCTTGCAAAAAACGAAATTGGTTATAGAAATTTAGTGAAGCTGACTTCATTAGGTTATATTGAAGGCTTGTACAGCAAGTATCCTAGAATAGATAGAGAACTTATTGTAAAATATCGCGAAGGTTTAATTGCCACAACTTGTTGCTTGGGTGCTTATGTGCCACAAACCATTTTACAACATGGAGAAGCCAAGGGAGAAGAAGAATTTAAATGGTGGTTAGATTTATTTGGTGAAGATTATTATGTAGAAATTCAACGTCATAATATTCGAGAACAAATTTTAGTAAACGAAGTGTTATTGAAGTTTGCACAAAAACATAATGTACCCATTATTGCAAGTAATGATAGCCATTATACCGATAAAGAAGATTATAATGCACACGATATTTTACTTTGTATAAACACTGGTGAAAAACAAGCTACTCCTGGGTTTGATGATATTGTGCATGATGATTTATTAATAAAAAACAAACGTTTTAAATTTCCTAACGATCAGTTTTATTTCAAAACTACACATGAAATGAATCAGTTGTTTGCCGATATTCCAGAAAGTATCGACAACACCAATGCAATAGTTGATAAGATACAAATTCTAAATCTTAAGAAAGATATTTTATTGCCTGCTTTTCCTGTGCCTAAAGAATTTCAAATTCATTATACCGATGAAGTAATCGGAAAAAATATTGTAAAACCAGATGTAAATAATCAGTGGGAATATTTAAAAGATCTCACTTTTAAAGGTGCAAAAAATCGTTATGGCGAAATTGAAAGTCATGTGCAAGAACGAATAGACTTTGAATTATTCACTATTAAAACCATGGGCTTTGCAGGTTACTTTTTAATTGTTAGTGATTTTATTAAAGAAGGCAGAAACATGGGTGTGTTTGTTGGTCCTGGTAGAGGTA
>JANOVK010000023.1:0-5711 GCA_031417315.1 Chitinophagaceae bacterium | reverse complement strand
GCGACCGCTTCTGCCTCGGCGGAGGGTCCGATGATGAGCACGCCGCCGTCGCTGATCACCCCGCAATGGATATCAGCCTCAAGGTCCTGGTCCCAGTTGGCCAGGACTACCTTCGTTGTTTCAACCGGCCCTTGTTGCATCTGCATGGTTACTCCTCAAAAGTCTAAAACAATTTATTATCAATGTTTTAGACTTTTTTATTTTAAAATTAGTCCACATTTATCCATGTTTTTTGCAATCTGCAAAAATATTTTTATTGAATATTTTTATTGATTAATTGTGTTATCGAAGATACTAAGTTCTTAAAACCGTTTTAATCATAGGCAGTTTAAAATATTTTACTTTATTAAAAGTAATATTTTTTTAAAATATATTAAGTGTAATTAGTTATTTAAAATTTATTAATAGTATCGCATTAATGTCTCATCTTGAAAAAATTGATCATTTGGTAATTAACTAATTTCTAAAAGTGGCAATCTCATAGATGCTTTTTTGTATTAATCAAATTCTTAAAACTCTTAATCGTTCATTAAATTTGCATTATGAATAAAAAAGTGAGAGTAAGATTTGCACCTAGCCCTACTGGTGGATTACATTTAGGTGGAGTTAGAACAATTTTATATAATTATTTATTTGCAAAACAAAATGGAGGTGATTTTATATTAAGAATAGAAGACACTGATCAAACAAGATTTGTTGAAGGTGCTGAAGAGTATATTCTTAAAACTCTTGAGTGGTGTGGCTTAGAGCCAGATGAAAGCCCTAAGCATGGAGGAGCTTTTGCACCATATAGGCAAAGCGAAAGAAAAGAAATTTATAAAAAATATGCGGATGAATTAGTAGAAAAAGGATTTGCTTATTATGCATTTGATTCAATTGATGAACTTGAAGTGAAGAGAAAAGAAATTGCAAATTTTCAATATTCACATGCAACCAGAAATCAATTGAAAAATTCTTTAGTTTTAGGAAAAGATGAAACTCGAAAATTGTTAAATCAAAATATTCCTTTTGTAATTCGAATTAAAATTGAACCACATCAAGAAATAAAATTTACTGATTTAATTCGTGGCGATGTGCATTTTGATTCTTCTTTAGTTGATGATAAAGTGTTATTAAAAGCTGATGGTATGCCAACTTATCATTTGGCTGTTGTTGTTGATGATTTTTTAATGCAAATTTCTCATGCTTTTCGTGGAGAAGAGTGGCTACCATCTGCACCTGTACATATTAAATTATGGGAACATTTATTTGGAATTGAAAACATGCCACATTGGGCTCATTTGCCATTAATTTTAAAACCCGATGGAAATGGAAAATTGAGTAAGAGAGATGGAGATAGACTTGGGTTTCCTGTATTTGCAATGGATTGGAAAGATTCAAATTCTAATGAAACAAACATTGGGTTTAAAGAAAAAGGATTTTTGCCTGAAGCATTTATTAATATGTTAGCTATGTTAGGATGGAATGCTGGAACTGAGCAAGAACTATATACTTTAAATGAATTGATTGAAAAATTTTCACTTGAAAGAGTGCACAAAGGTGGAGCCAAATTTGATTATGAAAAAGCAAAATGGTTCAATCATCAATGGATAATAAAATCGAACGAAAACGATTTAATAAAAGATGTTCAAATATTATTTGCAAAAAATAAAATTGTTGTGAATGATATTGAAAAACTAAAAACAGTTATATCAATAGTAAAAGAACGATGTACGTTCATTAATGATTTTATTGAACAAGGAAATTATTTTTTTAATACACCTGAAATTATTGATATCACTTCAATACAGCCTAAATGGGATGAAAAGAAAAAAATATTTTTCAATAATTTAATTGCTGAATGGAATGAGAAGTTTACAGAAATTTCAACTGAATTAGAAAGCCAGTTTAAAAACTTAGCAGAATCTCAACAAATAAAAGCTGGTGAATTAATGTTGCCTTTTAGAATTATGTTAGTTGGAGGAAAATTTGGTCCAGGCGTGTTTGATATTGCAGTTTTATTAGGAAAAGAAGAAACTTTAAAGCGAATAAAAAAAGTAATTTCTTTATTAAGTTAATTTACTCATAATTAAATTTAGTTACTTTACATTCATATTAATAATTGTAATGAAGCGGATTTCAAATTTCATAATTTTAATTTTATTTTTTTCATCTTGTGCCAAGCAAAATGAAATTTTAAGTATTGTGCCAATAAATGAATTGTATCCGTTAGCAGTAGGTAAAACTTTTTTTTATAGATTAGATTCAACTATTACAATTTCTTTTGGTGCATCTTTAGCAACCAGGTCTTATTTAGCAAAAGACAGTATAGAAAGTAATTTCATTGATGCTTCTGGTAGAAATAATTTTAGAATTTTTAGATATTTAAGAGATACATTGGCAGCAACTCCTTGGAAATATACAGCAACTTATTTTGCTACAATAACAAACGAGAGAATAGAATATGTTGATAATAATTTACGTTATATTACTCTTGTAAACCCAGTTTCTTATAATACAACTTGGAAAGGAAATTCTTATATAAATACAGTACTCCCATCAACATATTATTATTTAGATAATTGGGATTATCAATACAAAAATTTGGATTTACCTTTTACAACAAAAAAAGGTGTTATACATAATACCATAACAGTTTTGCAACAAGACACTCAAATTCCAAGCATATTTAATCCAGTAACTTATAACGAAAAAAATTATAGTATAGAAGTTTATGCAAAAGGAATTGGTTTAGTTTACAAAGATTTTTTTCACTACATATGGCAACCAACACCTACTCCTGCTAAGTTTCAAGATGATACTTATGGAATTAAATTAAATTTAATAGATTACAAATAGATAGAATTTAAAAAATGAATGTTCCAACAATACAAGATTTAGTTGCTAATGGTAAAACTCCAGAAATTCTTTTTTGGGTGGGATGTGCAGGAAGTTTTGATGCAAGAGCACAAAAAATAACAAGAGCATTTGCCGAAATTTTAAATAAGGTTGGAGTTGATTATGCAATTTTAGGAAAAGAAGAAGCTTGTACAGGAGACCCAGCAAGAAGAGCTGGTAATGAGTTTTTATTTCAAATGATGGCTTATCAAAATATTCAAATATTAAATGGATATGGAATAAAAAAAATTGTTACAACTTGTCCTCATTGTTTTAATACTTTAAAAAACGAATATCCAGAATTAGGTGGAAATTATGATGTAGTCCATCACACCACATTTTTACAAGAATTAATAAATGTTGGTAAAGTTGTAATAAAAGATGGAGGTAAGTTTAAAGGTAAAAAAATTAGTTTTCACGATAGTTGTTATTTAGGAAGAGCTAATAATATTTATGAAGCACCTAGAGAAGTTTTAGTTGCTTTAGATGCAGAGTTAGTTGAAATGAAACGTTGTCGTACCAATGGTTTGTGTTGTGGTGCAGGTGGTGCACAAATGTTTAAAGAAGATGAAAATGGAACTAAAAGAATTAATATGGAGAGAACTGAAGAAGCATTAGAAACCAAAGCAAATATTATAGCTACATCTTGCCCTTTTTGTAATACTATGATGACTGATGGAATGAAACTAAATGAAAAAGAAGCAGAAGTTTTAGTATTAGATATTGCTGAATTAGTTGCTTCGTCTATTTAAAAATTTATGAGTAAAGCAACATTTAAGAAATTTTTGTTTCTATTTATTATTTATTTGCTCGTCTTGCTTTTTTTTGATTTTCGATTGTATGATAAAACATTTAATTATTGGACATTTAAAAACATAAGTTTACTAGTTTCTAAAGCTGTTATTTTTGCAATTGTGTTTACCATTCTACTTAAATTTAGAAATAAAAAATATGATAAATAATAATTCATACCAACATTTTATTCCTACAGATTTTTCTGAAAATTCTCGAGTATGGATTTATCAATCTTCAAGATTGTTAACCATTAGTGAAGCTTTGCAAATTGAACCATTATTAGAAAATTTTGTTGCCAATTGGAAAAGTCATGGTTCAACTGTTAAAGGTTTTGCTAATTTATTTTTTGGCCAATTTATTATTTTAATGGCTGATGAAACTAGTTGCAATGTTGGTGGATGTAGTACAGATAGTAGTGTTCATGTAATAAAACAAATTGAACGTGATTTAAAAATTGATTTTTTTAATAGAGAAAATTTAGCTTTTATTGTTAAAGAGAAAGTTGAAATTTTACCCTTGCAACAAATAAATTATGCACTAGAAAATGGTTTTATAAATTCAGAAACTTTATACTTTAATAATTTGGTTGCAACTAAAAAAGATTTATTAAATAATTGGATTATCCCAATTAAAGAAAGTTGGTTAGCTGCCAGATTCAAGCTTTCTAAAAATTATTTTACTTCCTTAAATTAATCTACCCAATCTGCAATAAATAAATTGGTATCGTGTGTACCACCATTATTTCTATTACTCGAAAAAACTATTTTTTTACCATCAGGGCTAAACATTGGAAAAGCATCAAAACCTTTATCACGACTAATTTTCTCTAGTCCATTTCCATTAATATCAGTTATATACATATTAAAAGGAAATCCTCTTTTATACTCATGATTACTACAAAAAATAATGTGTTTACTGTCGGGTGTAAAATTGGGTGCCCAATTTGCTTTTCCAAGATTTGTAATTTGTTTTGAATTTGTACCATCTGCATTGGCAACCCAAACTTCCATACTAGTTGGTGCTACTAATCCTTCTTTTAAAAGTTCTTTATACTCTTTTATTTCTGCTTCAGTTTTTGGTCTGCTGGCTCTCCAAACAATTTTTTTTCCATCTGGACTAAACCATGCTCCTCCATCATATCCTAAATCATGAGTTATTCGTTTTACTTTTTCTGTTTTTAAATCCATAATATATAATTCTAAATCTCCATCTCTTGTAGAGCAAAATATCATTTTCTTTCCGTCTGGAGATAATGTTCCTTCTGCATCATAGCTTTTTGATTTTGTTAGTTGCTTAACAATTTTGCCCTTTAAATCTGCCATAAAAATGTCGTAAGAATCGTATACTGGCCAAATATATTTATTGCCATATTTTGCTCTGTCAACGGTTGGTGGACAATCCTTAGAATTTAAATGTGTACTAGCATAAATAAAGTGTTTTCCGTCGGGTAAAAAATAACTACAAGTTGTTCTTCCTGTTCCAGTACTTACAAGTTTAAATTCAAATTTTTCATCTAAAGAATTCGGAACCTTGCCAACAAACATTTGATCACACAAAATTCCTTCTTTTGGATTTGTTCTTTGAAAAATTAAGCTCTTCCCATCATAACTCCAATAAGCTTCTGCATTGTCTCCTCCAAAAGTTAATTGACGAATATTTTTAAAATGTTTTTCATTAGTATAATGCAATGAATCTATTGGTTGAATATTATTGTTTGAAACAGATTTAATATCATTTAAATATAAAATTGATAATAGGGCTGTTAAAATAAAAAATAAAATTTTCATAGTTCTTTAAAAAAATTAATAATGGCGAAAATATTCTATTCATTATTTTTTTACAATAAGATTAGTCACAGTAATGTAAAATTTTTATTTTGCTTTTTTTTTGAAATGAAATATTGCAATTTTTTAAATAACAGAATTACAGGCATTGAGATTAAATTTGCCTTTATAAGCTAATTTTTAAAATGCTTTTAGTTTTAAAACTTTCAATAAAACAATTATTAATTAAAAAATTCGATGTTTAGTTTTTATTTT
>JANOVK010000022.1:0-2646 GCA_031417315.1 Chitinophagaceae bacterium | reverse complement strand
ACTCACTACAAATTCTATAGAACTCCCTAGTAAATTTTTAAGAAATATTTTTGATTGGGCAATAGATAGCTGTTCCACCAATTGTTTTAGGTGGGGGGATGATTGAAATTTCTCCTGCAACACACTCAAGTTCATAAAGAGCTGCAAATATAATTTATTGAGCTTATGTTAAAATTAAAAAAGCCAATTTTTTTGAATTAGCTTTTTTATAATATTAATTTTATTTTTACAACCCAGTTGTTACATTAGCACTACCATCAGCATTTATTGTCATTACTAAACCTTTATTTGGTACCCAAAATCTAAACACTCTTGTTGTTATAGATTGTCCATTAGTCATTCCAAAACTGCTAAGAATACTAGGTATTAAAGCATTAATAAAAAAGTTAGTTGAAGAGAAAGTATTTTTTGTAGTAGTTGTGTATTCTTGTACAACTGTTTGCATAGAATCGGTATATCCTTTAATTTTTAAAGTGCCCCAACAAATATTTCTACTATTAACTTTTATTTCTTGGTTTATTTTAAGAGGACCGGTAGTTGGTGTTGTTAAAGGTGGTGTAGGTGGAATTGTAACAACTGCATTTAAGTTAGACAAACAAGTTTGGTTTGAACTATCACCATATTTTAATGGAAAATTTGCTAATATTTGAACAGGATTTCTTTTAACAGCCTGCTTAGGGATAGTTGCAGAACCTGTACCTGCAACTGAAATTGTTAAAGCATCATAATCGTCTCCTAATAAACTCCAATCACTAGTACTTGTTTTATAATATCTAAATATTGAAAGATTTTGACCTAACAAAGAGTCTTTAAAACCAATGGTATAAGATGCTCCAGGAAAATCTATCAAATTTGTTGGAGATTTTAATGTATCGCTCCAAGGTGTTCCACTTGGCACACCTGAATAATTAAAACTAATATTTGTACCTACAGTTGGAATTTTAATAATTCCAGAATCTAATCTGTAATTACTAAATTTTGCCCCTGGAATGTGGCTGCTTACAAACCCAGTTGCAGTAATTTGTGGTCCAGAGCCTGCACCTGGTGTTCCACCTGAATTATCATCTTTTTTACAAGAAAAAATTATTGATGTAATTAATAAAATGAAAAAGTATTTCTTAAACATAACAAGACTATTAAGCAACTAAACTAAAATCTTTTTTATAATTTCAAGCATTTTATTTCCTTTTGCTTCAATTTGTTCAACTGTCCAAAGTAAACTAATGGCTGTAGAAATACACCTACTCATGATTGCATCACTTACACTAAAATCTTGTGTATCAATTTTTAAAAGTGCTTGGTGTTGGTTACTATTTAATTGAAACAATGTATTTGCATTTTTTAAATGATCCCATTTTTTTACATAATGCCAATTATTATCGAACCAAAAAAAATTTCCAGGCATTAAATTTTGAGATTTCATTTCTGATACAAAATCTCTGGTTAAATTTTCTGTTGGTAAAAACCAACTTAAAAAAGTACAACTGTCGCCATTTATATCAGGTATTCTTCTAAAACTTATTTCAGGTATTGAGGATAAAATATTTTTTAATTTAGTATGATTTCTTTTTTGAATAGAAAGAAAAGTATCTAATTTTTTTATTTGAGCTAAACCAACAGCAGCATGTAATTCACTTATTCTAAAATTATTGCCAATAAAAGGATGTAAGTCTGCACCTCTATCAACTCCTTTATGATCGTGCCCATGATCTGTAAATCCATCACATTTTATAAAAGTATCTTCATTGTTAGTCATAACAACTCCACCTTCGCCACAAGTAATAGTTTTTACAAAATCGAAACTAAAAGTGCCTGCATCGCCAATAGTTCCAACTTTTTTTCCTTTATAAGTTGCTCCAATACTTTGGCAAGCATCTTCTAATAATAATAAATTATGTATTTTACAAATATTTTGTAATGCATCTAAATCTGCCATACTTCCACACATATGTACAGGCATAATACATTTTGTTTTAGTTGTAATAGCTTTTTTAATAGATGCTGGATTTAAAGTTAAAGAATCGTCAACATCAACAAATACAGGCACTGCACCAACACTTAACACAGCTTCGAAACTTGCCACAAAAGTAAAAGAAGGCATTATTACTTCGTCTCCTGCACCAATACCTAAAGCTGCAAAAGCTGTAGTTAATGCTGTTGTACCACTACTAGTTAAGTGGGCATATTTAGAACCAAAAGTGTTACAAATTTCTTGCTCTAATTCTAAAGCTTTCCATTTTCCATTTCTAGCACCATCAAACCCATAACGCATTAAAATTCCAGATTCTAATACTTCATTCACTTCTTTTCTTTCTTCAGCACCAAAAAATTCAAACCCTGGCATATATAAAATTTAATATTAAATAATAAACAAATTTAGACAATGAAATCTTTTAAAAAAAAGTTAATGATTTTTACTTAATTGGCTATTCACGCTTGCCATGCTAATATTACATATAAATTAAAATGTTTGCTGAAACTTCTTTTTTACATTTTTTGTATTTGTATTTCAACAATTTCTTTAGCTCAACAAAAAAAACAGGGCTTTATAAAAGTTAGTGGAAATGTATATGATATTTCTGCACGTCAACCCATAGAAGCAGTTGCAGTGCTTACTACATCGGGAATGGGGACTTTAACTGATAG
>JANOVK010000021.1:0-9418 GCA_031417315.1 Chitinophagaceae bacterium | reverse complement strand
TGTGTATTATTTCTAAACATTCTAATTATATCAACAACACTTTCCCCTTTATTTACTTTGTATTTACCAGGTTTTATTCTCTCCCAAATTGTTAGTTGATCTCCTAGTAATTCAAATACAAAAGAATTAGAAATAACTTTATTTTCTTTAAGTTCAGCAATTATTTTTTCTTTCGAAATATTTTCTTCTTTAATATAAAATGTTATATTGTCATCACTAAAAGAAGTTACAGAACCAAACAATTTCCATAGAAAAAATAATCCAACTAAAAACAAAGCAAAAATAATTGTACCTAATTTTTTCTTCATACGATAAAGATAAGGTTGCATTAAAAATAAAACATTATAGTATAATTATTTACTATTTAGATTTGCTTTATTATTGAATGCAATTTATTAAAATGGATTCTTTTTGTTCATATATTCCCTATAATAAAACTGGTTATTTTTCAAGTATTGTAATTGATTATTTAAACCAGTCAGAACAATTAAAACCATACTATCTTAATTTACCAACTAGAGAAGGAATATTAAATTCAATTAAACAAAAATGTTTAAATAAAATTGATAGAAAAAGTTTAGTTCAATATTTTAAAAAGCAATACCAAGGAACAATTTCAGAGCAACAACAAAATAATATTGATTTATTATTACAAGAAAATTGCTATACCATAACTACAGCTCATCAACCCAATATTTTTACAGGTCCTTTATATTTTATTTATAAAATATTACACACAATTAAACTTGCAAACGAGTTAAATGAAGATTTCAAAAGCAATCATTTTGTACCCGTTTATTTTATGGGTTCTGAAGATGCCGATATTAATGAACTTGGCAATATATCTATTCAAGAAAAAGAATTAAGCTGGAATACTAAACAAACTGGTGCAGTTGGTAGAATGATAATTGATAATGAATTTATTAATTTAATTTCTGAAATTCATGGTCAAATTGGTGTTAATAAATTTGGAGATGAGTTAACTGAAATATTTAAAAAGTGTTACACAATTGGAAAGTCTATTCAGCTTGCAACATTTGAGCTTGTAAATATTTTATTTGCAGAATTTGGTTTACTAGTTTTAATTTCAGATGATACCGATTTAAAAAAATTATTTATTCCAACTTTAATTAAAGAAGTGTCTGAAACTTTTTCTAGTAAAGCAGTTGAGATAACCAACAATTCATTAAATAAATTTTATAAAATACAAGCTTCAGGTAGAAATATTAATTTATTTTATTTAATTGATGATAAAAGAGAACGTATAGAACTAGTTGGAGAAGTTTTTATTATTTCAAAATTAAACTTAGAATTTACGTTAGAAGAATTAATAATTGATATTAAAAATCATCCAGAAAGATTTAGTCCTAATGTAATTTTACGTCCCATTTATCAAGAAACTATTTTACCCAATATAGCATTTATTGGTGGTGGTGGAGAAATAGCATATTGGTTACAATTAAAAAAAGTTTTTAATAACTTAAATATTCCTTATCCTATTTTAATTTTAAGAAATTCATTTTTGTTATATAAAACAAACCAAGAAAGTAAATTACAAAAAATGGGTTTAGAAATTCAAGATTTATTTTTATCAAAAGATGAACTTTTAAATAATTTAGTTACCACTCAATCACAACAAAATTTAAGTTTACAAACACCTATTAATTCTACAAAAGAAGTTTATAATAAATTAATTGAACAAGCTACAACAATTGATGCTACATTAATTGCACACATTAATAACTTATCAAAAAAAGCAGTCAAAAAAATAGAACAGTTAGAAAAGAAATTATTTCGTGCCGAAAAAAGAAAATTCACTGTTCAAGAAACTCAACTTTCGCAATTAAAATTAAACTTATTTCCAAACAATAATTTACAAGAACGTGTTGAAAATTTTAGTTACTTATACTCGCTTTATGGCAAATCATTTTTTACTACTATTCTTGAATCAAGCAAGGGTGTTGAACAAGAATTTGGGCTAATTAAAATAGACAAAAATAAAAATTAGAGAAACAATTTTTCAACAATTTTTAATTGTTTAAATTTGCATTTTATAAAATAATTTCAATGGAAAATATTATTGCTTCAAATAAAACTTTCGAACCTCAAATTGATTTTCTACCATTAAATGGTACCGACTATGTAGAATTTTATGTGGGCAATGCAAAGCAAGCAGCACATTTTTACAAAACTGCATTTGGCTTTCAAAGTCTTGCCTATGCTGGTCCAGAGACAGGCATGAAAGACAAAGTGAGTTATGTAATTCGTCAAAATAAATTAACCTTTGTTTTAACAACTCCATTAAGAATAGACAATCCACTTGCAGATCATATTTACAAACATGGAGATGGTGTAAAATTTTTATCGTTAAAAGTTGATAATGCTACTGATGCTTGGGAACAAACTACACAACGTGGTGGCAAAAGTTTTTTAGAACCACAAACATTAAAAGATGAGAAAGGTGAAGTTGTAATTAGTGGAATTCACACTTATGGCGAAACAGTTCATTTGTTTATTGAAAGAAAAAATTATTCTGGTGTTTTTATGCCAGGTTTTGTTAAATGGGAAAGTGAATACAACCCAACAGATACAGGGCTTCAATACGTAGACCATTGTGTTGGAAATGTGGGTTGGAATCAAATGAATCCATGGGTTAAATTTTATGAAGATGTAATGGGTTTTAGAAATATTTTAAGTTTCGATGATAAAGATATTTCAACAGAATATTCTGCTTTAATGAGTAAAGTAATGAGCAATGGCAATGGGTTTGTGAAATTTCCTATTAATGAGCCAGCAGAAGGAAAAAAGAAATCTCAAGTTGAAGAATATTTAGATTTTTATAATGGCGAGGGTGTTCAACATGTTGCTATTGCTACTAAAAACATTGTAGAATCTGTTGTAGAATTAAAAAAACGTGGAGTAGAATTTTTGAAAATTCCGAGTAGTTATTACGAAACTATTTTAGATAGAGTTGGCAAAATTGACGAGGATTTACAACCACTAAAAGAATTAGGAATTTTAATTGATAGAGATGACGAAGGATATTTACTTCAAATTTTTACAAAACCATTAGAAGATAGACCTACATTATTTTTTGAAATTATTCAACGTAAAGGTGCACAAAGCTTTGGTAAAGGAAATTTTAAAGCATTATTTGAAGCATTAGAAAGAGAGCAAGAATTAAGAGGAAATTTATAATGTTAACTTATTTGTAACCATTTTTCTTTTCATTAATGCCGATATTCGCCGCCATTATGAAAAAAATTAGTGATTATAGAAAGTTATTAGATGTAACAGAAAAGGTAGCATTAAAAGATCTGAAAACAATTTATAGAAACTTAATGAAGGATTGTCATCCTGATAAGTTTCAAGATAATGATAATGAAAAACTACTAGCTGAAGAAAAAAGTAAAAAAATAATTGAAGCTTACCACTTTTTAGTAAGCATTGCCCCTGAAACTATTTCAGAAACTTTAGATCAATATAATCTAACAATCAACCTTTCAAGTATTGAAGATTTTCAATATAAAAATTTAATTTTAACTATTGAATTTTCTGATGGTAGTAGTTATGAATATTTTAATGTTCCTAAAGCAACTTATGTAAAATTAGTAAATGCCCCATCGCAAGCTAGGTTTGCTCGTAGGCATATTTGTAATTCATTTGTATATAGAAGTACCAATAAACTTGTTGCTGCTTAAATTAAAATTAAATATTTTTAATTTCGGCTAATAACTCTTGCAAAGCTTTTTTTGCATCTCCAAATAACATTGAAGTTTTGGGCTGAAAAAATAAATCGTTTTCTATGCCGGCATACCCTGGTTTCATACTACGTTTATTAACTATAACTAATTTCGACTGCTCCACTTCTAATATTGGCATACCATAAATTGGTGATGCAGGATCGTTTTTTGCAGCAGGATTTACAACATCATTAGCACCCAAAATTAATACTACATCAGTAGATTTAAATTCATCATTTGCTTGTTCCATTTCCATTAATTTGTCATAACTCACATCAGCTTCTGCTAATAAAACATTCATGTGACCAGGCATTCTACCAGCTACAGGATGTATAGCATATTTTACTTCAACACCTTTTTCTTCTAATACTATTTCAAGTTCGTGACAAGTATGTTGTGCTTGTGCAACTGCTAATCCATAACCTGGAACTATAATAACTTTATTTGCATAACACATAACAGTAGCTGCATCATTTAATGAAATTTCTTTATAATTTCCTTGATCTTTAGTTCCAGAAGTAGTAACTGTTTTATTACCACCAAAACTTCCTATTAAAACATTTTTTAAGCTTCTATTCATTGCTTTACACATCAAAATAGTTAACAATGTTCCGGCTGCTCCAACTAAAATTCCACCAGTTAACATAACTTTATTATCGTATAAAAATCCCCCACAAGCTGCAGCCACACCAGTAAAAGAGTTAAGTAATGAAATTACAACAGGCATATCTGCTCCACCAATTGGCAAAACAAAAAATATACCATAAGCTACTGCCAACAATCCAATTATATAAAATATATAGGTATTACTTGATGTAAAATTAATAATTAGAAAAGAAGCTAAACCAATAATTATTGCGAGTAATGTTAAATTAAAAATATGCTGGCCACTAAAAGAAAAATCCTTAATTTTTCCGTTTAATTTACCCCAGGCAATCAAACTTCCTGCAAAAGAAATTGTACCAATAATTAAACCAACAAGTATAGTTAAAAGAATTCCAGTGTGGTTGATTTCTGAATTAATATTTTTTGATAAATGACCAAACTCAATAAAAGAAATTAAACCCGCACAGGCACCACCCATACCATTAAAAAGACTTACCATTTCTGGCATTGCTGTCATTTTTACTTTTTTTGCTGCTAAAGTTCCAATAATAGAACCTATTAATAATCCACCAAAAATCCATAAATGGTTATGTAATTTTTCTGCATGTTCTTCATATAAAAAAATAGTTCCAACAATTGCAATTGTCATTCCAGCTGCAGCTAATAAATTTCCTTTTCGTGCAGAAGCTGGATTTGAAAGCATCTTCAAACCAAGAATAAAAGTTATACTTCCTATAAGATAACAAATCGTTAGAATATTTAAATCCATTTTTTATTTTTTTTAATTGCCACAAAGGCACTAAGACACAAAGTTTTTAAAGTTTTCAAAGCCCATCCTTTGGAGGGTTTGGGGAGGCTGTTACTTCTTTTTCTTTTTAAACATTTCCAACATTCTATCTGTTACAACAAAACCACCCACAACATTTAAGGTTCCTAAAATTACAGCAATAAATCCTATAATTAATGCTACATAATTATCAGATTCTGCTTTTCCCATAACAATAATTGCACCAATAACAACTACTCCATGAATGGCATTAGCACCACTCATAAGTGGCGTGTGCAGTACACTTGGAACTTTTTCAATAATTTCTATTCCACAAAAAATCATCAAAATAACTATATATATTATTTGTTGATGTTCTTGAAAAAAATTAAGCATATTCATATTTAATGTTTATCATATTTTTAAATTAACACATAGATTTTACTCTATCATTTATAATTTCTCCATTATAAGTTATACAAGTTCCTTTTACTAAATCGTCTTCAAAATTTAAATTTAACTCGCCATCTTTTGTTATGATAAGTTGTAAAAAATTAAGTACATTTTTGCCATACATTTTACTTGCATCTGATGGCATTCCACTTTGTAAATTGCTATTGCCTAAAATGGATATTCCGTTTGATGTAATTATAGTTTCATTATTTATTGTTTGTGGTGTATTACCACCTGTAGCAGCAGCCAAATCTATAATTATACTTCCAGGTTTCATTGTAGCAATTACTTCATTTGTGATTAAAATAGGTGCTTTTTTCCCCGGAATTTGAGCCGTTGTAATAACAACATTTGCTTTTGTAACTGCTTCTGCAATTTTTTGAGTTTGTTTTTGTTTATACTCATCTGTTTGTTCAACAGCATAACCACCAGCTTTACTTGCATCAGCAGCTCCATCAACTTCAATAAATTTTGCACCCAAACTCATCACTTCTTCCTTTACAGAAGGCCTTGTGTCAAAAACTTCAATAACTGCTCCTAATCTTTTTGCAGTTGCAATTGCTTGTAACCCTGCAACACCTGCTCCCAATATTAAAACTTTAGCTGGTGCAATACTTCCTGCTGCTGTCATAAACATTGGAAAATAATGTGGCAGCATAGTTGCAGCAATCAATACAGCTCTATATCCTGCAATATTTGCTTGACTACTTAACACATCCATACTTTGTGCTCTTGTAGTTCTAGGTATCATATCTAAACTAAAACAAGTAACATTTTTACTGGCAATAGTTTTAATAAAATTAATATTTGATAAGGGTTGAAATACCCCTAAAATAATTGCAGCGTTTTTGGTGTTGTTTATTTCTGTGGCATTAATACTAAGTAATAAATCTGATTGTTTTAAAACTTCATCTCTTGAGCCAATTGTTGCACCTTTTATTTCAAACAAATCGTCGGCTAAAAAAGCATTATTACCAGCACCATTCTCAATAATTACAGTAATATTCTTTTTGGTTAATGTTTCAACTTGATCTGGCATAAGCGAAACACGATTTTCGCCTTGTGATTCTTTTAAAATACCTATAGTCATTTTGGTAATTTGCTGATTGATTTTATTTGTAGTGAGCAATAATAATTAAAAAATCAGGAAAACAAAAAAGATAAAATAATAATTAGTGCATTTTTTAGATAAAAATTAAATGCATAACTAGAAGATTTAATTTTTATACATTTGATTTAATCAAAATATGAATCATGTCTTCTCATTTTAAATTTTACACTAAAAAAGATGTTCTTAGTTTAACTAGACTTAGAAAATTTGAAACCAAACTAGGCGAAAGATTACAAGTTTTAACTAATATTAATGATATTGAATCTTCATTAAAAAATAGTAAAGCGAAATTTGTTTTATTTGGAATACCTGAAGATATTGGTGTAAAAGCTAATGGTGGTGTGGGTGGAACAGATAGTTGTTGGGTTTCTTTTTTACAATCTTTTTTAAATATTCAGAGTAATGATTTTTTAGATGGTCAGGAAATTTTACTTCTTGGTCATTTTGATTTTAGAGAAATAGAAAAATTAATTGAATCTAATGCTTATACAACAGAAGAAAAACTTTCTGCTTATAGACATGCTGTTACAATTGTTGATACAGCAGTTGAGCAAATAATGCACCTTATAACTCAAAATAAAAAATTACCAATTGTAATAGGAGGTGGGCATAACAATGCTTATCCATGCATTAGAGGAGCAGCAAAAGGTTGGCACAAAGCTGGTGTAATAAATATTGCTGAAATTAATGCCATAAATCTCGATGCTCATGCAGATTATAGACCAACTGAAGGAAGGCATAGTGGTAATGCTTTTAGGTATGCAGAAGATGATGGTTACTTAGAAAAATATTGTATAGTTGGATTACATGAAAATTATATAACACAAAATACTTGGATGGATTTAGTGAACAATCCTTTTATTGATTGTATTACTTATGAAGATATTTTTATTCATGAGAAAAGAAATTTTATGCAAGCAGTTGCACATGCAGCTGGATTTACAGAAGATACTTTATGTGGAATTGAATTAGATTTAGATAGTATTGAACATACTTTAAGTTCAGCAACTAGCCCTGTTGGAATTTCTACATATCATGCAAGGCAATATTTAAATTATACTGCAAGTACTTGCAGACCTGCATATTTACATATTTGCGAAGGAGCTACTCAATTAAACGATGGTAGATCTGATATTCAAACAGGAAAATTGGTGAGTTATTTAGTTAGCGATTTTGTAAAAGCTATTTTAGATGTTTTAAATGATGTGGAAGATTAATTTTTTTTGGTGGCAAAGCCAAGATAATAAAACTAACGAAGCAGCATGCTTCGTAGAGCTGATGTGGAAGATTAAGAATATGAAGTAACCTTGAAGCCTTTTTGCAAAAGAAGGATTTAACAAATCAAAATCAACTATTAATACTTTCTTCAATAACAGCTTAATTAAATAACAACAAAATAAAATTCATTTTAGTCAATTATTATTATATTCTTCATATTTTTAGTCGTCCCTACATTAATAATGGCTGACGATTTTTTTACAACATTTTTTTGACCACTAATATTTTTTCTATCAGAAGGAAGATGAGGAAAACCTGGGAAATCCTGATCTATATGCATATCAGAGTTTTGTTGAACCTCTTCATCAATTAATATAGCTTTTGTTTTTGCAAGTATCTTTTTACGATTAATCATTACTATTTTCTTTTATATCTTCATTATCAGAAAACTGGTTGCCAATAACATGCATCATACTTGATATAGGTCCTTCCATTTTATTGGTAGAATCATCAAGCGTATTATTATTCAGCATTTGACCCATTTGCAAATCAACAGGAAGGTAAAGCAGCACATGGGCATTTTGATCAGCTAAAATATTTTTCACATCATGTATTGTAGCTTCAGGTGGCAAATTTTTTTGAATAATATTAACTGCATCCATAGCAATTTTATCCATTTTAATTTTTGTATTCTCTTTTGAATAACAGGAGTAGTCGGCTATTTTTTGAATTACATCTTCTTTCTTATTATCAAAAATAAGATCAGTCCAAAGTGCATTATTAGTTCCATGTAGAATTTTTTCAGCCCCTTCGTCTGAATGACTAAACATGTATAAGGCTAATAATATGCTGGGAATTGCCGCCTGACTAAACTGACGTTCATCAGGAATATTGATATCTTTTTTTACAAACTGCTCGTTTGGATCTATTTTTTGAAGCTCGGAGTATCCCAAATGGCTTTGTATAATTTCTAAAAGATTAACTGACATTATATTGAATTTTATTTAAGAAAATCTTGTTTATATAAATTTTTTATAGAAAATTGTTCAATGGTTTTGAAGTAATAAAGTTTCATTCTTAAAAGCCTTTAGCTGCTTTTTAAATTTGTATATAAATTTTATCATTCACACTTATCAATCGACCTGTAATTATTTAATTTCTGTTAATAGCTGTTGAAGTAATATTGTTACTTGCATCAATAGCTATGTCATAATAAAAACAATTAGTCATATCTACGATTTTTACATAACTTATACTATTTACAACTACAGTAAATGTTATTTGTCCAGCTGCATAACTACTATAAGGTGATGATGTGCTAGGATCAACATTATTGATGTTCACAGTATTTCCTGCAGATGTTTTAATCTGAACACTTGCTTTCTGTGTTCCATTATTTATAATTCTTGCAGCTGGGTCTTCGTCTCTACATTTTTTACAACTATTCATTGTTAGTACTAATAGCCCTGCGATGAGAACCATTAAAAAAAATTTCGAATTTTTCATTTTATTAAATTTTAT
>JANOVK010000020.1:0-6368 GCA_031417315.1 Chitinophagaceae bacterium | reverse complement strand
GAAGGATAAGTTGAGTCCTGATAAGAAAAATATAAATTATTATTATAAGCAATTGGATTACCTACATAACCTAATTGATCACTCCCAAGATTAGGAATTAAAACTAAACTGGTATCGTTCCATTTTGCCATTTGAAATTTACCTGCAGAATTTTTATATTGAAAATATAATTTATTATTAAAAATATAAGGATACCCTGTATAACCAATATCTGCAGGTTGTAGGTTTGGAATTAAGTTAATCACAGTATCTACATCATTAAATTTTGCCAACTGAAATTTACCTGTTGAATTTTTATATTGAAAATATAAATTATTACGATAAACTATAGGATAACCAGTAAAGCCAGTATCTGCATTATTTATATTATTAAACACTCGTATAATAGTATCGTTATATTTTGCTAATCGATATTTTTTATTATATGGATTTGGATAAAGGCCAGCAATCTGATAAGGAAAAAATAAATTTCCTTTATAGCTAATTAAATTATCAAGCCCATCATAATCAGAAATGTAGCTCATTACGCCAACATCTGTAGTATCTAAATTTGGAATAATAGTTACATTTTGTGAAAATAATTTAGAGCATAAGCATAAATTAAATAGTGTAAAGAATAGTAGCTTTTTCATATTAAATGGAGTGTAAGGTAGGAAATTTTATTTGTTTACAATAAAATTAAACCCAAATTATTCTCTTTGCCATTGTTGGTATACAAAGCCTATCAACAATAAATGTTAACCCAAAATCAATGTTTGTGAAGAACTCAAACATTGGCATAAAGTCATTGCGAGGCACGAAGCAATCTTATTAATTCTAATTTATTATTGTTTACTTTGAGACTGCTTCGTTCCTCGCAGTGACATTCATTATCATAGTCATTGCGAAGGTTCTTGCCTGAAGCAATCTAATGGAAATTGTTAGAATGCTTCGTTTCTCAGCAATGACGAAAATTATTGCACAATATATTTCAATCAAAGCTAACACAATTGGTAGGCTTTTTTATTCTCTTTACTTTCGCCAACTATGACAAATAATTCATCTTTTGCCGAAGGCAGAGTTTTACTAATAAATAAACCTATGCATTGGACCAGCTTTGATGCAGTTAAAAAAATTAGAGGATTAATTAAAATAAAAAAAATTGGACACGCTGGAACCCTTGACCCACTTGCAACTGGCTTATTAATTATTTGTACTGGTAAGTTTACAAAAAAAATTAATGAGTATACGGGTATGGAAAAAGAATATACAGGAACTATCACCATTGGTGCAATAACACCAACTTTTGATTTAGAAAAAGAACCTGAAAATATTAAAACTATTAGCCACATTACACCAGAACAAATTATAGCAGCAACACATCAATTTATTGGTAATATTTTGCAAATGCCACCACAACATTCTGCTATAAAAAAAGATGGCAAAAGATTGTATGAAAGTGCAAGATTGGGAATAGAAGTTAAGGTTGATGCAAGACTAGTAAGCATATCAGAATTTACAATTACAAAAATTGACGGTGCAAATATTTATTTTAAAGTTGTTTGTGGCACTGGAACTTATATAAGAAGTTTAGCTAACGATTTTGGTGCAGCTCTTGGTGTGGGTGGATATTTAAGTAGTTTATGTAGAACAAAAATTGGTATTTTTAAAAATGAAGATGCCAAAACTATTGAAGAATTTGAAATAGAGTTTAAGTCTACCCCAGCAAATGCGATAAAATAATTCCTGTTGCTACAGCAGCATTTAAAGATTCGGCTCCACCTACTTTTTTTATACTAATAGATTTGTTTATAAAAGGTAAAATATTTTCTCTAATTCCTATCGATTCATTTCCTATAACTAAAATTCCCTCAGTTGGTTTTTCAATCTCACTTAAATATTCTCCATTTAATAACGCCCCATATATGGGCACATTTACATTATGCAACACATTTTTTAATTCGTTATAATTAATGTTTACTCTAATAAAACTACCCATAGTACTTTGTATTACTTTTGGGTTATAAAGTTCAACACAATCCATACTACAAATAATTTGAGTTACCCCAAACCAATCTGCAATTCTTATAATAGTTCCAAAATTTCCTGGGTCTTGTATTCCATCTAAAGCAAGTGTAATTTTATTTTTAAAAGAAGTTAAAGTAGTTATTTCTAAATTCTCAACAATTGCCAATACCTGATGTGCACGTTGCAATAAAGAAATTTTTTGCAACTCAGCTTCACTTACAAGTTCAGTTTCAATAGTTGTTTTATTATTTTTTACCCACAACTCAGTTGCATAAATTTTTCTAATATTTAAATCACTTAATAAAAGCTCTTCAACAATTTTTACTCCCTCTGCAATAAACACTTTATCTAACTCTCTTTGTTTTTTATGGCATAAAGATTGAATATATTTACTTTCGCTACGGCTTAACATTTTATGAAATTTATTACTATTAGCAAGGCAAAGGTATATCTTCTACTACTTATCATCGTTTGTTCAAACGCATGTATTTCTGTAAAAAATTTTCCGGTTAACCAACCTTTTATATTTAATAATAAAATTGTTATTAAATCTGAACTTAAAAAAGATGTTAAAACAAAACTTACTACCGAACTAAATAATTATTGGGATGATAGTTTACAAGTTAGAAAAATAGCAAAACTTGGATTTATAACTATAATTAAAAATCCTCCTGTATATAACCCCAATAATATTTCAAGGACAATAAAATTTATGGATAATTATTTAAAATCTCAGGGTTATTATTATGCCACTTTTACACAAGATACTTTAAACGAATTTAAAAAAAATCAGCACAGAGTTACTCCTGTAATTACTATAGATTTAGGAAAAAACATAACTATTGATAGCATTTCAATAGATTTGGTTGATAGCAATCTGCAAAAACTAACGAAAGAAAATCTTTATCATTCATTACTAAAAAAAGGCACTCCATTTACCAAACAAATTGTAAATAATGAATTAGATAGAATGACTTCTTTATTTAAACGAAATGGCTATTACAATTTTACAAGAGATGATATTTATGCATTGGTTGATACAACAGATTCGAAATTTTTAAA
The DNA here is from genome assembly GCA_031417315.1 of Chitinophagaceae bacterium. Lineage (GTDB taxonomy): Bacteria > Bacteroidota > Bacteroidia > Chitinophagales > Chitinophagaceae > CAIVPM01. The sequence continues at coordinate 3,299 of JANOVK010000020.1, read as the reverse complement.
TCTAACTATCGATCCATTTGAGTTGATAAATTTGTTAAACGATTATAATAATAGTAAAAAAGAAAATCCTAAATGGGATGTAACTATTAAGCAAAAAATTGATACTACTGGTTTTAGTTCTAAAAAATTTTATATTGGTCAAGTTTATTATTATCCTCAGGCTAATAATTTCGATTTAATCGATTCTGTTATTAATCAAGCTTGGTTACACGATCATACCACCAACAATTTTACCTTAAAATTCGATTCGGAAATCATTAAACTTGGGCCCCTAAAAAGATATTCCTATGTAAAGCCTGGTTTACCTTACAATCAAACCGATTATTATCAAACACTAAATGCATTAAGTAAACTTGGACCTTGGAAACAAGTTGATGGAAAATTTGTAATTAGAGATAACGATTCTTTAGATGTTCATTTTTCCATGATTCCAGAAAAAAAACGAGGTATAGAAATAACCAACGAACTCAGTAAAAATACAGGAGATTTAACAGCAGGAAATTTAGTTGGTTTATCTTTAAGCCTTACTTACAGAAATAGAAATGTTTGGAAACAAGCTATTCAATCTTTTACAACATTAAGAACAGGTTTAGAATTTAACCCAGGTGATAGTGCTAAAGCTTTACAAACATTTTTTGCAACCTTCAGTCATACTTACAGTTTTCCAAGAATGATTGCTGAAAAACCAATTAGATCTTTTGTAAATTTTTTACCTTTTAAGTTTATCAGAAATAATTTAAATAGTATTTTAAATGCTGAAGATAAAAGATCTCTTATTTCTTTAAACACTTCTTATTCTGATAGGTTCGATTTATTTAGGCTTCGCTCTGTAACTGGAAGTTTTGGTTACGAGTTTAAAAACAACGATAAAGTTTGGTTGTATAGACCTATTAATATTGAATTGTATTCGCTCGATAAAGAAAAAGGATTAGAAGATTTGATAGCTAAAAATCCATTCTTGCAATTATCTTTTAATACGGGTAATGTAATTGGTCAATCTTTTAGTTTTTCTCAATCATTCATCAATAAAAAAAATCCAAATCGTTCGCATTTATTTAGATTGGGAATTGAAGAATCTGGATTAGTTGCAGGCTTATTTAAATCGTTTGAAAATAGTGTATATAGATATGGAAAAATTGAAATAGAATACAGAGAGATTGATAAAAAACCAAAATCTGAAATTGCTTATAAACTTTTTGGTGGTATTGGTTTTAATTATAGCAAAAGCAACGATATTGGTAATATACTTCCTTTTTTTAAACAATTTTTTGTTGGTGGTCCAAATAGCATGAGGGCTTGGGGTTTAAGACAATTAGGGCAAGGTTCATCTTTACTTTACGACACCAGTACTTCTGCTTTTAGAGATAGATTTGGAGACATAAGAATTGAAGGCAATTTCGAGTATCGTTTTCAACTATACAATACTAGTTTTTTAAAAATTGGCAGTGTATTATTTGCCGATATTGGTAATGTTTGGAACTTAAAAACGAGTGTAGATAATCCGAATGCTAATTTTAGATTCAATAATTTTATAAAAGATATTGCAATTGCAATTGGAACAGGATTGAGATTTGATTTTGGTGGTTATTTTTTACTACGTGTTGATTTTGGTTTTAAAGTTAAAGACCCTGCAAGGCAATATAATAATGGTTGGGTAGATATTAATAATATTTCTTTAAGAGAAACCAGACCCAATGGTGTTGAGGTTAGAAATACTGCATTGCAATTAGGTATAGGGTTGCCTTTTTAGGAAGAATATTATCTATTCATACTAGCTAAAAATTCTTCGTTATTTTTTGTGCCTCTCATTCGTTTTAATAACTCGTTCATTGCTTCCTCTGTATTCATATCGTTTAAGAAAACTCTTAAAATATTCATACGTTGTAACACATCTTTATCTAATAACAAATCGTCTCTTCGGGTAGAAGAACCCACTAAATCTATAGCAGGATAAATACGTTTGTTTCCTAAACGTCTATCTAAAACAAGTTCCATATTACCGGTTCCTTTAAACTCTTCAAAAATAACTTCATCCATTTTACTGCCAGTTTCTATAAGTGCTGTAGCCAAAATAGTTAAACTTCCACCAAATTCTATTTTACGAGCTGCCCCAAAAAACTGTTTTGGTTTTTGCATAGCGTTGGCTTCAACACCACCACTTAAAACCTTACCACTTGATGGAGAAACTGTATTGTGTGCACGTGCTAAACGAGTAATGCTATCTAATAAAATCACTACATCATGCCCACATTCAACTAAACGTTTTGCTTTTTGCAATGCCATTGTACTCACTCTTACATGTTTTTCTGCAGGCTCATCAAAAGTGCTGGCTAAAACTTCTGCTCTAACACTACGTTCCATATCGGTAACTTCTTCTGGTCTTTCATCAATTAGCACCACCATTAAATAACACTCAGGATGGTTTGCAGCAATTGCATTAGCAACTTCTTTTAATAACATTGTTTTACCAACTTTGGGTTGTGCAACAATTAATCCACGTTGCCCTTTACCAATGGGTGTAAACAAATCCATTATTCGAGTACTATAATTATTTGGAGTAGTAAATAAATTTAATTTTTCGAATGGAAATAATGGTGTTAAATAATCGAATGGAACTCTATCTCTAACTTCATCAGGTTTTTTACCATTTATGGTATCAACTTTTAAAAGTGCAAAATATTTTTCGCCTTCTTTTGGTGGGCGTACAGAACCATTTACGGTATCACCAGTTTTTAATCCAAATAATTTTATTTGAGATGGAGAAACATAAATATCATCTGGAGAACTTAAATAATTATAGTCTGATGAACGTAAAAATCCATAACCATCAGGCATCATTTCTAATACACCTTCACTTTCAATAATTCCATCAAATTCAATATTAAAATTGGGTTGACGTTGTTGTTTTTGAGGATAATTTGGTTGAGAAGGCGGGGTATTTTCATTTTCAGTTGCAGCAAGCAAAGTTGCAGCCAAATTAATAATACTCTCATCTTCTTGATCGTCTTTTTCTTCTGTTGAATTAATGTCTTTTATTGGCGAAGTAGTTGTGAATTTTTCTTTTGGAATTCTTTTTTTCTTTAAATCTTTTTCGTCGCTATTATTAGTTTTCTCGTCACTCATAACTTCAGCTTCTTCAGTAATATTTGCAGTTGAAGTTTTTACGGTAACTATTTTTTTTGTTCGAGATTTTTTTTCTTTATCGTCGTGTGTATTTGTTGGTTATATAGGTTGTTTATATAAAAATTTATAAATTAATTATTTATTTTAAATTACATTTGTGTTGTTAATTTTTAATA
>JANOVK010000019.1:0-2606 GCA_031417315.1 Chitinophagaceae bacterium | reverse complement strand
CCAAGAACTTGCTCCTAAACCTTGACAGGCAACACTTACAAAAGGTCTTCCTAATTTATCTTTACTCCAAACCCAACCACCATCCCAAGGTGCTTTTTTAGCTTCTCGTGGTTTGCCATGATAGTAAATTGTGATTGGATTATTATTAGCCAAATATAAATTATCATTCCAAACTACATCACTAAAATCGACTAAATAAAAATTGCCATTTTTAGTAAAAGTAATTTTTTCGTTTCTGTCAATTGAAACAGTTCCAATTGGGTTCTTGCAATATTTTATTTGAATATGATAAGTTATACTATCCAATATCATTGGTTCTTGTAAATCAAGCTGCATAAAAATAGAAACCCTGTCAAATATTTTTTTATCAATAATTTTGCAAGTCATCACCAATTTTCCTTCAATCTCTTTCTTCTCAAAATCAGGTTTTATTGTAATATCATATTTCAACACATCCCACCAATCTCTGTTTTCATTATTGCTGCCACGTAGTGTATCTGCTTTTGTAAAAATTTGGTTTATATTATTAAGCTGTGTAAATGAGTTTGAATAAATACACAATAAAATAATGCCAATAAAATAAATTTTATTTCGCATATTATTTTTTTGCTGTAAGTAAAATTTTATTTGCAGTCTCTAAAAAAGCAACTTCTTCTTTACCTGTTTCTGCACCTGATGGATAGCCTAAACTGCCCATTGCAGCTAAGTTTAACTTGTTTGTTGCAGCATCTTTAGTAATATTAAATATCCAAATAGTTGGATATCCACTTACCTGAAATGCTTGTTGTAAACTTGCATTTTGTTCTTGTATTTCTTTGGGTAAAATTTTAGCTCTCGGAAAATCTAACTCTAATAAAATTACATTTTTCTTAGCCCAATCTATAAAACTTTTTTTTACAAAAACATCTCTTTGTAATTTTTTGCACCAACCACACCAATCACTTCCTGTAAAAAATCCAAAAATTGGTTTTTTATTTTTCTGAGAAATTTCACTTGCTTTCTGAAGATCAGTAAACCATTCTAATGGTTCGCTATTTTTATCCTGCACTTGTAATTCAGCAGTTGGCTTTAAATTGTTTCTTGAAATTTGTTTTTGTTGGTTCACTTTTTGAGAATAGCTATTAGAAATCCCTAATGCTAAAAACAACAATAAAAAATTTATTTTCATCATATTTTATAGAATTTATTTTTATTAATTTGTGAATTTAGTTTATGCTTAGTGAATCAATTTATAAATTATTTCAGCGGCTTTTTTACTAGCATTTCCTCCTTCAGATAATTTATTCCACAACATATTATAATCAATATTCAGTTGTATTTTTCTAGGTTGATTATTTAACAAATCATTTATCTCATTTATTAAATTATTTGTAGTTAATTTTTCTTGAATAAATTCTCTAACAATTAATTTATCCATAATTAAGTTCACTAGTGAAATGTATTTTATTTTTATTAGCCTTTTTCCAATGTTATAACTAATATTACTTGTTTTATAACAAACAACTTGGGGCACTCTAAATAAAGCAGTTTCTAAAGTTGCTGTTCCACTTGTAACCATTGCTACACTTGAGTTTGATAGTAATTCATAAGTTTGATTTGTTACAGAAGAAACATTAGGATATAAGTTTAAATAGGGGGTGTAAAAACTATCATCCAATCCTGGAGCTTTAGCAATAATGAATTGATAATTCGGAAAATGTTTTGCAACATTTAACATGATGGGTAGTTTTTTACTTATCTCTTGTTTTCTACTTCCAGGTAAAATAGCAATTATGTTTTTCGTTTCTTCACTCTCGTCTTTTTCTAAAGAAGAATTAGTATTTATAAACGAACTAACAACTTCCACCAATGGATGTCCTACATATTCAACATCCCAATTCCATATTTTTTTATAATAATCTTTTTCGAATGGAATAATACATAACATTTTATCGATGCATTTTTTCATTTGTATTACTCTATTTGGCTTCCACGCCCAAACTTGCGGAGAAATGTAATATACAACTTTAATATTTTTTTGTTTAGCCCATGTAGCAATTCTTAAATTAAATCCAGGGTAATCAATTAATATTAAAACATCAGTTTCAAATTCTAAAATATCTTTTTTACAAAAAGCTAAGTTTCTAAATATTGTAGGAAGATTTTTAATAACTTCTAAAAACCCCATAAATGCTAATTCTCTATAATGTTTTACTAGTACACTTCCTGTGCTTTGCATTAAATCTCCACCCCAACAACGAATAGTAGTATTTACATCTAACAACTTAATTTGTTTAATTAAATTACTACCATGTAAATCGCCACTTGCTTCACCTGCAATAATGTAATATTTCATTAGTACAAATGTATTTATATAATATTAAAATTTTTAGCACAAAATAAATTTGTAAAATGTGTAGTTTTATTCTTTTAATCTTAAAAAAATAATTTAATGCAAACTAAGTCTTACTTGTTAATATTATTGTTAATGAACTTTTTTACAATAAATTCAATTTCTCAAGAATCTTCTTACTCAAGAAAAATCGTTGACACGTTATCTTCTAATTATTTTTGGGGAAGAGGATATACAAATGATGGTTTAAAAAAAGCAGCTAATTTTTTGGCAA
>JANOVK010000018.1:0-2518 GCA_031417315.1 Chitinophagaceae bacterium | reverse complement strand
GTCCTTGTAGAAGTATTAATAATACAAATATTGATAAAGGGTTTGAATTATTCCCAAATCCAGCCAAAACATTTATTACAATACCCATTGATAAATTAATTGGAGATGGAAGCATTGTTTTTACTTGTTTGCCATATAAATCAGTAATTACAATGCTTCCAGCACCAATTAATTTATCAATGGGTATTGTAATAAATGTTTTGGCTGGATTGGGGAATAATTCAAACCCTTTATCAATATTTGTATTATTAACACTTCTACATGGCCCTACAAAACCATTTATGGTTCTACTATTACTACAGCCATTTGCTGCACTGGAGTAAGTATAAGTTAAACTTGCAGCACCAGAAACTACCCCTGTATTAACAATACCACTTATAGCTCCAACAGTAATTACACCAGTACTACTCCAAATTCCTCCAACAGGAGTACCCACAACTGTAAATGTATTATTCATACGAAACCCTGCACCCGAACAAGTTTGAGGATTAGGTGTGCCAAATGCATAGGCAATACTTGGCATTGGTGGATTTGAAAATACGTTAATTGTTTTACTAACAGTTCCTGCACAATTTCCACTAGAAATAACATAACTAATTGTTGTAGTACCTGCAGATAGTCCTGTAACAGTTGCAGTAGTACCAGCAATTGTTCGTGATGCTCTACTTGAAGGATTAAATAAAGACCAAGTTCCACCAAGTAAAGTTTCAGTTAAAGTGATTTGTTTTCCAACACACACAAAATTTGGACCTGTTATAGGTGGCAAACTAGTAACAATTAACACCAATGTTGCTGCACTATCGCAACCTGCTGCATTGGTTAAATGTGCAACATAACTACCTGCTGCATTATAATTAGTACCATTAAAACTATAACTACCCCCTGTACATATTGTAGCATTAGTGGTGCTTGTGGTTGGTGTGCAACTACTACCAAATTTTGCTACATATCTGTAATTTAGAGGAGGTCCACCAAAGCTACCTGCGGCATAAATTTGTCCTGTTAAATCAATTGCTAACGATAGTATTTGTGCATTAAAAGTTGATGTGTTAGTGCCACCTAATTCAATCCAATTGTTTCCATCAAATTTTGTAACATACATATTATTGCTTGCATTTATAAAACCTCCACCTGCATACACATTTAGTGCAGCATCGATCTTGATAGAAAAAACTATACTGTTTAATGTTGATGAGTTAGTGCCTCCAAGTTCACTCCAATTGCTTCCATCAAATTTTGCTACATAGTTCTTGTTATTGGTGTTTGTAAAATACCCTCCAGTATATATTTTCCCTGTACCATCAACTGCAAGAGTTTGAATTTGATTATTAAATGTAGAAGTATTCGTGCCACCCAACTCGCTCCAACTAGTGCCATTCCATTTAGCAACATACCTTTTTAAATTTGCGTTTTTGAAAGCTCCCCCAGCATACACATTTCCAGAAGCATCAGTAACTAGAGAAGTTATCATACCATTAAATGTAGAGGTGTTAGTACCACCCAACTCGCTCCAAGAAGTACCATTAAATTTTGCGACATACCTCAAGGAATTTGCATTCCAAAAAAAGCCTGCTGCATAAACATTACCTGCTGCATCAGTAGTAAGTGTATTAATATCTGAATTAAATGTAGAGGAGTTAGTGCCACCTAATTCGCTCCAACTACTGCCATTATATTTAGCAACAAAGTTTTTATTATTTGCATTTTTGCAAGCTCCAGCAGCATATACATTTCCAGATGCATCAATTGTAATGGTAAAAATCGCACCATTAAATGAAAAGGAATTCGCACCACCCAGCTCGCTCCAACTACTGCCATTCCATTTTGATACATAGTACCTATTGTCAGCATAATCAATAGAGCCTGCTGCATATACATTACCAGAAGCATCTGTTGCAAGGGTGTAGAGTGCAGCTGCAAAAATATACCCATTAGGCCCACCCACTGTACTCCATTGTGCTTGTGATTTAAAAGTGGTACTGCATAATAAGACGGTTAAAAACAATATAACGTGTTTAAATTTTCTTATTCCATTTATTGGGAATAATTGTTTTGTCGAATAGTTCATAATAACGTTTTTAGTAATCAATAATTTGAGAAAGTAGGCGAGAGGGATTAGCTAAATACTTTTTCTTAAAAAAAATATATAGAAGAAAATCTAGTGCAGATACTTTGACTGCCTAAAGGTATAGGTATGGATTTGAAAACTAAGTATTTTATTATGTAATTTAAAAATAGAGGAGCCAACTTTTTAAAAGGTTAGCTCCTATGTTTCACTAATTCCTACTAGCTACTAGCCATTATCTTACTCCACCACCAATTTCTTAGTAGTTTTTCCTTCGTTAGTAATTACACTAACAAAATAAAATCCCTTACTTAAGTTGGCAATATTTACTAAATTATTACCCATACTTAAAGGTTGCATTTTTATTTGTTTGCCATATAAATCAGTAATTACAATGCTTCCAGCACCAATTAATTTATCAATGGGTATTGTAATAAATGTTTTGGCTGGATT
>JANOVK010000017.1:0-12637 GCA_031417315.1 Chitinophagaceae bacterium | reverse complement strand
AGGAAATAATTTTAATCTTTCTTCATAATATTTTTCTAGTGTTGTTGATAGTTCTTTATTTGCTTCAATAGTTTGTGTTTTAGAATTACAACTAATGATCGCTACAATGAGTATTAGGAAAGAAAATATTTTTTTCATGATGATGTTTTGAGAAAATAAAAATAAGTATTCTGAAAGTAGTTTTCAGAATTTTGTATGAATGGATAAATGGAACTTGGAAAAAAATCAGGTAAAGGTTTTTATGCTTATTCTTAATTCCATTTTCACATTTTCCATTCATCCAAAAAATTCTTATACTGCTACTAAATACTTATTTTTAATCTTACAAAAAAATCAAATGAAAAAAATATTTTCTTCACTACTAATTGTTGTATTCATGATTAGTTGTAACAATAAAACTCAAAACCTTGAGCCCAATAAAGAACTATCAACAACACTAGAAAAATATTATGAAGAAAGATTAAAATTATTTCCTTTAGAAGCAACAGGAAATGGAGATAATAGATATAACGATAAATTATATGTTGATTTTACAGAAAGCTTCAGAAACAAGTTAAAAGAATTTTATACAACTTATTTTAATGAAATTGAAAAGTATAAAAGGGAAGAATTAAACGAAAATGATCAAATTAGTTATGATGTTTTTAAAAGAGAAATGCAAATGAGTTTAAAGGCATTAACTTTTAAAGACAATCTCATACCCCTCAATCAATTTTGGGGTTTGCATTTAACTCTTGGTCAATTAGGAAGTGGCGATGGCAATCAACCTTTTAAAACTGTGGAAGATTATGATAATTGGATAAAACGAGCAATAGTATTTTCAAATTATATAGATAGTTCATTAGTTTATTTTAGAAAAGGGATGAACGAAAATTATGTTTTGCCAAAATCTCTTGTTGTAAAAATTATTCCACAATGTAAAAGCATTGTTGTTGATGATGTAACCACCAGTTTGTTTTGGGGACCAATTAAAAAACTACCATCAACATTTAGTAATGCAGATAAAAAAAGAATAACAGAAGAATACACTAAATTAATTGGTGAGCAAATTTTGCCTTCGTATAAAAAACTTGGAGATTTTTTCGAGAAAGAATATTTAGCTAAAACTAGAACAACAAGTGGCATTAATGGAGTTGCAACGGGTAGTGACTATTATAAATATTTAATAGAATATTGGACAACCACTAATAAAACTCCAGATGAAATTTATACAACAGGTTTAGCAGAAGTGAAAAGAATTAGAGAAGAAATGGAACGGGTTAAAACTGAAGTAAAATTTAACGGAGATTTAAAAGCATTTTTTGAGTTTATGAAAAATGATAAACAATTTATGCCTTATACAACTCCAGATGAAGTCTTAAGTGCTTTTCGTTCTATTCAAAAAAATATTGATATTAATTTAAGTTCAATGTTTGGCACAACACCAAAAACAAAATTTGAAATCAGACAAACAGAAGCATTTAGAGCAGCCAGTGCAAGTGCAGAATATAATCAAGGAAGTGCAGATGGAACAAGACCTGGAATTTTTTATGTACCAATAATAGATGCCACAAAATTTAATTCAACAAGTGGTATGGAAAGTTTGTTTTTGCATGAAGCTATACCTGGTCATCATTATCAAATTTCTTTGCAACAAGAAAATGAAAGTTTACCAAAGTTTAGAAGATTTAGTTGGTATGGTGCTTATGGTGAAGGCTGGGCTTTGTATTGTGAAAGCTTAGGAAAAGATTTAGGTTTATACTCAGATCCTTTTCAATATATGGGAGCGTTAGGAGATGAAATTCATAGAGCTATTCGTTTGGTTGTAGATGTTGCCATTCATACTAAAAATATGAGTAGAGAAGAAGCCATAAAATATATGATGGAAAATGAAGCCATTAGTGAAGAAGGTGCTACTGCTGAGATTGAAAGGTATATGGCAATTCCTGCACAAGCTTTAAGTTATAAAACCGGTGCTTTAAAAATTCAAGAATTAAGTGCTAAATATAAAAAGCAACAAGGCGATAAATTTTCTTTAAAAAACTTTCATGATACGTTTTTAAAAGATGGTTGTTTGCCTTTAGATGTATTGGAGAAAAAGATGGATAGTTGGGTAAATAAGAAATAATTTTATTTACTTAGCTATTGTAAAATATGTTACCAAGTTGCGTCGCACACTTATACGCCTTATTCTCTTATAAACTTTTTTAATTTTTCTTAAAATTGTTTGTATTTCTTTTATTAGAATAACCTATTACTTTTTTACGCTGAGTGGGTTGCGGCAAAATCAATTGTCTTTGCTCAGTTAAAGGAAATGGATGATCATCAACTAAAGGAATTTTCTTTGCAATTAATTTTTCAATATCTTTTAAAAATGCTTTTTCATCAGCATCACAAAAAGAAAGTGCTGTTCCTTTGGCACCTGCCCTACCAGTCCTTCCAATTCTATGAACATAGGTTTCAGGAATATTTGGCATTTCGTAATTAATTACATATTCTAAATCATCTACATCAATCCCTCTAGCAGCAATGTCAGTAGCCACAAGTATTCTAGTGCTTTGATCTTTAAAATTAGCTAAAGCTCTTTGTCTTGCATTTTGAGATTTATTTCCATGTATCGCTTCTGCTTTAATATGATGTTTGTGCAAAATTTTTACAACTTTATCAGCTCCATGTTTTGTTCTCGTAAAAACTAATGCCGTTTTAATATTTTTATTTTCTAAAATATCAATTAGCAAAGAATTTTTATTTCCTTTATCAACATAAAATACAAACTGATTAATAATATCCACTGTTGATGAAACAGGTGTTACTGAAACTTTTGAGGGTTGATGTAAAATATTGCTAGATAATTTTACAATTTCTGGAGGCATTGTTGCAGAAAAGAATAGTGATTGTTTTTTTTGTGGCAATGCAACTAATAATCTTTTCACATCATTTATAAAACCCATATCCAACATTCTATCTGCCTCGTCTAAAACAAAAATTTCAACATGATGTAAATTAATAAAACCCTGATTCATTAAATCTAATAATCTACCAGGAGTTGCTATTAAAATATCTACGCCATTTTTTAGTGCAGTTACTTGCGAACTCTGATTTACACCGCCAAATACTACTGTACAATTTAAACCAGTATATCTTCCATAAGCTTTAATACTTTCTTCAATCTGTATAGCCAATTCTCTTGTTGGAGTAACAATTAAACTTCTTATTTTTTTTCCTTTCTGAAAAGTTTTTGAAGCATTTAATAATTGTAAAATTGGTATAGCGAATGCAGCAGTTTTACCAGTACCAGTTTGTGCTACACCTAATAAATCTTTGCCTTGTAAAACAATAGGAATTGCTTCAGCCTGTATTGGTGTTGGTGTAGTGTAACCCTCATCTTCAATTGCTTTTAGAATTGGAGCAATGAGGTTTAATGATTGAAAATCCATAATACTAAATAACGATATTGATTTATGCAAGATTAAGCAATTAACTGCCTGCACCAATTATAATTAAATTATTTAATCAATTTAAAAACCTTGTTAAACTTTTAATGATGTATATATTTATCGAATAATATTCTCTATTTGAAATTATTTTATTGTATACTACTTTTATTAATAACACAATCTTGTAAACATCATCAAGATAATTCTATAATTAAAGAGCCCTTCATTATTATTTTAGGAACTGTGCAGGATGCTGGCTCACCACATATTGCTTGCAAAAAAGATTGTTGTAGAGATTTATTTCTTCAACCAAATAAAACTAGAAAAGTGGTTTGTTTAGGTTTGACAGATCCAGAAAATAATAAAAAATATCTTTTTGAAGCTTCACCAAATATTACTGAACAATTAAAATCATTAAAACAATTTTGTACTACTACTGCTGAAACACCAGATGGAATTTTTTTAACTCATGCACATATTGGTCATTATACAGGATTAATGTATTTTGGTAAAGAAGCTATGAATGCTAACAAAATTCCTGTATTTGCAATGCCCTTAATGAAAATATTTTTAGAAAATAATGGACCTTGGAGTCAGTTAGTATCAAATAAAAATATTGAAATTAAAGAATTAGAAGATAACATTGAAACTGTTCTTACTTCAAATTTAAAAGTAATTCCATTTCGAGTTCCCCATAGAGACGAATACTCTGAAACTGTTGGCTACACTATAATTGGGCCAAATAAAAAAGCACTTTTTATACCAGACATTAATAAATGGGAAATATGGGATAAAAATATAATTGATGAAATTTCGAAAGTAGATTATGCATTTATTGATGCTACGTTTTACGATAGTAATGAAATCCCCAATCGAAAAATTTCAGAAATTCCTCACCCATTTATTATAGAAAGTATGGCTTTGTTTGAAAAACTTTCAATCAAAGAAAAAAATAAAATTCAATTTATTCATTTCAATCATACTAATCCTGTACTAAATTTAAAAAGTGAACAATCAAAAAAAATACTAAAAAGAGGTTATAATATTTGTAGAGTAAATGATATTTTTAAACTATAAAATAATTTTATGAGAGAAGCTAGACTTGCAGTTTTAATAGATGCAGATAATGTTCCCTATGCCAACATTAAAGAAATGCTAGAGGAAATTTCTAAAAATGGAACTCCCACAATTAAAAGAATTTATGCAGACTGGACAAAGCCAACAGTTGCAGGTTGGAAAAATGTGTTACTAGAAAATGCAATTACTCCCATTCAACAATATAGTTATACTACTGGCAAAAATTCTAGCGATAGTGCACTAATTATTGACGCCATGGACATTTTGTACTCCGAAAAAGTAGATGGTTTTTGTATAGTATCGAGTGATAGTGATTTTACTAGACTCGCAACCAGATTAAGAGAAGCAGGAATGAAAGTAATTGGAATTGGAGAAAAGAAAACACCATTTCCTTTTATAACAGCCTGCGACAAATTTGTATATATTGAAATATTAAAATCTGAACCAATTGCACTTGCTGGAACAACAGAAAAACTAAGTAAAAAAATAAAATCAAAAGGAACCATTATTACAAAAAGTAATCAAGCATTATTAAAATTATTAACTGAAAGTGTTGCAGATTTAGCAGACGAAAGTGGCTGGACTTTTTTAGGAGAACTTGGAAATTACATGCTTAAAAAGAAAAAAGATTTTGATTCGAGAAATTATGGATTTCCAAAATTGCTTCCATTAATAAAAAGTACTCATAAATTTATTATTGATGAAAGGGTTACTGGCGTTGATAATATTAGACATATTTATTTAAAAATAAAATAACTCAAAAAAGATTTATGAAAAATTTGTTGACAATTTTTCTCATTTTGATTGTTGCTTGTAAGCCACAGTCAAAAACAAATATTGCACCTTGGAATCCTTATAACGAATCTGAAGAAATTGCAAAAAATTTAACCCACGAATCGCAAAAAATGCGTTTCAAATTAATTCAATCTAAAATTTTAAACAAGAATGAAATTTTAGAAAGCATAAAAAAACAACTCAATAATTTTTCCGAAACAGATTATCAAAAACTTATTACTTATATACTTGAACAAGATATTTTAACACTGCAAAAACACATAATTTCTGGCATTCTTACTTATGAAACTCTTACACAATGGTACTTGTATAGAATTGCAAAATATGAAAATGATAGTACAAAGTGTTTAAATAATATCATTTCAATAAACCCAAATGCAGTTGCCGAAGCCATAAAAAAAGATAGAATCAAATCTGAAAACAATCATCCAATTTTTGGTATACCAATACTTATTAAAGATAATATTAATTTAAAAGGTATGGCAACAACTGCTGGTGCAAATGCATTAAAAAATAACATTACAAGTGATGCATTTATTATTGAAAAAATTAAAGAAAAAGGCGGAATTATACTGGGCAAAACCAACCTAAGTGAGTGGGCAAATTACTTGTGTATAGATTGTCCAAATGGATATAGTGCAATTGGTGGACAAACTTTAAATCCTTATGGACGTAAAAAATTTGATACTGGTGGATCAAGCTCTGGCAGTGGCTCATCAATGGCTGCAAACTATGCTGCTGCTGCAATTGGTACAGAAACCTCAGGTTCAATTTTATCCCCATCAAGTGCAAATTCAATAGTAGGTTTAAAGCCCACTACTGGCTTATTAAGTAGAACTGGCATTGTTCCAATATCTAGCACATTTGATACCCCTGGTCCTATGACAAGAAATGTAACTGATAATGCTATTTTAATTTCTGCTATGATTGGTGAAGATGATTTTGATTTAAAAACGAAGCATAATTATAAAAATAAAAAATATTGGGAAGATTTAAAAATTGAAAATTTTAATGAAATTAGATTTGGTGTTTTTAAAACATTTTTAAAAGACTCAATTTATAAACAAAGCATCGAAAAAATAATTTCATTAGGAGGAATTGTTATTGAAATAGAACCAGAAAAAGTAAATTTTGAAGGTTTTGGAACTGTATTAAATGCTGATATGAAAGTTGACTTGACAAACTATTTAAACAATTATGCTTCAAAAAAAGTTCAGCTTTATTCTGTACAAGATATTATTGATTTTAACAAAAAAGATAGTTTACTAAATGTGCCTTATAGCCAAGGTAGATTTGATGGAATACTAAAAGAAAAAATTAGTGCAGAGGATTTAATTAAACTAAAAATGAGATTGAAAAATGAAAGTGTTAATTTTTTTGAGAAACCAATGAATGCTTATCAACTCGATGCAATTTTATCAATTAATAATAGAAATGCTGGTTTTGCAGCAGCAGCAAATTATCCTTGCCTTACAATACCAATGGGCTATTCAAAACTTGGCGAACCAATTGGATTAACTTTTATTTCTAGACCATTTGAAGAAGATAAATTATTAAAAATTGGTTACGTATTTGAGCAAGCTACAAAAATTAGAAAGCTGCCAATTAATTATTAAATCTATTTTTTTCTTTTTAGGTTTTATTTTAATAATTGGTTTTACTTTACAAAGTATAATTCTTTTTTTTATTTAAAACCAAAAGGAGATTGTTGCAAAAAAAATCATCTCTACTATTTTATGAACCAATTTACAAACAAATTTTTCATGTTGCTTTTAGCAGCAACTTTATTTTTTATACCAAATAAGGTTTCAGCATGGGGCAAAAAAGGCCATAGCTTAACAGCACAAATTGCTTTACATTATTTAGATTCTGATACTAAAAATAAAGTATTAAAATATTTAGGTGGAATGAGTTTTGAAGAAGCTGCATCGTGGATGGATGAACTTCGTTCGAAAAAAGAATATGATTTCATGAAGCCATTTCATTATATCAATATTGAAAAAAATGAAATTTATGAAGAAAATGAAAAAGATAATATAGTTAATGAATTAAATAAAACTATTAAGCAACTTAAAAATATTGAAGATTTAAGCAATGAATCTATTAAATTTAATCTGTTAAAAATATTTCATTTAGTTGGCGATTTAGGCCAACCACTTCATGTAGGTTATGGTGAAGATAAGGGTGGCAATACTATACAAGTTTCATTTTTTGGGAATGGCTCTAACATACATTCTGTATGGGATACAAAAATTATTGAATACCAAAAAATTTCTATTGAAGATTGTTTAAAACACGCAAATTTTTCGAAAAAAGAAATGAGAAAATTAAGAAGAATAAATGTAGAAAAATGGATGCAACATTCTAGGTCGCTTTTAAATAATGTATACGATATTAAAAGTAATAAAGTAGAAACAGAATATATTAAAGCGAATCAGTCAATCATAGAAAAACAATTATTGATTTCTGGTATTAGATTAGCTAGTGTATTAAAAAAATTGTTTAAAAATTTTAATAATGAACAATCAATATAATAAATTATTTGTAAAATGGAGAATCATCCTATTGTACTAGAAAAAATTTTTGATGTCCCTTTAACAAAAGTTTGGAACTCCATTACAAACAATAATGAAATGAAAAAATGGTATTTCAATCTTGGAGAATTTAAACCAGTAATAGGATTTAAGTTTAAATTTTCTGGTGGCCCAACCCCTGAAAAACAATATTTACATCTTTGTGAAATAACAGAACTGATACATGAAAAAAAAATCATTTATAGTTGGTTATATAGTGGATATGAAGGAATTTCTTATGTAAGTTTTGAGCTCTCTTCAAAAAATAATCAAACACTATTAACCCTTACTCATACTGGAATAGAAACCTTTCCAAAAAATAATTCAGATTTTGCAATAGAAAATTTTATTAAAGGATGGAACGAGATTATATCTACTAGTTTGAAAAATTATTTAGAAAATTAATTTAAAAATATTTCATGCAATTGTTTTCTAAAGAAGAAAATCTTAAACGTGAAATTGGAGTTCGGTCTTTATCATTATCAATACTAAATATTACAGTTGGTTCAGGAATCTTTGTTTTGCCCGCAATTATTGCAGAAAATTTAGGTACATCGGCCATTCTTGCTTATTTAGTTTGTGGGGTCTTAATTTTTTTAATTGCCATGTGTTTTGCCGAAGTTGGAAGTAATACAATTTTAAGTGGTGGAGTTTATACTTATGTTGAAAATGCATTTGGTTCTTACGTTGGGTTTTTAGCAAATAATTTATATTGGTTGGGCTCTTGTGTTATATCAGATGCAGCAATAGCAAATGCTTTGGCAGATACTTTAAAATATTTTTTTCCTTTTTTAGGCATAGAAATTTTTAGAATATCATTTTTTATTTTTGTATTTGCAGGACTTGCAATAATTAATATTCGAAGTGTAAAAAATGGTGTTCGGTTTGTAGAATTTGCTGCAATTTCAAAAATTGTGTTCTTAATACTTCTTATCATTTCTAGTTTTAGTTTTGTAGAAATAGAAAATTTAAAATGGGGCACAACTCCACCAATCAATAATATTGGAACAACATCGCTTCTTTTGTTTTATGCATTTATGGGGCTCGAAGCTCCATTAAGTAATGGAGGTGAAATTAAAAATCCAAAACGAACTGTACCACTTGGAGTTTTTATTGGAATTTCTAGTGTACTTATTTTGTATGTATCAGTTCAATTAATTTCTCAAGGAGTTTTAGGCAATACAATAACAAATTATAAAGCTGCTCCTCTTGCTGCAATTGCTAATATTATTTTTGGTAAAGTAGGTATAATGATTATAATTTTTGCAACAACAATTTCTATGATTGGAGGAATAGCTGGAGAAATACTTTCAATACCTAGAATACTATTTGCAGGTGCAAGAAAAGGCATTATGCCAAAGGCAATGGCTAATGTTCATCCACGATTTTTTACGCCACATATTGCCATTATTACTTATGCAACTATTGGATTTTTATTTTCAATTTTTGGAGGATTTAAACAATTAGCAATTATATCTAGTGCAGCATCATTAATTATATACTTAGGAATTGTTTTAGCTACTTTAAAGCTTAGAAATAAGCATTTGAATAATATAGAAAAAAGATTTAAAACTCCCGGTGGTATTGCAATACCAATTCTTACTATTTGTGCAATTGTATGGCTACTTTCTAATTTAACAAAGCCAGAATTTTTTGGAATTGCAGTATTTATTATAGTGCTTTCAGTAATTTATTTATTCATTAAAATATTTGCAAAAAAAAATTAATGTTTAATCCAATTTACATTTCTCTCTTTTAAGTATTGCATTACAAAATCAAAACAGTTTTTATCATTTCCAATTAGTTCAGGAGGAAATACACCTTTTTTTGTAAACTGTTCTTGCACCAATAACTGAACTGCTGCATTGCAAGTGTATCCTGTAGTTCTAGCCATTGATGAAGTTTTAGTTTCAAAATTAAATGTATCAAAAAGTGTATACATTACTTTTTCAGTTACCCCATTTTTCTCACCTTCAATTTCAACTTTCATAATTGTAAATTCTTCCTCTTCATCTCCAATCATCCATTCATTAATTAATAATTTAGATGTAATTTGCAATGGAGAAATTAATGTTCCATCAACTTCAATTTTTTTCTTACTAAAAAATCCCATTTCTTTTAATAATAAAATAGGTTCTAAATGTTTTGGATATCTCAAGGTTTTTTCTATCATGGTTGGAATGTGTGGCATTGTATAAAGCAAACTTCTCAAACCATCAGTATTAAAGGCTTCTAGCGTTCCAACATTGTTAAACTCAATTAATTCTCTATCGGTTAATGCTGGCTTTACAATTATTTCTCCATTAATTTTTAAACGTGCTTTGCGAGTATATTCTTCAATTACATCTATAGGAGAAAAGGGTGCTTTATAATAAAAAGGAGGTTTTGGGTTTTTGGGCAACCCACCAACAAAACATTTAAACAAATTAATTTTCATCTCCGCATTATATCTACCTAAAATTAAATTACTCATACCAGGGGCAACACCAATGTCAGTAATTACTGTACAATTATTATCGATAGCTAATTGATTCAATTGTAAAACATCTTCTGAAAAAAAAGAAATATCTACAATTTTTTTACAAGTTTCTATTAATGCTACTAAAGTTTTATATCCCATAAAACCTGGAACTGCAGAAACAACAATATCAAATTCATTAAACCAATTATAAAAATGTTCTGTATTCAATAAATCTGCTTGAACTATTTTAATATCATTATTACTATTTTTTAATTGAGTTAATTTTTTTTCATTATTATCAAACGTAGTAACACTATAGTATTTAATTAAATCCAAAGCAATTGCTTTGCCTATCATGCCTGCACCTAATACACCAATTTTCATTATACTAATTTTTACAATTATGCAATAGTAATTAAAACTAAAGTATGCGATATATTAAGAATGAAAATTGCAAGTTGATTTTCTATATTTTTACTGATGTTTAATCGCAGCATTAGTAAGTGGGAAATGGTGCTTCTTTTTATTAATGGAGTTATTGGTGCAGGCATTTTTGGTTTACCAGCTAAAGTATTTAAAGAGGTTGGAGTATACAGTATTGCTGCTTTGGTTGTTTGTGCTATAACTGTATTTATTATTGTTTTTTGTATGGCAGAAGTTAGTAGCAGATTTGATAAAACTGGTGGGCCCTATTTATATGCACAAGATTCTTTTGGCCCTTTAATTGGCTTTACAACTGGATGGTTATTGTTACTTACAAGATTTATTACTTATGCTGCATTAATTAATTTATTGGTAACTTATTTATCTTTTTTTGCAGATGGGTTTATTCAACCATTACCACGAATTTTAACAATAATTTTCATTACTTTATTACTATCAATAATAAATTATATTGGAGTAAAAAATAGTACTCGAGTAAATAATTTTCTTACCATTTCAAAATTGGTTCCTTTGTTTTTATTTATTGCAGTAGGCTTGTTTTATATTACACCGGCTAACTTTCAACTAAAACAAACTCCTACCTTTTCAACCTTTTCATCTACTGTTTTATTACTTGTATTTGCATTTGGCGGATTTGAGTCTGTTTTGGTAAATTCGGGTGAAGTTAAAAATCCAAAAAAAAATCTTCCATTTGCCTTATTACTTGCATCAACAATAATTGCTATCATTTATATCTTTATACAAATTGTATGCATAGGAACTTTACCAGAATTAGCATCATCTAATAAACCGTTGGCACAAGCAGCTGGATTATTTATGGGGAAAACAGGAGCAACAATTATTGCAATTGGAGCTTTATTTTCAATTACTGGAACTTTGAATGCAATAATGTTAGTTGGATCAAGATTGCCTTATGCATTTAGTGTAGAAAATCAGTTCCCAAAAATGTTTTCGTTTATTCATCCAAAATATAAAACACCCACTTTTTCATTAATATTATTTTCACTTATTACTTTAATAGTTTCAATTACAAATAGTTTTATTTATGCGGCAACTATAAGTGCAATAACAAGGGTAATGATTTATGGAATTGTATGTTTTGCTCTAATTAAACTTCGAAAAAAAGATAATGCTGAATCTAACTATTTTAAAATTCCATTTGGAAATATTATTGCAGTGGCAGGTATTGTAGTTGCTATTTGGTTGTTAAGCAGCTCGAAACTTTCTGAGTTAAAAGATGTAGGAATTGCTATAGCAGTTGGATTAATTATTTATCTTTTTGTATTAAAACAAAACAAAAAAATTGTTAAAGCTTAACAAATTTTCAAGTGATAAATTGTTTTTCATGTTCATAAACAATTAATATTTTCTTTATTCCAATAAGAATACATTATTTTTAATTAAATTAATAAAAATGGCAACAGGTACAGTTATGTGGTATAACGAAACAAAAGGTTTTGGATTTATCACAAACGATGATGGAGGAGCAGATGTATTTGCTCATAATTCTGCAATTAACATTGGAGGTTCATCTACACTTAAAGAAGGACAAAAAGTTCAATTTGAAATTACTCAAGGACCAAAAGGCAAACAAGCTTCAAACATTCAAGCAATTTAATAAATTGTAGTCTTTAGTTGTATTTCTCTAAAATTAAGTAGTTCAAAAAGCTAATTTTCATCATTAGCAAATAACATCAACTTAGTTATAAGAATAGTTGTGTCAAATATTTCTTGATTTATTAGTAATGAATTAGGAAATTTTGATTCAATTTATTTAACTGCAAAACTTATAATTTGAAGAATTTCTAGCTTTCAGTTTTTGAATAAAAATTCATTTATTCAAATTAAGTATTCCAAATTTAAGTGACATA
>JANOVK010000016.1:0-7496 GCA_031417315.1 Chitinophagaceae bacterium | reverse complement strand
TGTACGATTGGTTAATTGAAAAACTAGAAATATTTCCATCTCATCAATATGAATTTGCTCGTCGTAATTTGAATTACACGGTAATGAGTAAAAGAAAATTATTGACATTGGTGAATGATGGTTTTGTAAATAGTTGGGATGACCCAAGAATGCCTACAATTAGTGGTATGAGAAGAAGAGGTTATCCTGCAGCAAGTATTAGAGAATTTTGTAATAGAATTGGTATTGCAAAACGTGAAAATATTGTAGATATTGGATTATTGGAGTTTTGTGTAAGAGAAGAATTGAATAAAAATTCACAAAGAAAAATGGTGGTTTTTGATCCAATTAAAGTGACTATTACAAATTTCTCAATTGATGAAATTGTTCTCATTGAAAATAATCCTGAAGATGAAAATGGTGGAGTTCGTGAAGTTTTATTTGCCAATGAAATTTTTATTGAAAGAGAAGATTTCATGGAAAATCCACCAAAAAAATATTTTAGATTAGCACCAGGACAAATGGTTCGTTTAAAAAGTGCTTATATTATTCAATGTGATGAAGTGATAAAAGATGAAACAGGAAATATTGTTGAATTAAAATGTACCTACTTTCCAGAAAGTAAAAGTGGTAATGATACTAGTGGTTTGCAAGTAAAAAGTACCATTCATTGGGTGAGTTGTAAAGAAGCAATTCCTGTTACAATTAATTTATATGATAGATTGTTTAAAGTTGAAGATGTTGATGGTGCTGAAGGAGAATTTAAAGATCATATCAATGAAAATTCTTTAGTAATTTTAAAAACTGCAGTTGCAGAAAAATCATTATTAACAGCTAACTTGAACGATAGATTTCAATTTTTACGTAAAGGTTATTTCTGTTTAGATAAAGAAAGTACAATAGAAAATTTTATTTTTAATAGAACTGTTACACTTAAAGATTCTTGGGCAAAGGAAAAAGCAAAATAAAATTAAAATTTAACAGAAAAATTAATAAAAATTAATGCAAGAAATAGAAGACATAGAAATAAATAATCAATCGGAAGATGTTTATGAGAAAAGAACTTTTGTAATTGACAAAGGTCAAGAACCCATGCGTATTGACAAATGGATACAAATACGAACTGAGAATATTACAAGAAATAAAATTCAACAAGGAATTGATGCTGGATTTTTAACTGTTAATGGAAAAGTGGTTAAAAGCAATTATAAAATAAAACCAGGAGATGAACTTATTCTATTAACCTACATTAATCCAGAATACACAGAAATTAAACCAGAGAATTTAAATTTAAATATTGTATATGAGGATGATGCTATTATGGTGGTAAACAAACCATCAAATATGGTGGTACACCCAGGTGTTGGAAATTTTTCTGGGACTTTAATAAATGGAATTGCTTACCATCTTTTACAATCAAATCCAAATATTTCAGAAGAGGCTTTGCCACGTTATGGTTTGGTTCATAGAATTGATAAAAATACAACGGGTTTATTAGTATTGGCAAAAACTCCAGTTGCAGCTGCACATTTAGCAAAACAATTTTTCGATCATTCTACTAAAAGAAATTATGTAGCCTTAGTTTGGGGAGATATAAAAGAAGATGAAGGAACCATTACTGGAAACATTGCAAGACATGCTCAGTTTAGAAAAATGTTTACTGTTTACGATGACCCAGAAATTGGCAAACATTCAGTTACTCATTTTAAAGTTTTAAAAAGGTTTTATTATGTTACTTTAGTTCAGTGCGTATTACAAACTGGCAGAACACATCAGATTCGTGTACACATGAAACATTTGGGACATACTTTATTTAATGATTGGGAATATGGAGGTGATAAAATTTTAAAAGGCACTGTTTACAGTAAATACAAACAATTTGTTGATAATTGCTTTAGTGCTTGTCCACGTTGTGCATTACATGCAAAAACTTTGGGTTTCATTCATCCAACTACTGGTAAAGAAATGTTTTTTGAAACTGATTTGCCAGAAGACATGCAAGCCGTGATTACAAAATGGGAAACATATTCAACTGCAAAAAAATTAGATCAGGAAAGTAATTAATCTGTTTAGTTAAATGACCTATACAATTCAAAAAATAGCTGAAATTATAAATGCAAATTCTAGAATTGTAACTAATGAAATTATCGACCAAATAATTTATGATAGTAGAAAAATAACTGTACCAAAAACTTCACTTTTTTTTGCATTACATACTAATAGAAAAAATGGTCATGATTTTATAAATGAAGTGTATGAAAGAGGTGTTAGAAATTTTGTAATTGATGAAAACTTTAATACTTCAACTTTTACCGATTGTAATTTTTTAATTGTAAAAAATACTTTAGATAGTTTACAACAATTAGTAGCCAACCACAGAAAACAATTTAAGCTACCTACAATTGGAATTACAGGCAGCAATGGAAAAACTATAGTTAAAGAATGGTTGAATCAATTATTACAAACTAACTATAATATTGTACGAAGCCCTAGAAGTTATAACTCTCAAATTGGTGTACCAATAAGTGTTTGGCAAATAAATAAAGACCATAATTTAGGAATTTTTGAAGCTGGCATTTCAACAATAAATGAAATGGAAAAGCTTGAAAGAATAATACAACCAACAATAGGAATTTTAACAAATATTGGAACTGCACATGATGACGGATTTATTAACAGTACTGAAAAAGTAATAGAAAAATTAAAGCTTTTTAATAATGTTGATACTCTAATATTTAATTCGGATAATGGTATTGTTACAAAATTAATTTCCGAAAATATTACAGCTAATTTATTAACATGGGGCAAAAGTGATCATGCACAGTTAAAAATAATAAAACAAAATATTTCAACTAGTTCAACTACAATTAATGCGATTTTTAAAAACGAAAATATCGATGTAACAATTCCATTTACAGATGAAGCATCTATCAACAACGCTTGTACTTGTTGGGTTACATTATTATTTCTTAATATCAGTCAACAAAATATTCAACATTATTTTAAACAATTACATTCCGTTGAAATGAGAATGCAATTATTACCAATTTCAAATAATTGTGTTTTATTAAACGATAGTTATAGTAACGATAGTTCATCGTTTTATATAGCATTAAATTATTTAATTTCAAATGCTGCAAACAATAAAAAAACTATAATTGTTTCAGATTTTTCAGAATCAGTAAAACAAAATTCAGATTTATACAAAAAATTTATTGAGCAAATTGGAGATAAAAAAGTTACAAAAATAATTTGCATTGGCAACACTCATTTTCTTTTTAAAGAGGCTTACGAAAAATTAAATATTGAATGTTATTTTTATAATACCACAGAATCATTTTTAACTGCTACAACTACTCATGCATTTAAAAATGAATATATACTTTTAAAAGGTAGCAGAGTTTTCAATTTTGAAAAAATTGCTAAATGGTTACAACAAAAAACCCATCAAACAGTAATGGAAATAAACCTTACTGCATTAATTTATAACTTAAAAGAATATCAAAAACATTTATTACCTACTACCAAAACAATGGCAATGGTAAAAGCATTTAGTTATGGGAGTGGTAGTGTTGAAATAGCAAAAACTTTACAATATTATAAAGTAGATTATTTGGGTGTAGCTTATGCTGATGAAGGAATTGAGTTAAGAAACGCTGGCATTAGTTTGCCTATTTTAGTTTTAAATGTTGATGAAGAAAATTTTGATTCACTTATAGAATTTAATTTAGAGCCAGAAATTTATTCGTTCAATATTTATCATTCATTTCATACTTATCTTTTAACTCAGGGAATTCAAAATTTTCCGGTACATATTAAGTTTAATACTGGCATGAATCGATTAGGGTTTGAAGTTGATGATGCATTAAATATTGGAAATTTATTAGTTAAAAATAAATCCATGCATGTGCAATCAGTATTAAGTCATTTAGTAGCTAGTGATACAGAAAATTTAGATTCATATACCCTTCAACAATTTAAAATATTCGATGATATCTGTAACAAATTATTTAATTGTTTAAACTATAAGTTTATTAAACATATTGCAAATTCTGCATCAATATTTCGGCATCCAAATTCTCAATACGATATGGTTCGCTTGGGTATTGGGTTGTATGGAGTTGATACAACAAAAAATCTTTCATTACAAACCGTTTCAACTTTAAAAACTACAATTGCACAAATTAGAACTGTAAAAAAAACAGAAACTATTGGTTATAATAAACAAGGAATTTTAATACGAGATAGTAAAATTGCTACAGTTAGATTAGGATATGCAGATGGATTAAATAGATCGCTAAGCAACCAAGTTGGAAGTATGTTTTTACATGGAAAATTGGCTCCAATTGTTGGCAATATTTGTATGGATATGGCAATGATAGATATTACAGACATTGATGAGGCCAAAGAAAATGATGTAGTAGAAATATTTGGCAAAAACATTTCAGTTGAACAAGTTGCAAAATGGAGCAATACTATTGCTTACGAAACCTTAAGTACAATAAGCCAAAGAGTAAGAAGAATTTATTTCGAAGAATAAAATTTTCAAAAAAAATATTAAACACTGTAAGTTAAAATGAATTTTCTTTTTGCTTGGAGATATTTTAAATCAAAAAAAACTACAAATGCAATTAATATTATTGCTTGGGTAAGTGTTACAGCTATTGCAGTTGTAACTGCTGCAATAATTATTGTTTTAAGTGTGTTTAATGGATTTGAGAATTTAGTTAAAAGTCTGTACTCAGATTTTTATGCAGATATTAAAATATCATCCACAATAAACAATTCAATTCACTTAAATAATTCCAATTTAGAAAAAATAAAACTTGTTGAAGGTGTTGCTGACTATAGTAAAATAGTTATAGAAAAAGCAGTGTTGCTTAATAGTAATTATCAAAGTATTATTTTATTAAAAGGTGTTGATGAAAATTATACAAAAGTTAATCAAATCAAAAATTATATTCGAAGGGGGAGCTTTTCATTAGGCACATCAGAGCATCCACAAATTATTTTAGGTGCTGGCATAGAAAATGCAATTAATGCTGATGTAGATTATTCAACTCATCCCCTATTACTTTATTTGCCAAATAAAAATAGAAAAACATCAATTACATCTTTAGAAAGTTTTAATTCGGCAGCTATAAATCCAGTTGGCACTTTTTTAGTGCAACAAGAATTCGATAACAAGTATGCGTTTACCAACTTAGCTTTTATCAAATATATGTTAGATATGGATGTTGACGAATACTCCTCTATAGAAGTAAAATTAAAACCAAATACAAATCCAGAACAAGTAAAATCTTTACTAAAACATAACCTTGGTAATGCTTATAAAGTTGAAACACGTTACGAACAAAACAGTAGTTTATATAAAATAATGCAAGTTGAAAAATGGTTCATTTTTGCATTACTTTCTTTAATTATGTTAATAGCAGCATTTAATATTGTTGGTGCATTAACCATGTTAGTACTCGAAAAGAAAAAAGATATTCATATATTAAAAGCAATGGGTGCTAATAACAAAACAATTCAAAATATATTTTTATCCGAAGGAATTTTACTTGCTGGCATTGGAGGCTTTTTGGGTATATTATTGGCTTTGTTAGTATGTTTTGCTCAAATAAAATTTCATTTAGTAAAACTACAAGGAGGCACTTTTATCATAGATTATTATCCTGTAAAATTATTACCTCTAGATTTTATTTTAACTATACTAACAATTACTGTAATTGCATTTTTAGCAGCTTGGATTCCATCAAAAAAAGCAGCTACTCAAATTGAATCCTTAAAATCGTAATTCCTTCTTTTGAAATAATTATTTATTTAATTCATCAAAACTTTACTTTTACAGTGTAAACATTTATTCACTAATATTTTTATGTTGTAAATGACGAATAGCTATACTTCGCTTGTAAAACAAACATTTCATTTTCCTCAAGAAGGAATTGAAGTTAAAGATGAATATTTAGAATTTAATGGAGTTAATTTAAAAGCCTTAATAGAAAAACACGGAACTCCTTTAAAACTTACTTATCTACCTAAAATTGGAATGCAGATAAATAAAGCAAAACAAATGTTTGCACATGCATTTAAAAAACATAAATACGAGGGTAGTTATAATTATTGTTACTGCACAAAAAGTTCACATTTTTCGTTTGTTGTTGAGGAAGCTTTAATACATAATGTAAACCTCGAAACATCGTATGCATACGACTTAGAGATTGTTAATCAGCTTTATAAAAAAAGAAAAATTACTAAAGATATTTTTATTGTTTGCAATGGATTTAAACAAAAAAATTATACTTCAAGAATTTCAAAATTAATTAATTCTGGTTTTAAAAATGTAATTCCAGTATTAGACAATAAAGAAGAATTAAAAGCATATAAAAAATCGGTTAAAACTCCATTTAAATTAGGTATAAGAGTTGCTGCAGAAGAAGAACCCAATTTTCCTTTTTATACTTCCAGATTAGGCATTAGAGCTAAAGATATTTTAGAATTTTATGTTGATGAAATTGAAGGATACGAAGATAAATTTCAGCTTAAAATGCTCCACATTTTTTTAAATAAGGGAATTAAAGATGATATATATTATTGGAGTGAGCTAAATAAAATCATCAATCTATATTGCCAACTTAAAAAGATTTGTCCTGAGTTAGATTCTATAAATATTGGTGGAGGTTTCCCAATTAAACATTCTTTACGATTCGATTACGATTATCAATTTATGATAAACGAAATTGTACGAAATATTAAAAAAGCTTGTAGTAAAGCAAAGGTTCCAATGCCACATATTTTTACAGAATTTGGAAGTTTTACTGTTGGCGAAAGTATGGCACATATTTATAGTGTAATTGCAGAAAAAAGACAAAATGATAGAGAAACTTGGTATATGATAGATTCTTCATTTATTACTACCCTACCAGATACTTGGGGTATTGGAGAAAAATTTTTAATGCTACCTATAAATAAATGGGATAACGAATATCAAAGAGTTGTATTAGGTGGAATTACTTGTGATAGCCACGATTATTACGATAGTGAAGAACATTTAAACGAAGTTTTTTTACCAAAAATTGCAACTGCCGATGCAACTGATATTGATAATAAAACTCCACTTTATGTTGGTTTTTTTCATACAGGTGCTTATCAAGATCAAATAAGTGGTTATGGTGGAATTAAACATTGTCTTATACCATCACCAAAACATATTATTGTAGAAAAAGATAAAAATGGAAAATTGATTGATTGGATTTATGCCAAAGAACAAACTGCTGCAAGCATGTTAAAAATTCTAGGATATTTAAGATAAAATTTAACGGCAATTTATAAATTTTTTATCTCAAAAATTAAAAATGAATTTTAAGCAACATTATTTTTACTCTCTAAAAAAAATTACATGAAAAAATTTTTAACTCTGTTGTTGGTTGTTTCAATAATAACCTCAACAACATCTGCTCAAGCAAAAAAAGAAACTAGTGCAACAAAATCTAGTCAAAAAATAGACATGAAAAAGG
>JANOVK010000015.1:0-5419 GCA_031417315.1 Chitinophagaceae bacterium | reverse complement strand
TAGATAATAAATAAGCAGCAACCAACATTGAAAGTTGTGGAAATATAATTACTATGTAATGTGGTAGCTGAAATTTTGAAACAGAAAACAATAAAAAACTGCATAATGCACTTGCATAAATGATTGTAGAGCTGCCTACTGCAAAAGATTTTATTTGTTTAATATTTTTATACAATGCAGCGATTAAATATATTGCCCAAGGCAAAAATGCCCACAAAGTGGTGTGCACAAAAAAGAATAAATCTCCCTCACCCTGAATTGGACCTGTGTTAAAAAAACGTCCAAATTGACTATCCCAAAAAAAGAATTTAATACCAGAAACATGGTGTTTTTCAAAAATTAATTTCTCTGGATGTAAATCGAATTGTTGATATAAACAATATAATTCTGGAAGAATAATAATAAAAATTAGTACTAAAAGCAAATACCATTTTGGTTTTACAAACTCTATCCACTGTTTAGTAATAATCCAATAAATTATAAACCCAGATGAAATAGTAATTAAAACAAAAATTCCCTTGGTCATAATTGCAAGTGCAGCAAAAAATGCAGCAAAAACAATATGTTTAACCCAATTTAAACTTAACGCACTATAAAAATGATAAATAGAAGCAATAATAAAAGCAGTTAAATAACCTTCTGCCCTAACATCAAAATTACTTAAAATTACATGCAAAGAAGTTATATAAATCAGTACTGCAATTTGTGCAATTTGTTTTGAATAAATTTTTGCTGCTAATAAATAAGTATAAAAAACGCCAACTAAAAAACAAATAAACGAAGGTATTTTATATGCAAAAGAGTTTATACCAAAAAATTTAAAACTTATTGCAGTTAACCAAAATGGTAAATGTGGTTTATCGAGCCAATCATTACCATAAGCATATAAATTAATCCAATCGTTTTTTGTTACAATGTTTTTAGCAACGCTTGCATATAATGCTCCATCTGGTTCTAAAATATCATTAAACAAACCAGTTGCGTTGGCAACAATTCCAATAACAAGTAAATAAATAAATTGCTTCGATATTTTGCTTTCTATTATTTGTTGCATGTGTTTGCAATATTAAATACCAAAACTCGAGTAAAGTATTTTTCAATCATCAATTAAATTACTTTTATACTCTTCTATAATTTTTTTTATGAAAGCAAGCCTACTATTAATAACAATTATATATTCATCTTTTGGATATTCTCAACAAACACAAAAGCCAATTTTACATGGAAAAAATTGGATAGCAATTACAGGAAAACCATTGGCCGCAACAGCTGGAGCAAAAATATTTGAACGAGGTGGAAATGCTGTAGATGCTGCTTGTGCCATGCTTGCAGCTACTTGCACCATGTGGGATGTTTTGAGTTGGGGTGGAGAAACTCAAGCATTAATTTATAATCCTAAAACAAAAAAAGTAATTGCAATAAATGCATTAGGAGTTGCACCCACTGGGGCAACAGTAGAATTTTTTAAAAGCAGGGGGTATAATTTTCCGCCAGAGTTTGGTCCATTATCTGCTACAACCCCTGGTACTGTTGGTGGTATTTGTTTAATGTTATCTAATTATGGAACAAAAAGTTTAAAAGAAGTTTTAGAACCTGCAATGCAATTGGCTGCGGGATATCCAATTGAAGCACAAACTGCAAATAGTATTGAAAGAGGAAAGGCTAGAATTAAAGAATGGCCTTATAGTAAAAAAGTTTTGTTACCTCATTTAAACGAAAAAAGAGAAGCACCAGAAGCAGGAGAAATTTTTGTTCAACAAGATTTACTGCAAACCCTTACGAAAATGGTTGAAGCTGAACAAGCAGCTTTAAAACAAAAAAAGAGTAGAAAAGAAGCCATCATGGCTGCATACAATCGTTTTTACAAAGGCGATATTGCACAAGAATTTGTAAGAGGTTGTAAAGAACAAGGTGGCTTAATTACAATGCAAGATTTAGCAAATTGGAGCCCTAAAGAAGAGGAACCATCACACATAAATTATAAAGGAATTGAAGTTTATAAATTACAACAGTGGACACAAGGTCCAGCTATGTTACAAGCACTTAATATCCTTGAAAATTTTGATTTAAAAGAAATGGGATATAATAGTACAAAATATATTCATACACTTTATCAAACTATGAATTTAGTTTTTGCCGATAGAGATTTTTATTATGGCGATTCGAAATTTTTGCCTGTTGAGCCTATGCAAGGATTATTGAGTAAAGAATATGCTAAACAAAGGGGTTCACTCATCAACTTCGAAAAAAATGATGCGAATATTGGACCTGGAGATCCATATCCTTTTGAAGGAAAAAGAAATCCTTACAAAGAACTTTTAAAACAAAGAGGATTTGAAATGGATAGCAGTGGTAGAAATTTTGCACCCAAACACGATATTGAAGGAACTGCTTTCATTGATAATGATTATTTAGATAGATTAACAAGAGGAACAACGAGTGTAGAAGCAGCTGATAAAGATGGTTGGGTGGTTTCAATTACACCAAGTGGTGGTTGGATTCCTGCTTGTATTGCAGGAAATACGGGTGTTGGAATGAGCCAAAGAATGCAAAGTTTTGTTTTAGATGAAAAACTAAATCCTTTTAATATTGTGGAGCCTGGTAAACAACCAAGAGTTACATTAACACCATCATTGGCATTAAAAGATGGTAAACCATTTTTATCATTTGCAGTACAAGGCGGCGATACTCAAGATCAAAATTTATTACAATTTTTTTTAAATGTTGTTGAGTTTAATATGAATGTTCAACGAGCAACAGAAGCTGCTAATATTAATACCAATCAGCTTTGGCTTTCTTTAGGTGGTAATAAAATTGATGATAGAAAACCTAAGGTTGGAAACATTTTACTACATGATAAAACAAGTGAAGTGGTAAGAAAAGATTTAATAAAAATGGGCTATAAATTAAGTTTTGATGATAGAACCAGTGGCCCCATAAATGCTATATTTTTCGATTGGAAACATAATAGCTTTTGGGGTGGTTCAAGTAATCATGGAGAAGATTATGGAATAGCTTGGTAAAAAAATTATCCTGGCATTCTCGAAATATATTTTTCTACTTCTTTAATTTGATCAAGAGTTTGTGCAGCTTTTGGTTTACAAGCTTTTGCTTTTCTAAAATAATCTCTTGCAGCTCTAAACTCTCTTTTATTCATAAATATTTGGCACATACTTAAAAACGCAATGGCTTCACTTTCTTTATCGGGAATTCCAATTCTTAATGCTGCTCGTATATAAGATTCTCCTTGTTTAAAATCTCCTTTTTGCAAACACATCATCCCCAATTGCAATTTATTTGCACCTTCAGCTTCTGGCATTGGAGAACCAATTTCACTACTTTTTTTTAAATGTTTTTCAGCAGAATCAAAATCCTTATTCATCATTGCCAAATTACCTTTTAAAGTATAATAAGTAGAGCGAATAGGTTTATATAGAAGAGCTGGATATTTAATACTATTTAATATTTTTTCAACTTCTGCAATATTACCTTGTTCCATGGGTTCTTGAACTAATCTTAACGGACCAACAAAAAAATGAGTGAATAATGCAATTACCCCAATTAAATATAAAATAAATGCTGGCCAAAACCCTGCTTGGTAAGTTACAACTACTGCTAAAATAAGTGCAATTATGCTTAACCAAAACCGATATCGAATTAAAGTATTATAAAACTTCATTTTTAAAATTTAGTCGGCAAAAATAGCATTTTGAAAGTTGAAGTCTGTTAGATTATTTTATTGTCTTTAACTTTGTTTATCATAGTATCTTATTAATTGTAATTTTAAATGATGAAAAAAATATTTTTATTCGGTTTTGTTTTTTGTATTTCATTTTTTTCTTTTTCACAAACAATTAAACCTTACTTTTTAGCAAAAAGTAGTGGTAAAATACCTGCATTATTATATGGTTTGGGAGATGATAGATTGGGTGGTGCTAAAATGGGATATATTGATACAAATATTATTTTTAAAGTAATTGATACATCAAAAACTCAATGGAAAGTTCAATTATCAAAATATAGAACTGCATATTTAGACAAGGTATATTTAACTCCAGACATTTCTATTATAGAAAAACCATTTTATCTTACAACAAATTTTAAAGTTTTTGGAACCGATTCTACTTCTCATGATTTTGTAACCATAAATTTAGATGCAAAACTTCCTTATAGAGCCTGGATGCAAACAAGTCCTGCTGCAATTCAATTAGAAATTTTTGGAGTTCAAAGCAACACAAATTGGATAACTCAACTTCCATCTACTTTAAAAGAAATAAAAAATGTTTATTATACCCAAACAGAAGAAGATGTGGTATTGATTACTATTGAACTACAACATAACCATCATTGGGGGTATTCTATTAATTATGCAAATAACCAACTTGTTGTAAAAGTTAAACAACAGCCTAAAAAATTAGATATCAAAAAATTAAAAATTGCAATTGATGCAGGACATGGTGGAACTAATTTAGGAGCTGTTGGCGGTACAACAAAAATTTTAGAAAAAGATTTAACCTTATTATTTGCGAATCAGCTAAAAAAATATTTAAATAAAATGGGCGTAAAACAAGTAATTATGACTCGCGAGTCTGATACTTCCCTAGAAATGAAGGATAGAATTTTAACTTTACAACAACAAAACCCAGATTTATTAATAAGCATTCACTTAAATTCTAATGCCGATACAAGTGTAAAAGGTTGTGGCACATTTTATAGGCATATTGGGTTTAGACCTCTAAGTATGAGCATTTTAAAAAGAATGAAAGAAATTAAATTAGAAGAATATGGAAATGTTGGCAATTTTAATTTTGGTTTAAGTGGTCCAACAGATTTTATAAACTGCTTATTAGAAGTAGCATTTTTAAGTAATAAAGGTGATGAGAAAAAAATTATAAATCCAAAATTTCAAGCACAAACAGCAACACAGGTTTATAAAGGAATTGTAGATTGGTTAAATCTTGTAAAGGGAATAGGTGTAAAAAAAGTTGGTCCCGGTGGAAACCAGGACCTCAACCAAAACTAACTGCTTATGAGAAAAATAAATATGTAAAATATTTATTCAAAACACTACTTAACAAACCCCTTGCCAAACTTTTGTTCAATTTGTTAAATCAAAAACAAAAGTTTCAAATTCATTAGTTCAATAATATAAGACTCCAAAAATTTACTTTTCGTTGCCTTAATTACATATAATTTAAAAGAACTTACCTAATAGACTTTTGAATTTATACAACGTTTAATCTAGTTTGTTAAATAAAATTTAATTTATAAGAACCTTTCTTTAAGTTCATTATTGGGAATTAAACATCCCTCTAACTTTCCAAACCATATATATCTATTCTTTGAAATTATTGAATAAAAAAAATCTCTAATAAACTTCGGAATTACAATAAATAAAAACATTATCCTCCAAAAACCT
>JANOVK010000014.1:0-5729 GCA_031417315.1 Chitinophagaceae bacterium | reverse complement strand
TATGCTGGAATTTGTAATAGTACAAATAATTTGCAAAATAATAGCCAAGCTCAATTTCATGGTGTAAGTCAGGCAGAAATTGATGATTTTTCAATTAATGGAAGTGGTAATACTTGTGCAGTAATTACTGCAACAGGCAATAATGCACCAACTGTAATTGCTGGTACAAATTATACCATTCCAATTTCAACCCCATTTATTTTAACAGGAAGTGGAACTGACCCTGATGGTGATGCAATAACTTTTAGTTGGGAACAAATGAATACTGGTGCTAGTTTTGGTTCTTGGGATGGAACACAAAGTTCTCAAACACCATTATTTCGTTCATTTTTACCAATTGTTGAACCTATAAGATATTTTCCACAAATAACAGATGTAGTTTTTGCACAAACAACAATTGGAGAAAGACTTCCAACTATAACAAGAAACCTTAATTTTAGATTAACTGCAAGAGATAATGTTGCAGGTGGCGGTGGTGTTTGTTTTGCTGATAGAATAATTACTGTTAGTTCTTCTGGTGGTGCTTTTTCAGTAAATTATCCTTCAAACTCGGGAGTACTTTGGTACCAATCTCAAACTCAAACTATCACTTGGAATAAAGGCAACACTAACTTAGCACCATTTAATGTTGCAAATGTTGCAATTGAATTATCAACTGATGGTGGTTTTACATTTCCAATAACATTAATTGCAAGTACTCCAAATGATGGAAGTGAAGATATTATTGTAACCAACAATTTTACCTTCTCTGCCAGAATAAGAGTTAGAGCATTAAATAATGTTTTCTATAATATGTCATTAAACGATTTTGCAATAGCACCCAACCCTGTTCCAGTAAGATGGATAAGTTTTGATGCTAAAAAAGAAAAAAATAATACTGTTAAATTAACTTGGGTTGTTAATGAAGTTGATAATCATTTGTATGTTATTGAAAGAAGTTTAAATGGAGAAAAATTCTCTCAAATTGCGACACTACCAACTGCTACAAATAATGCCAAAGAGAATACCTATAATTTTTTTGATGAAAACCCTTTTGGTGGTTTAAACTATTATAGAATAAAACAAGTTGATAAAAATGGTGGATTTACTTATTCTAAAATTGTACTTATTAGTTTTGAATCAAACGCAAATAGTTGGATAGTTTATCCAAATCCAAGTTCAGAAAAAGTAAATTTATTTAGCAATTCGAATTATAATAATATGAGAATCGACTTTTTTGATGCAGTTGGAAAATTAGTTTATACTCAATCTAAACAAAGAACAGTTAAAGGAGAAGTGATAACAATTCCTATTTCAAATTTGGCTAAAGGTGTTTATTCTATTAGAGTTCAGGCAAACAATACTGAAACAACAACTAAAAAACTTTTAGTTCAATAAAATAATTCATAAATAAAAAAGGCTGTCTTAAAAGGGCAGCCTTTTTTATTTAGTTATAAACGTTAGAATCAATTCTTCAAAAAACTTATAGTTCACTTTAAGTTGATAAATTTCTTTTTCAGTTTTTAATTTTGAGAAAAAATCTCCTTCATTATCAAAATTAATAATTGTAGTTTGTAACATTTTTTTAAAATCAATATTTCCTGCTCCATACCATTTAAACATGGCCTCTTTTGTACTCCAAATAAGTGTAAGATTTTCTTTTGTAAATGAGTGCTGAATTTTTAAATTATTGAGCTCAAAATCATTTAAAAACTTATGAGATATTTTAAAAATCTTCTCAACAGGAATTTCTATGTCTATGCCTACTCTTTGTTTTGAACTTACAATTGCTGCTGCAAAATCTCCACAATGAGAAATAGAAAAATGATATTTTTCATTTACTAAAAATGGTTTTTTTGTATCAGCAATTAAAATATCTTTCGAAGGAAAATCATTAAATAAAAATTTCAATAAAAATCGTCCAGCTAAATGTTGCAAACGCTTGTGTGGGTGAGTAATATTATTTTGAAGTGGAACTATTTCAATAAAAAAATCTTCCTTTTCTTCAATCTTCCAAATAGCAAGTTTTGTAAATTGGTTAATATATTGTTGATAAAACAAAGGCATTAAGCAAATTTGAGAATTAACTTTTAACAAATAAGATTTTTATTTGCAATTCAGTATTTTAAATAATTATGATATTAAGTGATAAAAGAATTTTAGAAGAAATAGAAAAAGGAACAATTAAAATTGAACCTTATAATAGAGCTGATTTAGGTAGTAATAGTTACGATGTACATTTGGGATACACTTTAGCAAAGTATATAGATAATGAATTAGATGCTAAAAAACATAATAAAATTGAAAGCTTTGAAATTCCGGATGAAGGTTTTGTTTTACAACCACACGAATTTTATTTAGGGGTTACTTTAGAGTATACAGAAACACATGCTCATGTTCCATTTTTAGAAGGGAAATCTTCTACAGGGCGTTTGGGTATTGATATACACGCAACTGCTGGAAAAGGCGATGTTGGCTTTTGTGGAAATTGGACACTAGAAATATCAGTTAAACAGCCCGTAAGAATTTATAAAGGAATGCCTATTGGACAATTAATTTATTTTCCTGTTGAGGGAGAAATAGAAGTAAAGTATAATCAAAAAGCTAATGCAAAATATAGTGGTCAACCTAATAAGCCTATTGAAAGTATGATGTGGAAGAATAATTTTTAATTAAGGTTTTTCCATCAATAGATGAGCATAAGTAAAAATACCCTGTTCAATTGCATCAACTTGCCTTCCACTTTGTAAATAATTATTTAATCTAATTTTAGGAACCAATTTAAAAATATTTAAAAAAATAGCTAATGGTTTTAATCGCTTAACTATAATTTTTAAATTTTTATACGATACCCAAACATTTTTTGTAACATCTTTTGATTGAAAATTTATAAAACCAGCTTTATTTGCATGAGATTTATGTTCATCTAAAGTATCTAAATCGGGTATTGCCCAAGCATCAAAAATTTCGTGTAGAAATTTTTCTTTTTCGTCAATCATTGGTCTTGTGGGTCGTAAATTTTCTGCAATCACTAATCTACCACCAGACCTTAAAATTCTAAATGCTTCTTTATAAAATAAGGATTTGTCTGTTGCATGGCACAATGCTTCGCAAGCCCAAACTACATCAAAACTATTATCATCAAAAGGAGTTTGTAAATAATCTGCCACTAAAAAATCAACATTTTTTACATTTTGTTTTTTCGCTAATTTATTAGCAGTATCAACTTGTTTTTGTACTAAGGTTATACCAGTAACTTTTGAATTTCTATTTTCTGCTAACCATATACTTGTATTGCCTAAGCCACAACCCGCATCTAAAACTTTTGTTGCATCAACAACATTAGCCCAATCAGCTAATACTTCATTAACTCTAAAAATGGCTTGTTTATGTTTAGTAGCTTTTTCATCATAATATCCAAAGTGTAAAGATGGGGTGGATTTTAAACCCCAATTCCAAATAAAACTATAATCGAACTGAGTTGAATTGTAATATTTTTTAATATTTTCTTGATGATGATTCAATGATTCAAATTTTTACTTATGAACTTCGCTACTAAAATGAAATGTTATTGCAGCATTATTTGTAATTTCTGTATTTAAAAACCACTCACTTTGTGCCAAATAAACTGGATTGCCATCTTTATCTTCAGCACTATTTTGTTGCTTAAATCTTAAAAAATCTTGAAGTTTGTTTTCATCTTCACAAGTTAACCAACAGGCTTTATAAAATGGTAATGTTCTAAATTCACAAGCAGCTCCATACTCTTGCAAAAGCCTGTACTGTATTACTTCAAATTGCAATTCACCAACACAACCAATAATTTTTTTATTGCCTCCAAACTGTGTAAATAATTGTGCTACACCCTCATCGGTAAGTTGTGCAATTCCTTTTTCCAATTGTTTTGTTTTCATTGGATCTTTATTCACTAACTCTTTAAAAATTTCTGGCGAAAAAGTCGGAATTCCGGTAAAGAAAAAATTTTCTCCCTCTGTTAATGTATCTCCAATTTTAAAATTTCCAGTATCAAATAATCCAACCACATCACCAGGATATGCATCTTCAATAATATCTTTTGAACGTGCTAAAAAAGAATAGGGATTACTAAATCTAACATCTTTATCAAGCCTAACATGATGATAATATTTGTTACGTTCAAATTTGCCACTACACACTCGCATAAATCCAATTCTATCTCTATGTTTTGGGTCGAGGTTGGCATGTATTTTAAAAATAAAACCACTAAATTTTTCTTCATCAACTTTTACTTCTCTTTCAGATGTTTTTCTACTTTGTGGAGTAGGGGCAATTTGAACAAAAGTTTCAAGCATTTCTTTAACCCCAAAATTATTTACAGCACTACCAAAAAAAACTGGAGCAATTTTTCCGTTTAAGTATTCTTCCACATTTAAACTCCCATTAACTGCATCAATTAATTCAACATCTTCTCTTAATAAATGTGCATCTCTTTCTCCAATTTTTTTCTCTAAAAGTGTATCCGAAATATTTTCAATTTTTAAAACATCATTTTCATCATCTGCTTTTGTGTGAGCAGAAAATAAAACCAAACTTTTGTTATGAATATCATACACTCCTTTAAAATCTTTGCCACTATTAATGGGCCATGTCATGGGATGTAGACTAAGATTTAATTCTTTTTCAAGTTCTTCTAATAAATCAAATCTGTTTTTCCCATCTCTATCCATTTTATTAATAAAAACAATTACAGGAGTATCTCTCATTCTACAAACCTCCATTAGTCTTCTTGTTTGAGCTTCAACTCCATTTACACTATCAATAACTAAAATTACACTATCAACTGCAGTAAGAGTTCTATAAGTATCTTCTGCAAAATCTTTATGGCCTGGAGTATCTAATAAATTTATTAAATGATTTTCATATTCAAAAGTCATTACACTAGTTGCAACACTAATACCACGCTGTCTTTCAATTTCCATGAAGTCGCTAGTGGCATGTTTTTTTATTTTATTACTTTTTACAGCACCAGCAGTTTGTATAGCACCACCAAATAATAATAGTTTTTCAGTTAGAGTAGTTTTTCCTGCATCAGGGTGAGAAATAATGGCAAATGTTCTTCTTCTAGAAACTTCTTTTTCGTATTTCATATTATATAAACCTCTAATGGATTGTTTAAATTTCTAAATTCAATGAAGTAATTAATACTAATGATTAGAGGTACTTAAAAACAAGGAATTTTAAATTTTAGAGGAGCAAAGTGGTAGATTATTGAATAATTTTTGAATCTGATTTTTCATCACTTTGCCTTTATTTTTCAGCGAAGATATAGAGATTTATAAATTCTTGCAAAAGAGTAAAAATTTTAAGTGGAATATCTCGTAATTTTAATTGCCCAATTTTTCCTATCAAACTAAATACGCTTACTATAACAGTATTTTTTACTTATGACTTTAAACTAATCTGTATGCTGGTATTGTTTGCTATATAGATATGCAATTCAAAATATTACTAATGTATAAAATAGTTTTGTTTATCAGCTATTCAGTAGTATTAATTTTATTGCATTAATTTGTAACACAATTAATTGCTGTGAGTACAGAAAAACTAACAAGAAATGAAAGCAACTTCAACTAAAAAGAAAACGCCTGCTAAAGCAGAAGTTAAAGAAAATTCTTTTCCAGTAGTTGCCATAGGAGCATCAGCTGGAGGATTGGAAGCTATGCTGGAATTATTAAAATATCTTCCTGCAGACACTGGTATGGCTTTTATTT
>JANOVK010000013.1:0-4792 GCA_031417315.1 Chitinophagaceae bacterium | reverse complement strand
CCATGGTGCTCCAAGTTTTGCTCCAAGTGTTACAACATTACCTGCTGGAGACAGATTATTTACATATTTATTACCACAAAAAGAGTTGAACACAAATCCATACATAGTACAAAACCCATAAAAAAACACTAAAAATTAATTATGAAAAGATATTTTAAACTAGGGTTTATTGCAGCGATTATACTTGTTGGAATGAGTTCATGCAAAAAAAACAATCTAGTAGTTGACAAAGACCCAGTTGTTACACCACCACCATTTGCTGAATTTTTATATTCAACATTTGCAAAAAGTTATTATTTAAAAGCTGTAGGAACTACACCATTTGCAATTCCTGTAGGAATGACAAGTGTAGGTTCTGTTGATAGAACAATACAATTTTCTTATACCTCACCAACTGGTGCTGTAATGGGAACACATTTTAATGCTCCTTCAAGTTTAATTCTTAAAGCTGGGATGGTATTGGATTCTTTAAAAGTAACAGGTATTTATGCACCGTATTCAATGGGTAGGGTAGATTCTGTAAAAGTAAAAATTACAAGTGGATCAGTTGGTGCGTTTGCAGGTAAAGATTCAGTTTGGTTAGTAATGCAACGTTATTGCGATGTTGTATTAGGAGATTTATCAGGAGATTATCTTCAAACAAATGAATATAATTCTGCAGGTGCTTTTCAGTATGGTCCTTATACTACAAGCTTAACCAATCTTGTTTTAGTACCAGGTTCTACAACAAAAGCAAGTGGTAAAATTGTTAACTTATACGATGATGGTTGGAACGATATTAATTGTGAAATTGATTGGACAAGTGCATCGAATTTTAAAGTTACTATTCCATTACAAGCAACAGG
Organism: Chitinophagaceae bacterium; assembly: GCA_031417315.1. Lineage (GTDB taxonomy): Bacteria > Bacteroidota > Bacteroidia > Chitinophagales > Chitinophagaceae > CAIVPM01. Next base: position 3,947 of record JANOVK010000013.1, on the reverse strand, counting down.
TAAAGCTTATGGTGGTGCTCCAGCAACTAGTGTTAGAACTTCTGCTACAAGAGCAAGTACTTTTTCATCTTGCGATAGATCAATAGTATTAAATATTGATTTAGTTAATGCTGCAACTGGTGCTGCAACAACAGCTAATTATAGAATTGACTTAAAGTAATTGCTTACTTTATAAGCATCAAAAAAAATCCCTCGAATTTTTATTCGAGGGATTTTTTTTTGTGAGAAATATTTTATTTAAAATCAACTGTACAATTTTGACAATGAATGTCAATTTTAGTTCCATTGCCTGTTCCAACTATAGCACTATATTTTGAATTTTGTGCATCACCAGTAGAGATTCTTGAGTTAGAATTATCGTAAGCATAAACTTTATTCGATTCGTAATTTTTGTAAATATTACTATAAGTTCCTTCAAAATTTACAGTAAAATTTTTAATATTTTTTAAGGGCATTCTTAAATCAGCATATTTATTATCCACCCAAATAGATTTTAATTCGGCACTAATAGTTTTAATTTTTACATCGGCATTTGTTCCTTCCATTTGAAAAGATTCGGTTAATGTATTAATTCTTAAACTACCATAATTTTTAGTACATTCAATGGCAGTAACATTTTCTAATTCATAATCATCATTAGTGCTCTTAAATATTATTTTTCTAGAATTAAAAACTTCTACTGTTGAATATTTAGTTTCTAATTCTACATCTCCTAAAGTTCCAATACTTAGTTTTCCATTTATAAAATCTATTTCACCAAACTGTATTTCTTTAATAGACACGTTCGAATATTTTGATCTTAAGTTAATTGAGTTTACATTTTCTAATTCTAAATTACCATTGGTAATATCTGCAGTTAATTTTTTTAAATAATCTAAAATTACAATATCAGCATATTTTGATTCGATTGATAATTTATTATCTTTTGGAATATAAATTTTTACAACCCTTTTTTTGGCAGGCTCGCTTTTTATATATTGTCCATCAACTGAATATACTTCAACAACATCTTCAGTATTGTTTGAGTTGTAATTTGAATTGCTAGAGTTTGAATTGGTTAAAGCATCAGTTTTAATTCTTAAACTATTACCCAAAAGTTTAGTTTTAATATTCAGTTTTTCGAACCAAGATTCACTACTTAATTTACTCATGGCTCCATCAAAATAAACCATGGTTGTTATTTTTATTTTAGGTTCATCCCAAGTTTTTATTTCAATACTTCTATTATTATTTTCTAAACTAATATCAACCATTTTATTAATAGCCATTTCAACACTTACTTCTTTATTGCCATATTTTTCTCCATTACTTTTTTTTAAATCATCGAAGTATTTTTCTTGCTCTAAAAGTTTTTTCGAATAACCTCTGCCAATTGAACGACCTTGAGTTTGGCTAAAGCCAAATTGCATTATTGATGTAGCTAAAAGGAGTACAATAATTTTCTTTTGATATTTCATAATTATTTAAATGATTTATTGGGTTTTAATTTTGATTTTGTAAAATGAATTTGTTAATCTAAAACGTATTGTGTATTTGTTTATTTCTAAAAAATAGAGAATTAACAGATAAAACAGAAATTTGTGCTTTTGTTTTGTTTAGGAATTAAATATTCTGAAAAATTTCATATTTAAATACATTTCTTGTTTCTTCCATTTCTGTGCCATAAAAAAATAAACCACATTTTAGTAATACATTTTGAGATGCTATGTTTTCTATATGAGCTTTTGCCATTATTCTTTTTAAGTGTAAAGTACTAAATCCATAATTAATTATTGCTTTTGCAGATTCTGTGGCATACCCAAATCCCCAATGTGGTTGTAAAAATCTATAACCTAAATCAATTTCATTTTTCTCTGCAACAAATTTTAGCCCAGCCCAACCAATAAATTTTTTGGTGTTTTTTAAATGTACAGACCATCTTCCATGATTGTATAAACGATATTGTGGTAAAATGATATTTTCCAAAACAGCATCCATTTCTGTTAAAACAGGTTTTGGCTCGTGCACATATTTTATTACTGCAGGATTATTATTTAACTTAAATAATAATTGGCCATCTTGTAAAGTAAATTCTCTTAAAAATAATCTTTCAGTTTCTAAAATTATTTTCATTTTTTGTTTATTGAATTTTTTCCATAACCAATGCTGCAAATGCATTATCCTCACTTCTAAATTCTTTAATTAGCTTGTATTTGGTTGGATTATTTTGAAAATAAGTATATTCTACTTTTCCATACTTTGTAGCATAGTGTGTATCCCAAATTATTATTGAACCTAATTTGGCTTTATCTAATGTACTATCACCATACATTGAAGTACAACCTGCTGGATAATCCCATTTATTTTTGCCATAAAAGAAATCCATTAAAGCTAGGTTTTGAATGATTGGTTTTTTGTCTAATTTATTTTCAATAATATATTCTGTTATTTTTTTCTGTTCAAAGTTTTCATCGCAACACAATTCTTTAGGTCGTATATAAATTAGCATAGTTAAAATACTTAAACCTGCTACTAGTTTTATTTGTAGTGCAGATGATTTAATAAAATAAACTACAATAATTGTAGCAATACAAATTAAAATGGGCAATCTATCTCTTTCGCCACTTTCAGTATTCATTACAACCCAATTATGTGTAAACGTAAAATAAGCACCTACTAAAGCAATAAAAGGCACTAAGATTAAAAGCAAAACTGATTTTTTTTCTACCCATTGCATGTTATCAATAGCTTTAGCAGCAAGCACTGCAAGTAAAGGTGAAACCACCAACATGTATCTTAAATTACCACCAGTACTTGTTAAAATAGGAAATGCTTGTAAATTAAATAAACAATGTATAAAGAAAAACCCAAGAGCTGTAATTAATATTGGATACTCAACTTTTTTAATTTGTTTGGTTACAATTTGTGCTATATAAGTTACCACTAAACTTACTACAACAATATTATAAATAACGCCACTCATTATAAAATAATGATCAAAGCCTTGCCGTGGATATGAGTTTTTAATAGACTCTGCATACTTACGACTTTCATTTAAAGCATACAGCATATCGCCTGTAACTTGCCATCCCCAAATATTATAAAGCAAAGGAAATAATCCTAAACTAAAAAATGCAATCCATTGTTTGCGTTTTAATAATAAAATAGCAAAATAGGGGAAGATAAAAACAAACTCTTGTCTAAGTAATAAAACAAAAGAAGCAGATAAGGCAAAGCCAATATATTTATTGCAATAAAATAAATATAGGGCAAGAGTTAAAAAAAATGCAGTTGGAATTTCGCTATAAAATTTAAAAGCAAGCAAAAACCAAAGTGTTTGACTAATTAAAAAAATAAAAGGTAAAGCTGTTTTTTTTTCAATAATTTTTGAAGCCAATTTATAGGCAAAAAACCCTGAGAAAGCTGAGAACAAACAATTTGCAATAAGAGCTCCCTGTTTTCCAAATAATACTATTGGAGCATAAAGTATTTTCCATCCTGTTTTTGCCCAGTTGCCTAAAATAGAATTTTTATCGTGCCAAAAAGCCAATGCATTCATGTATTGTGCACCTTCTTCACCTTGATAGAATGAAGTATAATAAAAGGAAAAAATATAACTGATTGCAGCAATGCACAGTGTAATTAATAAGGCTTGTTTATCATTAATTACAAAAGCATAATTATTATTTGATTTTGCTTCAATAGTTTTTGCAACAGGAATTGGAACAACTTTATGTTGTGGATTATTTTTTTTTGACATAGAAAATTTTCAATGTTTTGGCTAACCAAAAATAAAGGAAATACTTGTGTAGAAATTGTAAGAATATGTTTAGGAAAAAATTTCTTTTATTGTTCTTACATAGGTGGGTGGAAGTGTATATTTTTTTCTTGCTTTCAATTTCTACACAAGTATTTCCTTTATTTTTGGTTAGCCAAAACATTGAAAATTTTCTATGTCAAAAAAAAAT
>JANOVK010000012.1:0-5270 GCA_031417315.1 Chitinophagaceae bacterium | reverse complement strand
ATTTTTAAGGTCAAGGGATTTTGTATACATCACAATACTCCCATCTGCATGATATTGCCAATCCTCTTTGGGTCTATCCCAATATAATTCAACACCATTCTCATCTGGATCATTTAAATAAATGGCTTCAGAAACACCATGATCACTTGCACCTGTTAATGGATAATTAGCATTCATTAATCGTTTTACAATAGTGGATAAATCTTTTCTTGTAGGATATAAAATAGCAGTATGAAATAAGCCTGTACTATTATGTGGTGGTGGATTTCCATTTTTACTTTGCCAAGTATTTAACCCAATATGATGATGATAACCACCTGCAGAAATAAATGCTGCATCTTTTCCATACATGGTGGTTAATTCAAATCCTAATAAATCTCTATAAAAAGCTAAAGACTTTTCTATACTTGAAACTTTTAAATGCACATGACCAATTCTGGTTTGTGCAGGAATTTTATATGCTTCACTCATTTATTTTTTAATTAGAAAACTAATATAACCCATAAGTGTTTTCGAGCAAGATATTAAATTGTAGTTTAATTAAAATTCTTTTTTAAACAACTTAGAGTGCTATTTTTGCAACATGTATGTGAAAGATGATTTGCAACAACGTTGGTGGAACTTAGAAGCCAAATTGGTTGAGAAGTTTGAAAAAAAACCCGACACCGAAACCATTCTGTTTTTAATAGGATTACAAGAAACAGGGTTTTTGATTGAAAAAATTAGTAAAGAACAAAAACAAGATTTAATACATGTTGCTATTTGTACCATTTTAAGTAGCAGTGGTTATTATAGTTTAGAGTTAATTGATGAAGATGGATGGCCTCACTTTTCTCAACTTAAAGAGTTACCAACATTACATTTAATAGAACAAGAAAATTTTTTGAAAGATCATATTCTGCTTTATTTTGAACAACAAGAATTTATTTAATAAATGAAAAAAATATTTTTAATACTTGGCTTTTCATTGGTTGCTTTTGTTAGTCTTAAAGCTCAAAAGCAAAAATCAAAAACGAAAAAACTTGTAACAACAAATGTTATAAAATCAAGCGAAACTCTAGTTGAAATTAAAACTGATTTGGGAGTAATGGTAGCTCGTTTATATAATAGCACTCCTTTGCATAAAGAGAATTTTATTAAACTGGTTAAACAGGGGTTTTATGATAGTTTATTATTTCATAGAATAATAAATGGATTTATGATTCAAGGAGGTGACCCAACTAGTAAACATGCAGATAGTGTGGCAATGTTAGGGGCAGGTGAAATACCAAATCTACCTACTATTGCTGCAGAGTTTAGAACTCATTTAATTCATAAAAAAGGAGTATTGGCTGCTGCCAGAGATAATAATCCTGAAAAGAAAAGTAGCAATTGCCAATTTTATATTGTACAAGGTAAAAAAGCAGATACCGCACAATTAAATGTTGCTAATAACTATACAAAAGACCAAAAAGAAATTTATCAAAGAATTGGAGGCACTCCATTTTTAGATCAGAATTATACCATTTTTGGAGAAGTTTTTATTGGGTTAGATGTGATTGATAAAATTGCTAATACACCCGTTTACGAAACAGATAGACCAGTAAAGAATGTTAGAATGAAAATTAAATTACTAAACTAAAAAATTAAATTAATATGAATTTTCCAACTCACTTAAAATACACAAAAGATCACGAATGGGTTTTATTAGAAGGTAATATTGCTACCATTGGTATTACTGAATTTGCTCAGAGCGAATTAGGCGATATTGTTTTTTGCGATATTCATTCTGTAGGTAAAAGTTTTTCGGGTGGTGAAGTTTTTGGAAGTGTTGAAGCGGTAAAAACCGTGAGTGATTTATTTTCTCCTGTGGCTGGTACAATTACTGAAGTGAATGCTAATTTAGAAAAAAATCCAGAGCTTGTAAATAACGAACCTTACCATGGTGGATGGATGGTAAAAATGACTGTAACTAATATTGATGAAGTTGAAAGTTTGTTAACAGCCGATGATTATAAAGCTTTGGTAGGATAAGAATTAAATAGGTTAAGTTACAATTTTAAGTATTGAATTTTTAGTTAATTTTTTTTATAAAACTTAATTTTTGTTTTTATATTATATCATATTTCCTTTTTTTTATTTACTATCACTACTTCCTTTACGCTTATTATATGTTATTAGCGATGGAATATATTTTATAGTTTACTATTGTTTTGGGTATAGAAAAAAAGTTGTTTTCGAAAATTTAAATATTGTATTTCCCAATAAAACACAAAAAGAAAAAACAAGAATTGCCAAAGATTTTTATCATTTGTTTATCGATACTTTTATTGAAACCATCAAATTAATTTCAATTTCTAAAAAAGAATTTCTTAGCAGATTCGAATTCGATTCTACACTACTTTTTCAAATTCAACAATCAAATTCAAAAATTCAACTTCACTCGGGTCATTTTTTAAATTACGAGTTTATGAATTTTGGAATTGGGATTTATAAACAAGAGCATAATTGGTTAGGTATTTATGCAGTTTTAAGCAATAAAGCATTTAATAAAATTATTATTAATATGCGTAGCAGATTTGGTACTAGTTTAATATCTACCAAAGATTTTAAAACAACTTTTCACCAATATGCCACAAGTAAATACATGTTAGGTTTGGCTGCAGATCAAAGTGCCCATAACCCATACAATGCATATTGGATAAATTTTTTTGGCAAAAAAACACCATTTGTAAAAGGACCAGAAAAAGGAGCCAAAGCCATGAATGCACCAGTTTTAATGGCATATATTAATCCTGTTAAAAGAGGGTATTATAAAATGGAATTAACACTTTTAACAGTAGAGCCAAATAATACCCCTGATGGATTTATTACAAAAGCACTTGGAAAATTTATTGAAGAAAAAATTCAAAAAAATCCATCAAATTATTTATGGAGCCATAAACGATGGAAACACGAATATGATCAAGAAAAATTTGGAAAATCTTTTATTGAGTAAAAAGTTATTACGATAAATATTTTGCTACTATTGGCACCCTTCGTCCTACTCCAAACGCTTTTGATGAAATACGAATAATAGGGCAAAATTGATTTCGTTTATACTCGTTACTGTTTACCATTTTTAAAATTTTATCTACTAAAATTTCATCAAATCCTTGGGTTTTTATTTCTGTTGGTCCTTGTGTTCGTTCAATATATTGGTATAATATTTTATCTAATATTTTATAATCAGGCAAGCTATCGCTGTCTTTTTGGTTTGGTTTTAATTCTGCACTAGGTTCTTTATTAATTATGTTAATTGGAATAATTTCTTTTTCTCTATTAATGTATTTTGCTAATGCATAAACTTGTAATTTATAACAATCGCCAATTACGCTTAAGCCACCAGCCATATCACCATACAAAGTTCCATAACCAGTTGCAAGTTCACTTTTGTTTGATGTGTTTAATAAAACATAGCCAAATTTATTTGCCATAGCCATTAATAAATTACCTCTTGTTCTGCTTTGAATATTTTCTTCAGAAACATTAAAAGGCAAATCTTTAAAAATTGGTTTTAGGGTTGATAAAAAAGAATCATATATATTATCAATTTTAATTATATCGTAAGAATTTTCTAAATTTTTACTTAATTCTATTGCATCTGTAACACTATGGTTAGATGAATATGGAGATGGCATTAAAACTGCTCTCACGTTTTCTTTCCCTAAAGCATCACATGCAATTGCAAGTGTAACAGCACTATCAATTCCACCACTACTTCCTAAAATTGCTTTAGTAAAACCCATTTTATTAAAGTAATCTTTAACACCCAATACCAATGCTTGATATATTAAATGAATATTTAAATTTTCGTCTAAATTTTCTAAAAGTAATTCTTGGTTTGATATGACAGATGCAAACTCAATAATTGATGAATTTATTGTACCATCATCATTAATTTCTACATACTCTAAAGCCTCTGAAAACATTGGCAATACCCTACATAAATTAGCATTTTTATCAAATACGAGACTGCCTCCATCAAAAACAATTTCTGTCTGACTTCCTATGGCATTACAATACACCAAGGGTAATTTATATTTTAAAACATTAGCTTTTATTGCAATTTTTCTGTCATCAATTCTGCTATTGTCAAAAGGCGAAGCAGAAAGATTAATCATTATATCTGGATTTTGTTTCATTAACTCATCCATAGGACAAATTCTATACAAAGGGTTATCTCCTAAATTCCAAATGTCTTCACAAATTGTTACAGCCAATTTTTTCCCCTTAAAATTTACAATATTCCAATCGTATGCAGGTTCAAAATATCTATATTCATCAAACACATCATAATTAGGTAAAAGTGTTTTGTGAATTTCTGCAATTACTTTTTTATTGTATAAAAAAAATGCAGCATTAAATAAATCTTTACCTTCTTTAATCGGATTACGAGAAGGCGAACCAATTAATACTCCAATATTTTCTGAATGTTTTTTTATTTCATCTATGGCTAAATAACATTTATTAATAAAGTCTTTAAAGTCTACAAAATCTCCTGCAGGGTATCCACACACACTCATTTCACTAAACACAATTAAATCGGCTGATTGTTTTTTTGCTGCTTCAATTGCTGCAATAATTTTAGCAGTATTATATTCAAAATTGCCAATATGATAATTTTGTTGGGCAAGAAAAATTTTCATTCTTAAATATAATTGGTAAAGTTAATTTGATTCAATGCAAAACAGGGTTAAAAGTTACAGTTTATTTAAATACATTCTTGGTTCGAGTTATAACTAATATTATTTAAAAGGTCATTTGAATAAAATGTGTGAAAGATACAACTCCTTTCTAAAATGATGTAAGGTCATTCAAAATAACTATACTCAACTTTACAAACTAAATGATAGTATAGAATGGTATTATACTTCATAAAATAAATGTATCATTTAAGAAAGTAGTGTTATGAATACATTATCTGTACATATAAGTAACATGTATAATACAATTGGTTTTATCAATCAAATTAACCGTATTTCTAACCTTAATAAACATATTTAATATGAAAAATAAAAAGCTAACCACGGCTAGTGGAAGTCCATTTACGGAATTTGAAAACTCAATGACTATTGGGAATCGTGGACCTGTGTTACTACAAGATTATTTTTTACATGAAGATTTGGCTCATTTTAATCGTGAACGAATTCCCGAACGAGTTGTTCACGCAAAAGGTTCAGGAGCTTTCGGAACATTTACTGTTACAAATGATATTTCGCAATATACAAAAGCAAAAATATTTTCATCAA
>JANOVK010000011.1:0-14726 GCA_031417315.1 Chitinophagaceae bacterium | reverse complement strand
AGTATAAAATAGTAGCTTATTTTATACTAGCGTTAGAAGCAAATTATCAGTTATTATTACTTGACAAGCCAGAAGGTGAAGTTGGATATAATAGCAATAGTAGTGATTATGTTGCTTATACTTATAGTAACTCGAATAATTCTTTATTCTATAATAACGAAATGCAAAATGAATTTTTAAGAAATTCACCTAATAAAAACGGAATACAATTAATTAATATTGAAAGTAAAGGTTTTTGGTCAATGTTAAAATGTGCTGCTGGAATAACAGGTGGTGCCATACTTGGAGGTTTAGCAGGTGCAGCAGTAGGAACAGTTACTTTACCTTTACTTGGAACAGTTTCTGGAACAATAGTTGGCTTTTATGGTGGTGCCTTAGCAGGTGGGGCTGCATCGTGTGGTTAAATTTAAAATTTATAATATGTTAAAAAGGAAAAACATTCTTTTATTTATTTGTCTATTTGTATCAGCTTATTCAGCGTATAGTATAATCAGCAATGAAAATCAAAGCTGGTTAAAAATAATAGCATCGTGTCTAGGTTTTATTGCATTTCTTGGGTTATTTATTATGCTAGTTTACAAAAATTACAAACAAAAGAACTAGTCTAAAATTCTACTAGTGGTGGGAACCCTTACCCACCACTTTTTTACTACATATTTTCAACAAAAAATACAAAATGTTGCATAAATAACTTTGCAACTAAACTATGCCACGTCCATTCACCATACTACTCTTCCTAATATTCCTTTCCATCAAAGGCTTTTCACAGTCCTATGATGATAGCACAACCTACAAACTAACCACTCAATACACAGCAGCAATCAATTATATAGATGCAGCCATTAATAGCATTTCAGCACTAAACAGTTTAATTAAAAAAGAAAACTATAGAAATAAAATATCAAGTTTCAACAACCCTACAAGTAGCGATATGGGTTTTAATTTGCAACTAGAAATAAACACAGCCCTAAAACCCTTATTAGACAAAGCAAAAAACGTAAACCCCAATAAATTTATGGATATTGTAGGCAGTTTGGTTGGCAATCAAAGCAAAGGAGGATTAACCAAAAGCCTCATTCCAGCAACAGGCATTTTCTCAACACTCACAAGCCTTGTAGGTAATTTAACCATCAATGAGAAACGTATCACCCGAAACGACCTTGATAGTTTTATGATTAGTATTGGCAAATACTTTGGGCAATACGAAAAACTAAATCGTATTAACCAACAATTCGACATTAGTATAGACAAAATAGATTTACGCCTACAAGAACTACAAACCGACCTTAAAGATTATATACTCGATTTAATTTCGGCATACAAAAACACCATTCAACGTAGCAATCTTAAACAAAAAAACATTGAAGAAATAATTTAAAATATTTAGACAAAACAGAAATTGAAAAACAAATAGAACTATCATTTAACGACGATAACAACCAAACAAACAACGCCAAACCCCAAACGCCAAACAATATTTATTTCCCCAACGATGCCATTAAAACAGCTAAGGACATTACAAGCACCATACAAAAAATATTTGCCGAATATCAAAAAATTTACACAGCCAATTATAACGATATAAAAAATATTTTACAAGAAACAAAACAATTGGGCAGTAACATCAATAAACAAACAATTGACAATAGTTTATCCGAACTGCAAACCCTTTACACCGAAAGTAAAAATGCCGATGTTCTTATTTTAAGAATTTCAACCTTAACTGAAAGATTAAAAACTTTAGTAGCCACAGAAAAGCTAAAAAATAATTATTAATTTATAGCCTCCGTGTCAAACTCTCCTTTTAAAACATACCAGCCAAAAAGCATAAAGCCCAAAGAAATTGGTGTAAATACTATTATAATAATTGCCCAAGGCATGGGTTTATTAATATCCAATGTGCCATTAGGTTTAATGTTATGAATAGCCGATTGAACCAAGAAAAATAGGGCTGCAACTGCAACAAAAATCCAAACAATGCCAAGATATTTTTTTATAGTATTCATATTTTAAGTTTATAATTTACGGTTTATAGTTTTTATTATACCTATTGTTTTGCCGACTTTACTGACTCTCAGACTTTACAGACTTACTGCTCAAATACAAAATGCCAATTACAAAACAAATTGCTGCTACACCAATAGGATACCATAAGCCACTTAAATAATTACTACCTGGCATAAGGGTTATTAATGTTGCAATAAATGGAACAAGTCCACCAAAAACTCCATTGCCAATATGGTAAGGCAAGCTCATACTGGTGTATCTAATTTTTGTTGGAAAAAGTTCTACTAAAAACGCAGCTATGGGTCCATAAACCATTGTTACAAACAATACCAAAATAAAAATATAACCAATTAAATTCCATTGATAACTTGATGCTAATGTGATTTGTTTTTTTGTGTCAATTGGTGTGTTAATATTTATTTGTAGCTTTTCTAAAGAATAAGTTTCTGTTAGCAAAAGCTTTGAACTATCTGTAAACACTATGTTTGAGGTTTTTATAATTAAAGAATCTATTGCTTTATTTGGATTTATTTTTTTAGAAGTTGTAATTGTGGATGTTGCTTCAATTCTATTTTTCACATCACATATTTCGTACAATTTTTTAAAAATGGGGCGATAACAAATAACAGCTAATAACATCCCACACATCATTATTCCCTTTCTTCCAATTTTATCACTAAGCCAACCAAAAAATACAAAAAATGGAGTTGCCAAAAGTAAAGCAATGCCAAGCCAAGTATTAGTTTGAGTAGATTCTAAACCACAAGTTTTTAGTAAAAAAGTTTGAGCATAAAACTGACTAGTATACCACACTACGCCTTGTCCCATTGTTGCACCAAACAAGGCTAATAAAACAAATTTTAAATTATCTTTTTTTGCAAAGCTTTCTTTTAATGGATTTGTTGAAATTTTTCCTTCGGATTTTAATTTACTAAACATCGGACTTTCGTCCATTTTCATTCTTATTACAATTGAAATAATAACTAAGAAAATGCTTAATAAAAATGGTAATCTCCAACCCCAATCGTAAAAAGCTTCCTTGCTTAATGTTTTTTGTATAGTTAAAATTACTGCTAATGAAACAAACAAACCCAATGTAGCTGTGGTTTGTATCCAACTTGTATAATAACCACGTTTATTTATTGGGGCATGTTCTGCAACATAAGTTGCAGCCCCACCATACTCGCCACCCAAAGCTAAACCTTGTACTAAACGTAACAATAAAATTAAATAGGGTGCTAATGCAAATGATTGATAAGTGGGCATACAACCAATTAAAAAAGTACTACCACCCATTATTATTAAGGTTAACAAAAAAGTATATTTTCTACCAACAATATCACCCAATCTTCCAAATACTAAAGCCCCAAATGGTCTAACTATAAAGCCTGCAGCAAATGTTGCTAATGTTGCGAGAAATGCTGTTGTTGGATTTGTTGAGGGAAAAAATTTTTCGGAAAGTAGGGTTGCCAAACTTCCAAAAATGTAAAAATCGTACCACTCAATTAATGTACCTACTGATGATGCTGAAATTACTTTCCAAATTTGTTTTTTAGAACTATTCATTTTTATAATTAAAATAATAGAATGCCAACATACAGTATAAAAACTAATCAACAAAAAAATCTATATCCTTAACTTTATCCTCTTTTTAAAAAGTTATAAATGAGTTATCCATATCAAATAAAATCTTACGAAGAATACTTATCAGTATATAAAAAAAGTATTGATGAACCCGAAATATTTTGGGCAGAAATTGCAGAGCATTTTACCTGGAAAAAGAAATGGGAATCTGTTTTAAATTGGAATTTTAGTGAACCTAAAGTTGAATGGTTTATAGGTGCAAAATTAAATATTACAGAGAACTGTATTGATAGACATTTAAAAACTAATGGTGAAAACCCTGCGATCATTTGGGAGCCCAATCATCCCGATGAAAGAACAAGAATTGTTACTTACAATCGTTTGCACAAAAGAGTTTGTCAGTTTGCTCAAGTATTAAAAAATAATGGAGTAAAAAAAGGAGACAGGGTTTGTATTTATATGGGCATGGTGCCAGAATTGGTTTATGCAGTTTTAGGATGTGCAAGAATTGGAGCTATACACAGTGTAGTGTTTGGTGGATTTTCTGCTCAAAGTATTGCAGATAGATTAGAAGATGCACAAGCAGAATTTATTATTACTTGTGATGGAGCATATAGAGGCGAAAAAATTATTCCACTTAAAAGTGTTATCGATGATGCTTTAATTGGGAATAAAATTGTAAAAAAAGTAATTGTATTTACAAGAACTCGCACACCTGTATCAATGATAAAAGGAAGAGATATTTGGTGGGAAGATGAAATGGAATTTGCAGAACATCAAATTGAAAAAGATGGTGTAATTAATTTTCCTGCAGAAGAAATGGATGCAGAAGATCCATTATTTATTTTATATACTTCTGGCTCTACTGGTAAACCAAAAGGTGTGGTTCATTCTTCTGCTGGATATATGGTTTGGACAAATTATACTTTTGTAAATATTTTTCAATATCAACCAAAACAAATTCATTTTTGTACTGCCGATATAGGTTGGATTACTGGACATAGTTATATTGTTTATGGGCCACTTTCTGCTGGAGCAACTTCACTAATGTTCGAAGGAGTTCCAACTTATCCTGATGCAGGAAGATTTTGGGATATAGTTGAAAAGCATAAAGTAAATATTTTATATACAGCTCCAACTGCTATAAGAAGTTTAATGGCTTTTGGTTTAGAACCATTACAAGGTAAAGATTTATCTTCTTTAAAAATTTTAGGAACCGTTGGAGAACCAATAAATGAAGAAGCATGGCATTGGTATGATGAACATATTGGAAAGAAGAAATGTCCGATAGTAGATACTTGGTGGCAAACAGAAACTGGAGGAGTTTTAATTTCGAATTTTGCTGGCATTACTCCTTCAAAACCAAGCTGGGCAACACTTACAATGCCAGGAGTTGAACCTATATTAGTTGATGAAAATGGCAAAGAAGTTACAGAAAAGGATGATCAAGGATTGTTAAAAGGAAACCTTTGCATTAAATCTCCATGGCCATCCATACTAAGAACAACGTATGGTGATCATGAAAGATGTAAAACAAATTATTTTGAAACTTATCCTAATTTATATTTTACAGGAGATGGTGCTATTAAAGATGAAAATGGGTTTTATAGAATTACGGGTAGAGTAGATGATGTTTTAAACGTAAGTGGACATAGAATTGGAACTGCTGAAGTTGAAAATGCAATAAATATGCATGCAGGCGTTATTGAAAGTGCTGTTGTTGGTTATCCTCATGATATTAAGGGACAAGGAATTTATGCTTTTGTAATTAGCAAAAATTTGCATGTTGACGAAGAGTTAACTCGAAAAGATATTTTGCAAACGGTAACCAGAATAATTGGTGCTATTGCAAAACCAGATAAAATTCAATTCGTAAAAGGATTACCCAAAACACGAAGTGGAAAAATAATGCGTAGAATTTTAAGAAAAATTGCAGAAGGAGAATTAAATAATTTAGGAGACACCTCAACACTTTTAGACCCTACTGTTGTTGATGAAATTAAAAATGGAAAATTATAATTAAAAAAAAGCCACCTCAATTTGAGATGGCTTATACTTACTCCGTCCGTTCCTTATAAAAAGTCCAATGTACACTAAACTGTTGTAGCAACACCATTCTGAATTTCTAAAAGCTTTGCTCTTATTTTAACTTCAATTTCGTTTGCTAATCCTGGATTGTCTAAGAAAAGTTGCTTTACAGCATCTCTTCCTTGACCTAATTTGTTACTATCGTAACTATACCAACTTCCACTTTTATTTACAATTCCCAATTCAACTCCCATATCGATAATTTCTCCAACTTTACTAATTCCTTCGCCAAAAATAATATCAAATTCGGCAAATCTAAAAGGTGGAGCCACTTTATTTTTCACAACCTTAACTTTCGATCTATTTCCAACAGCCACATCTCCATCTTTTATTTGAGAAACTCTTCTAATATCTAATCTTATCGAAGCATAAAATTTAAGGGCATTACCACCAGTTGTAGTTTCAGGATTTCCAAATACTACACCAATTTTTTCTCTTAATTGATTAATAAAAATACAAACTGTGTTTGTTTTATTAATTGTTGCTGTTAGTTTTCGTAAAGCTTGACTCATTAATCGAGCATGTAATCCCATTTTACTATCACCCATTTCTCCCTCTAATTCACTTTTTGGAACAAGAGCAGCAACAGAATCAATAACAACAACATCTATTGCACCTGAAAGAATTAATCTATCTGCAATTTCTAAAGCTTGTTCGCCATAATCGGGTTGAGAAATTAATAAATTATCTACATCTACCCCTAATTTTTTAGCATAACTGCTATCAAATGCATGTTCTGCATCAATAATGGCACAAATTCCACCCTTTTTTTGTGCTTCTGCTATAATATGTATTGCAATTGTTGTTTTACCACTACTTTCTGGTCCATATATTTCAACAATTCTTCCTTTAGGAACTCCACCCACTCCTAAAGCATTATCTAAACCAATTGATCCAGTGCTAATAACTTCCAACTCTTGTTCACCACGTTCATTCATCATCATTACACTCCCTTTACCATAATCTTTATCAATTTTATCGATGGTTAACTTTAATGCTTTTAATTTTTCTGTTGATGTAGTATTCATTTTATTTAGCTTTTAATTTTCAAATGTAATTAGTATGTAAAAATAAGGAGGAAATATTTATAAACACTAAATAATTTAGTAATATTACTAAATTATTTTGTAAAATGTAACTAATAGAAGCTCGATTCACTTGCATTAAATTCAAATTAAATATTACTTTGTAAAAAGTTTTTCATTCATTTTTTTATCATGCTCATAAATATCTTTTCTAAAATTTAAATTTCCATAATTATCAACCCAAGATGTAAAGTAAACAATAAAAACAGGAACTGGTTTTTCTAAACCTACCCATTTGTCTTTTGGTAAATTCATTAAACTATCAATTTTTAAACTTGTATAAGATGTATCATATCTTAGTAAATACTCAGCCAATTTTTTTGGTTCGCCTAATCTAATACATCCATGGCTAAAACTTCTATTAGTTGATGAAAATAAATTTCTATTTGGCGTATCATGAAAATAAATATCGTAGTTATTTGGGAATAAAAATTTCACCAAACCTAATGAATTTTTTGGTCCAGGTTTTTGGCGAATAAGTTTCGAATTTTTATCTCCACCATAAAATTCCATATTATTTTTTTCGAGATAATTCTTATCTTTTTTTAAAGCTGGCATTAATTCGTTTGTAATAATATTGTTAGGCACATTCCAATATGGACTAAAAACTATATACCTTAATTTGCCATTAAAAATTACAGTATTGGTTGCAGTTTTTCCAACTATTACATTCATGTCCCATACATTAATACCACTATCATAAACATGTAATTTATATTCTGGAATATTTACTAAAAAATAATTACTGTCGTTTTCTGGAGGAAGCCATCTGGCTCTTTCAATATTTATTAAAAGTGTTTTAATTCTTGATTTAATTGGAACATTTAATTCTTCGATAAACTTATTATTTATTGTTTTAGAATTTGTTAATCCAAATCGATTTTGAAATTTTGAAATTGCAAATAATAATGTTGAGTCAAATACAGTAGAACTATCATTTACTTCTAAATCTTTTAAAAAACATAGTTTCGATTTTATATTAAAAATTATTGAATCTTTATCTCCAATTACAAACGAATTTTTTAAATAAGCTATAGTATCTTTTGGATAATTATGTTGTAATTTAAAATAGTATTGTAGTTTTTCTTGTAATTTTTTGTATTGAGAATTGAATGGCACATATACTTCAGATTTAACAGCTTTCGATAATATTACTGAGTCTAATAATTGACTTAAATTTAATTTTTTTCTGGGTATAAACCAACCTAATTCAGTTGCGTCAAAGTCAATACCTTTATACACCCTAGCTGCATAATCAAAAAACTGACCAGTAAGTAAAAGTTCGGCTTTTATAGCTTCATTTTTATTAATACTGTTTTTTGATAATTTATAAAAATGAGCATAACTAGTAAACATATTTTTATTCAACAACGAGCTGTCTTGTAACTCTGAAATAGACGAATTTAATAAATTAAAAAAGTTGTAAGCTTGTTCTGCTAAGCCCGAAGTATCGAACCAAGCAAACTCATAATTTCTTTCTTTATAGAAGTCGTGAAAGTGTTCAGCATATTTTAAAAAATTGGTATGGTTAACAAAAAAATTATCAATATCAATACTATCAAAAAATAAATTATTAAACGAAGTTGTTTTGTTAATTGAGGTATCTCTTATTACAGGTTTCTTATTCTTATTAGTACAAGAATAACTAATTAATAAAATTGTTATCAGGCAAGAAATTATTTTATTCATTTACAATTTTATAATTTATTCTTCTATATCAAATCTATCAACACTTTGAATTCCATTTAAACTTTTTAAATTATTTACTAATAATTCTAATTCTTCTTTATCGTGTACAAATATTTTTATTAATCCTTCAAATAATCCTGAATCACTTTCAATACTTAAACCTGCAATATTTATTTTCATTTCTCCACTTATTACAGTAGTAATTTTATTTACAACACCTACGTCATCTAAGCCAATAATTTTTAATCCAGTTAAAAATGCAATTTCTTTATTCTTTGCCCATTTTGTTTTTACAATTCTATGTCCATAATTCGACATGAGTTGAGTAGCGTTTGGACAACTAGTTCTATGAATTACCATACCCTTGCCAATACTTACAAATCCAAATACATTGTCTCCAGGAATTGGGTTACAACATTTTGCTAATTGATATTGTATTTGATTGCTGCTTTCGCCAAAAATTATTAATTCACTTTCTTTTTTACTTAATGGTTTGCTTTGATTAGGATCGAAAGTTGATTCTGTTTTTTCAACATGTATTGGTTTGGGTTGTTCTAACTTATTACCAACAACAATAAATTCTTTTAACTCTTTTAAATCAATATTTTTTATTGCAATTCTATAAAGAAGATCTAAATGAGAGTATAGTTTATAATATGCAGAAATTTCATCAATATTACTTGGTGTATAAGCAACACCCATTCCTTCTAATTTTCTTTGTAATATATATTTTCCGTCCTCGGCTATTTTTCTTTTTTCTTCTTTTAATGAATCTTTTATTTTTCCACGAGCTTTTGCAGTAACAACATATTGTAACCAGTCTTCGCTTGGTTTTTGTTTATTGCTTGTTATTATTTCTATTTGGTCACCACTTTTTAATTTATAACTTATTGGTACTAGTTTATGATGCACTTTAGCACCAATACATTTACTACCAATTGCAGAGTGAATGGCAAAAGCAAAGTCTAACGCTGAGCTTCCATTTGGCAACATTTTTATTTCTCCTTTAGGCGTGTATACATAAATTTCTTCTACAAGAAATGAAGTTTTAAAATCTTGTAAAAAATCAATACTATCTTCTTCATGGTTATTGATTACTTCTCTTATTTGTCCGAACCATTTATCAAATCTATCTTCAGTATTATGGGTTCCTTCTTTGTATTTAAAATGAGCCGCTAATCCTTTTTCTGCAATTTCATTCATTCTCGAAGTTCTAATTTGCACTTCAACCCATTTGCCTTGTGGTCCCATAACTGTAGTATGCAAAGCTTCATAACCATTACTTTTAGGATTGCTTAACCAGTCTCTAAGTCTTTCTGGTCTTGGGTTGTAAGCATCTGCAATAATGCTATACACTTTCCAGCAATCAGATTTTTCGTTTTCGGCTACTGAATTAATAATAATTCTAATTGCAAATAAATCGTATACTTCATTAAATGTAACTCCTTGTTTTTTTATTTTACTCCATATTGAATGTATACTTTTTGGTCTTCCATAAATTTGAAAATCTAAACCTGATAAGTCAATTTTATCTTTTAGTGGTTTTATAAATTCATTAATATATTTTGTTCTTTCTCGTTTAGTATCTGTTAATTTTTTTGCAATATCTTTATACACATCTGGCTCCAGATATTTCATTGCCAAATCTTCCATTTCAGATTTAATATTGTATAAACCCATTCTATGTGCAAGAGGTGCGTATACCCAAACTGATTCTGAAGAAATTTTTAATTGCTTTTCTTTTTTCATTGCATCTAGGGTTCGCATATTATGCAACCTATCGGCTAATTTTATTAAAATAACTCTGGGGTCATCAGTTAAAGTAAGTAATATTTTTTTAAAATTTTCTGCTTGTTGCGACGAACCTTTATCCATTACAGAAGAAATTTTTGTAAGTCCGTCAACAATTTTAGAGATTTCAATTCCAAATTCTCTTTCAATATCTTCAAGCGAAATTTCAGTGTCTTCAACAGTATCATGTAGTAAAGCACAAATAGTACTACTTACACCTAACCCAATTTCTTCAACACAAATTAGGGCAACTGCTAAAGGATGCAAAATATATGGTTCGCCACTTTTTCTTCTCATACTTTTATGAGCATTGGCACTCATTTCAAAAGCATTTCTTAAAAGTAATTTATCCCCTTTTTTTATTTTATCCCCTAATTTTTTTAAAAGTGCACGATAATGTCTAAGAATTAATTTTTTCTCATCGGCTTCCGACAAATCGTATTTAAGTATAGTTTGTTCAGTTGGTATTTTCTGCTCGTTACTCATTGAAACGAATGTACTGAAAACTTAAATACTTTCGCAACAAGTTATGAGTATAGAATCAAAAAAAAAGGAGTTTGATTTTGGATTATTACGAAAGGTGTTTAAATATGTAAATCCTTATCGTAAATATTTTTATCTAAGTGTTTTATTGGCTTTGTTAATTGCAATAACTGCTCCTATACGTCCCTATTTAATTCAAATTACTGTTGATGTAGCATCAGGAAATTTTGTAAGTAACAATAATTGGTTGAAGTTGCTTTTTAAAAAATATCAAATAACAACAATTGAAAAATTTATAATTGCAGTAACTTTTTTTCAGGTTGTTTTTATTTTTTTTGAGACGATTATTCGATTTTGTTTTACTTATATTACTGCATGGTTAGGTCAAAAAGTGGTAAATGATTTACGTAATAATGTATTTAAAAAAATTCTGCTTTTACCGTTGAAAAAATTCGATACAACACCTATTGGCACATTAACTACCAGAACAATTAATGACATTGAAAGTATTAATGAAATTTTTAGTGATGGATTAATTCCAATTATTGCCGATTTGCTTACTATACTATTTACATTAGCCACCATGTTTTGGATAGATTGGAAGCTTACTTTAATTGCATTAATTCCATTTCCTGTTTTAATAATTGCAACAAATTATTTTAAAAAAAGTGTAAATACCAGTTTTATAAATGTTAGAAATGCGGTAGCAAAATTAAATGCATTTGTGCAAGAACATATTGCTGGAATGTATATTGTACAAGCATTTGCAGCCGAAGATAGAGAATTAAATAAGTTTAAAAAAATTAATAAATCACATCGAGATGCTAATGTAAAAGCAATTTTTGCTTACAGTGTTTTTTTTCCAATTGTAGAATTAATATTAGCCATAAGTACTGCTTTAATTGTTTGGTGGGTTGCCAATCTAGCTTTGCAAAATACTGCTGAAAAACAAATTGATTTTTCTGGAAAAATTGTTGCATTTGTTATGTACATGAATCAAATTTTTAGACCATTAAGAATTTTGGCGGATAAGTTTAATGTATTGCAAATGGGGATGATTGCAGCCGAAAGAGTTTTTGATATTATGGGTCAAGAGAATTCGGGTTTTAATGAAAAATTACATAACACTACAAATATTGCTTCACCAAAGTCGGTAGAATTTAGCAATGTTTGGTTTGCTTATAATGATGAAAGTTATGTTTTAAAAAACATCTCTTTTAAAATAAATGCAGGTGAAAGTGTTGCATTAGTGGGACATACAGGCAGCGGAAAAACATCGATAGTAAGTTTAATCAACAAACTCTATAATTTAAATAAAGGAACTATTAAAATTAACAACCAAAATATTAACGAATATCACTTAGATAATTTAAGAACTAATGTGGGCGTAGTGTTACAAGATGTGTTTTTATTTTCTGGATCTATTATTGATAATATTACTTTACGAAATTCTGCAATAAGTAAAGAACAAGTTATTGAGGCAGCCAAGTTAATTGGTATGCATGAATTTATTATGAGACTGCCAAATAATTACGATTATAATGTAATGGAACGTGGTGTTGTTTTAAGTTTGGGGCAAAGACAATTAATTTCTTTTGTTCGTGTATTAATTTACAATCCATCTATTTTAATTTTAGATGAAGCAACTTCATCAATCGATAATGAAAGTGAATTATTAATTCAGAAAGCTATTAACACACTAATTGCAGGAAGAACATCAATAATTATTGCTCATCGATTATCAACAATAACTACTGCTAATAAAATTATTGTTTTAGATAAAGGAGAAATAAGAGAATCTGGCACACATAACGAGTTATTACTTTTAAAAGGAAGTTATTATAATCTTTATAACAGAAATTTTGATGTAGACTAATAAAACTTTAGTTTTAAAAGATTAATTTAATTTTATGAAAATAAAATCATTTGTTGTTGGATTGTTTTGTTTAATAACAATTTCTGCTTGCGATACATTAAAACAAATAGGAGCTAGTTTATTAATTCCATCAGAATACGAAATGGCTTTAGGATTAAAGCAAGCACTAGAGCAAGGCTTGTTTAAAAGCTTTAATGCGTATAGCGATGTAAAAAATAATCCAGCATTGGCTTTTGCATTTCCAAACGATGCACAAAAAATTATAGATATTGCAAACAAAGCAGGCTTGGGTTCTGTTATTAATAAAACAACAGATAAATTTAACCGAGCAGTTGCAGGTGGTTTTACAGCAGCAAAGCCTATTTTTTTAGACGCAATAAAAAGTATGAATTTTAAAGATGTTGTTGGAATATTAATTACAGATAATGATAGAGCTGCAACTGATTATTTTAAAACAAATACAAACTTTGCTTTAATGAAGGCATTTAGACCGATAATTGATAGCACTATAAATATTGAAGGTGCTAATACTGAATGGAAAAAAATTGCTGATATTATTAATTTAATTCCTTTTACAAATTTTAGAGTGGAAAGTTCTCTTACTGATTTTGTTGCTGCTCGTGCTATTGAAGGTATGTATAATATGGTGGCTAGTGAAGAACAAAAAATTAGAACTAATTTAAATTTTAGAAAATCTGATATCGTTAAAAAAGTTTTTGGATACGCAGAAGATGAATTAAAAAAGAAAAAAGGGTTATAATATTTTTAAATGAATCCAACTATTTCTCAACTTTATAAAATCGCAAAAAAGCCAGAAAAAATTATTCTTGGGCTAATGAGTGGCACTTCATTAGATGGGCTAGATATGGCATTATGTAAAATTTCTGGTAATGGAATTAATACAAAAGTAGAAATATTAAATTTTGAAACTGTTTTGTATGCTATCGATTTTAAAGAAAAAATAAAACAAATTTTTTGTAAAGAAAAAGTAAGTCTAGAATTTGTTTGTTTAATGAATTCTTTTATTGGATTAGAACATTCTAAAATAATAAATAATACTTTAATTAATTGGGAGTTTAAAAATAGCGATGTAGATTTAATAGCTAGTCATGGCCAAACTATTTATCATTCTCCAAAATCGAAACATAATATTATTGAATTTGGAAATTCTACATTTCAAATTGGCGATGCCGACCAAATAGCTGTAAACACTGGCATTATAACAATAAGTGATTTTAGACAAAAGCATATTGCATTTGGTGGAGAAGGTTCTCCCTTGGCTATTTATGGCGATTATTTTTTATTTAGTAGTATAGATGAAAACAGAATTTTATTAAATATTGGAGGAATTTCAAACTTCACTTATCTGCCAAAAAATTTAAATGTTGAAGAAGTTTTTTGTACAGATATTGGTCCAGGAAATACATTAATGGATATTTATATTAATCATCATTTTAGCGAAAAATTTTATGATGAAAATGCTGAAATTGCTATACAAGGAATAGTAAATACAGATTTTTTACGAGCTTTAATAAATCATGAATTTTTTAAGTTACCGTTTCCAAAAACAACAGGCCAAGAAGTTTTTAATTTCGAGTTTATTGAAAATGCAATGTCAGCTTCTGATTCAATGAATTTGAATAGTTATGATGTGATGGCAACACTTAATTATTTTACTGCAACAATAATTGTTGATGGCATTACCAAGTTTCTTGCACAAAATAATCTCAACAAAAATCAGGCAGATTGCCTTGTTGGGCAAGAATCCAATCACACATTAACGAAAAAAAATTACTCCATTTATATTAGTGGTGGTGGTTTTAATAATCCTTTATTAATTAAAAATATTAAAGAACAATTGCCCAATATAAAAATTGAATCCTCAGCATTATTAGGAATTCATCCAAATGCTAAAGAAGCAGTTTTGTTTGCAATTTTAGCAAATGAATGTATTAGTAGTGATTCAGAATTTTATAAAAATATAAACAACAATTTTCCTTCCTACCCTGTCTGGTTTTTTCAAATTTGAAAAACAGATTTAAAATTCTACTTTTGCATTCCTATTTTCAACACTATAAATGGCAAAATTTCATACCCTTACTATAAGTGACCTTAGACGCGAA
>JANOVK010000010.1:0-3792 GCA_031417315.1 Chitinophagaceae bacterium | reverse complement strand
TACCAACAAAAATTAACTTTAACAAAAATCCTTTAGTTATAAAAGTTGGCAAAGTTTTAGAAAATGGAAAACTCGAAAAAACATTTGATGAAAACTTTAAAGTAAATGTTTTATACTATTCAAATAAAGTTTCATTTATTCAATCAATTAAAATAAAAGCATCCGCTAAAACAAAAATTTCTGGCATGGTTGAATATATGGTTTGTAATGATAAGTTGTGTTTGCCTCCAACAAAAAAATCTTTCTCTATTAATTTATAATTGATGAAAAAATTGCTGGTTTTTTTTCTTGCAGTATTTTTAATTTTGTTTGTTAATGCTCAAAATAATGATTTGGTTTGGAAAGTTGATTCAAAAAAATTTTCCGATACAATGTATACAATTAATGCAAAATTATTAATACCAAATGGTTGGCATTTGTATGGAGCAAATCCAAATATAGAAGGACTAGAAAATGTAAAAATTAATTATCAGTTAGAGAATGTGTTTGCACTTAACGAAATCTCATTCAATAAAAAACCCGAAATAATTAGCGATGCTTTATTTGAAAATAAATCAGTAAATGTTTTTAGAAAAGATATTGAAGTTACCCAAAATATAAAAATTACTGGGTTTGTTCCGTCATCAATTAAATTAAATATTGCAGCATTTGTTGGTAAAGAGTTTGAGCTATTACCTACTTCGGAAAAAGCAATTGAAGTTAATTTAGAAGGAGGGAAAATTATTGAAACTAATAGTTTAAAACTCTCTACAATTAATATAAAAAATCCTTTAAGTCAATGTGGCGATAAAGTGGTTCAGAGTAGTTTGTTTACTGTTTTTTTATTAGGAATTTTAGGAGGACTTATTGCATTACTTACTCCCTGTGTTTTTCCAATGATTCCTGTAACTGTTTCGTTTTTTACAAAGCGTGCACCCACAAAAAAACAAGGCATTAAAAATGGTTTTTTATATGGGCTATTTATTTTATTAATTTATGTAATTGCAAGTGTGCCTTTTCATTTAATCGGAAATGTGCAACCAGAAATATTTAATAATATATCTACAAATCCTTGGCTAAACGTAATATTTTTTGCAGTATTTATTTTCTTTTCTATTTCTTTTTTTGGATATTTCGAAATTACATTGCCTCATGGAATTGCAGGAAAAGCAGACTCTAAAAGCAATTTGGGTAGTGTAGCTGGAATATTTTTTATGGCACTTACCTTAGTAATAGTTTCTTTCTCATGTACAGGAGTTATTTTAGGTACACTATTAGTTGGAACCTCAAGTCAAGGTGCATGGGCATTAACAGCTGGTATGGCAGGTTTTGGTGTAGCATTAGGATTACCTTTTGCTTTGTTTGCCATATTTCCAAATTGGTTGCAATCATTGCCAAAAAGTGGTGGATGGTTAGATACAGTAAAAAAAGTTTTGGCATTTGTTGAACTTGCATTGGCATTAAAATTTTTATCGAATGCAGATTTAGTAATGCATTGGGGTTTATTAAAGCGTGAAGTATTTATTGGTTTATGGTTATTAATTTCTATAGGATTGGTATTATATGCATTTGGAATTTTAAGATTGCCACACGATTATAAAGGACAGAAAATAAGTATTGGAAGAAAGATATTAGGAGTTATTGGACTTGTATTTGCCATATATTTAGCTCCAGGCTTAACAAATACTAAATATGCTAATTTAAAATTATTAAGTGGATTTCCACCACCGTTTAGTAATAGTATATATAGTAATAACAATATTCATGATAAAGGGTTAGAGCCAAATTTTATTAATAACTACGAAGCTGCAATAGCAAAAGCCAAGCAAGAAAACAAACCCTTGTTAATTGATTTTACAGGTTGGGCATGTGTAAATTGTAGGAAAATGGAAGAACAAGTTTGGACTGAACCTGAAGTGTATAAATTTATTAAAGAGAATTTTATTTTGGTTTCATTATATGTAGATGATAAAGAAAAGTTGCCAGTTGAAAAAAGAATAATGAATTATAAAACTGTTGATGGTAATACTAAAGATATAATAACAATTGGCGATAAGTATGCAACTTTCGAATCAGAAAATTTTAATCAGGTTTCTCAACCATTGTATATTATTTTAGATAATCAAGAAAGATTATTATCCTATCCAATAGGGGCAACATTTAATTCAAAAAAATATTTAAAATGGTTGCAGTGTGGTGTTAAAACATTTACGAAATAATAAATTAAACTCCCACAACATCACTTCTTCTTTCTAATAAAATTACATCTCTCCAAGTTAAATCCATTTTGCCTAATTTCTCTCTTATACCAATTTTTTTAAAACCACATGATTTGTGTAAGTGAATGCTTGCCTTATTTTCAGGAAAAATTCCTGATTGTAAAGTCCAAATTTTATTTGCTTCGCTTTCACTTATTAAATTTAATAGTAAAGATTTTCCAATTCCTAATCTTGTAAATTTTAAATCAACATAAACACTTACTTCTGCTACGCCATTATACACACATCGTTCACTTACAGGAGATAAAGCTGCCCATCCTACAATTTGATTATTAATTTGTGCTACAATTCTAGAATGAGATAAATGAGAATCATCCCACTCTTTCCAAGTTGGTGCAGCTGTTTGAAATGTTGCATTTTTTGTTGCAATTCCTTGTTCATAAATTTTCTTAACATCATACCAATGCGTTTGGTTAAGTTGTATTACTTGCATTTTCTAAATTTTACAAAAAAAGTAGGTGGCTAAACCACCTACTACTAACCAAATTTATTAGTTTCCACAACATGGCATTGGCAACATCTCATTGTTACCATTGCAACAGGTTGGATCAAAACAACATGTTTTCATAACTAAAAGTTTTAAAGAGTGAAGAAATTTGATTTCATTGTATATACAAACTTTAACAGCAAGATTTTTCCTTTAGTTTAGTAAAAAAAAGTTCAAAATCTTTGCTTATTGATTCAAAAGTCTCCCAATTAATACAATAACAACTCTTGGGCCCATCTATTTTTCCTTTAATAAGTCCTGCATTTTTTAGTTCTTTTAAATGTTGACTTACTGTGCTTTGGGCTAATGGCAATAACTCAACTATTTCTCCACAAACACATTCATTTTTTTCTATCAACATTTTCAATATTGCAACCCTTGCAGGGTGAGATAATATTTTACTAAAAGCTGCAATTTTTTGTTCTTGTTCAGTAAAATATTCCGATTTATTAATTGCCATTTTCTTTTTATCGCGTTAATACGATTATGCAAAGTAATACAATTTATCGTATTAATACGATAAATTTCATCCTTCTATTTTACCGTTCATCAAATTAGTCAAAGTTCACTATTTTTAATAGTTAGTGTATGAAAGTGCTGTAAACATTGAATTTTAACGATAATTATATTACTAAATTATAACAATTACTACAAGATGCAAAGTAATATGTTTTGCATAGTACTTAAAATTCACTTTAAATTTGCATTATCAAAATAAGAAAAGAAATAAAAATATTTTGATACCAATTCTAAACAAATAAAAAATAGTATAAAATGAAAAATTCTCAAAACATTGTAACAAGTTTAAGTAGCAAAGAAGTTACTGAAATTCCAAATCAGGTTAATGAAATTATTACCAAAGAAATTAACCACGAAAACGGTAAAACAATTTTTAGTGTAGCTGACTTATGGAACATTCAAAAAAATATTAGACCGAGTTTCACTAAAAGAAGGCATTACTCTTTTAGGTAATAATTAAAAAAATAAAATTTTAAACACACAACAGAACTATTAAAAAAGTGCTGTTAAAAAACTCAAAAAAAATGG
>JANOVK010000009.1:0-1714 GCA_031417315.1 Chitinophagaceae bacterium | reverse complement strand
AATATAATTTCATTTTCAATAGCTCTAATATTTTTTGCAGTCCAATTATTACACAAAATTCCATTGTTCACTAAATTCATAGCGTTTTTATATATTCTTAGAGGTGAAAGCGTACTTGTAAAATTAGGACTGCCAGTTGCTACATTTACATTGCAGGTTATACCTTGATTAATGAAAAAATTAGGATTTGGAGTAGGTGTAGCAAATTGGTCTAATCTCAAATCCATTTCATTAAAATAAATTTCTATTTTATTTAATAAACTTGGAATATAGGTTTGATTAGGATTTGGGTTTGCTGGATTCATATGCCAAGGAAAATCATCGTAGTTAACTGTTATACCATATGCTATATTTATAATTCTGTTTGACTTTATACTTACTTCATTATTATAAATGGGTTGTAAAAAATTTGTTACAGTGCTTGTTCTTACAGTAATTCCCTCTCTACCTTCTTGAACATTATTTAAAGCAGCAGTTTTACTACTAATGATGGTATTGCCTTCTATTATAGCATTTGTAAAATAGTTACTCACAATGGCATATTTACAATCAACAAATAAATTTCTATTGGTATTTGTTGGTGTTGTAATTAAACGATATTTAGCTTCATCATAATGTTCTGCCAATATTCCATAGGTTTCTTTATTAAAATTACTACCAGGTGTGTGTTGAAATGTACAATTATTAATTTGTACATCTGCGTCTGTAATTTTAATACCAGAGGTTTGGTTATCGAAAATTGTTTCATTTCCATTGTTAACATTACCTATTTTAAATAAGCCCTTATAAGGGTAACGCATAGAAATATTAATTCCTATAATACTTTTTGTATTAGTTAAAGCTGGTAATTTTAAATATGAATTGCTATTTGTAACTGAAAAAGTATTATCATCTATAAATGGAGATTTATAAGGAATGTATGCCTTAGATTTTAAGTTAGTTACGCTAACCCAATTTGTTGTGTTTGGTGTAAAGGGAATATCTCTACAGGTAAATATTGAACTACTAATTTCCATATTATAAGGCACCATATCCATAGCATCATAAATAGATGCTCCTAAGTTAATTCCAAATTTGTTTCTATTAAAAATAGTGTTTTTTACACTTAAAAAGTTATTGTAATAAGCCCCTGTATGACTTACAAAAGCTCCAACAGCTACTTCAGCATCTTCAATTAGTGTATTATCGTGTAATACACTTTTGTCTATAATTAAACTAGCATTTTGTTGCATTACTATTCCTCCCCACATTTCTGTACATCCATAAATATGACAACCATTTAAGGTCAATGAACCATTATTAATAAATATTTTTTTTCCTGCGGTTACTAAAATTTCAGCATCAGTTATAGTTATATTACTAGTAATGTAAACATCATCATTAATTATATAAACACCCGAATTAATATTAGATGTTGGGCTTATACTAATTACTGATGAATATGTAATATTATAACATTGAGAATTTGATGTATTTGTAAAAAGCAATATTAATGACATCACTAAAAAAATCTTTTTCATAAAATTAAAAATTTATACCCAGCCATCCACAAATTAATGTGTTGTATAATAGCTAAGGTGGTTAAATAATAAAATACTTTTAAGAAATGGCTAAAAATAGCGTTCTTATTTTTTTAACTAGTTTTTGATTTTTTTATATGTAGAATCCTTTTATTAAAACCCTGTATATTTTAATAAAGGATGATTTTTTTAAA
>JANOVK010000008.1:0-16812 GCA_031417315.1 Chitinophagaceae bacterium | reverse complement strand
TAACTTCTATAGTTTGGGTATTAATACTTGTTCCTCCATATACTCCAACAACTAATACATTCATATAAGTTGTTAATGATTTTGCTGCATTCACTACTTATATGAATGTATTAGTTGTTGGTGTATATGGAGGAACAAGCATTAATACGCAAACTATAGAAGTTAAAAATGGTGCAGACATATTGGTAGCAACGCCTGGCAGATTATTTGACCTTGCTATGAATGGTGCTTTTAAAACTAAGTCTATTAAAAAATTAATAATAGATGAAGTTGATGAAATGTTGAATTTGGGTTTTAGAACACAGTTAAAAAACATACTTGATTTATTACCAGAAAAACGTCAAAATTTAATGTTCTCTGCAACCATTACAAATGATGTTGAAACTTTAATTGAAACTTATTTTAATGATCCTGAAAGAGTGGAAGCTGCACCTACAGGAACCCCTTTGGAAAACATTATTCAAACTGCATATAACGTTTCTAATTTTTACACCAAAGTAAATTTGCTAGAATTATTGTTAACAGAAGATAAAACAATGACAAAGGTTTTAGTGTTTGCAGCTACTAAAAAACTAGCTGATGATTTATATGAACAACTTTCCCCAAAATTTCCTGAAAGCATTGGTGTTATTCATTCTAACAAAGACCAGAACTATCGATTTAATACAGTAAAGCAATTTCAAAATGGCACTTACAGATTTATTATTGCCACTGATATTGTTGCAAGAGGAATTGATATAGCAGAAGTAACGCACGTTATAAATTTTGATACGCCTGATGTGCCAGAAAATTATATTCATAGAATTGGCAGAACTGGGCGTGCTGATAAAAAAGGAATTTCAATAACCTTTATTACAGAAAAAGAAAAGCTACAACAAGAAGCCATAGAAGCATTAATGAAATATCAAATTCCTATCATTCCATTACCTAATAATCTTGTAGTTTCTACCGAATTAACAGAGGAGGAGAAGCCAAAAGTTTTTATGAAAACCATAAAAATAAAGCAACCTAAAAAAGAAGATGTTGGCCCAGCTTTTCACGAAAAATCAGCTAAAAATCAGAAGGTGAATTTTATTGTGAGAAAGAAAGATAGAATGATGAAAAAATATGGTAAACCAAAAACAAGAGGAGCGAAAAAGTAGTAAAAAAAGCCTTCAAAAATTTTGAAAGCTTTTTTTTATACAATTCAATATTTTATTTTGTAGCAAATAAATGCACTGCAATTTGAACATCGTTTGAAACATTACCTATACCATACATTACACCAAGTTTAGTTCTATCTAATGTAAAGAATGCTTGTGCAAATAATTTAGTTTCACCAATACTTCTAATTTTTGCTTCAAAACTTACTTCAGCTTTTGCACCTTTCAAGGTTAAGTTTCCACTAATTTGAGCTGTATTTGCATCTGAATATTTAACAGCAGTAATTTCAAAATTTGCATCAGGAAATTTAGCTACATCAAAAAAATCAGCGGTTTTTAAATGCCCTTCTAATTTTTCTCCAGCTGCATCTGTAACTTTTAAACCAGCAATATCAATATTAAAATTTCCACCAATTATTTTTCCTTCATTTACTTTTAGCATTCCATCTTTTAGCATAAAAATGCCAGGATGATAACCATTTTTCTTGCTACCACTAAATTCTACTTTAGAATTTTTTACATCTACAGTATAGTTAACATCATCACTACGATTTGAAATAGTATTAAAAGCAACTAAACTTCCAATAACTACAAAACTTACTAAAGTTACAAATATTTTTTTCATATTTTTTTTTTGAGTTTGTAAATCTAATTAATTTAGATGTAACTACACTTAAATTTTTGTTAGAAAAATTAATTTAAAATTATTACTAAAATTTTTTGTTTAAAAAAAACTAACTCATACTCAAAACCTATATTCGCAGCTATGAGAAAAGAGGTTGTTTTAAGTGGAATAAGGCCAACTGGTTTTTTGCATTTAGGAAACTATTTTGGAGCCATGCGTAATTACATTAAAATGCAAGATGAATATGATTGTTATTTTTTTGTTGCAAATTGGCATTCATTAACAACTCACCCCGATACTAAAGAATTAAAAAATGCTGTTAATAGAGTAGTTGCTGAAAATATTGCATGCGGATTAGATCCAGAAAAAGTTGCGTTATATGTTCAAAGTGATATTCCAGAAATTGCTGAGTTGTATCTTTATTTAAATATGCTAGCCTATAAAGGTGAGTTAGAAAAAACTACTACTTTTAAAGATAAAGTACGCACTCAACCAGAAAATGTAAATGCTGGGTTGCTTACCTATCCTGTGTTACAAGCAGCAGATATTTTAATTCATAGAGCTGTAAAAGTTCCTGTAGGAAAAGATCAGGAGCAAAATTTAGAAATGGCAAGAAATTTTGCTCAACGATTTAATCATAGATATGGGAATATTTTTCCAGAACCTGTTGGGTTTAATTATGGAGAACAATTAATAAAGATTTTAAGTTTAGATGGAAATGGTAAAATGAGTAAAAGCGAAAATCAATTAGCAACAATTTATTTAGCTGATGAAGATGATGTGATAAGAAAAAAAATAATAAAAGCTAAAACAGATAGTGGCCCTAATGAAATAAATTCTGTAAAACCCGATTATATCGAAAATCTTTTTACATTAATGGGTTTAGTGAGTTCTACTGATACTTTAAAAAAGTTTGAAGATGATTTTAATAATAGCTATAATGGAAACTGTATTATTAGATATGGTGATATGAAAAAACAACTTGCAGAAGATATGGTTAAATTTATTAAACCAATTCGAGAAAAAGCTATAGACTTGCAAGCGAATAAAGAGTTATTAAAAAAGATAATTAAGCAAGGAGCAGATATAGCAAGAGTTAGTGCAAATGCAACAATTTTATTAGTTAGAAAAGCAGTTTTAGGGTAAAATTTTCTTTTAATATTTTTATAAAAAAAATAAAAAATAAATAGTCGTTGGTACAGCGTAAATTGTACATCGAAAATGGCAAAACTAAAAAAACCTAAACACATTGCAATAGCCGGAAATATTGGTGCTGGCAAAACAACTTTAACAGAAATGTTAAGCAAACATTATAAATGGATTCCTCAGTTTGAAGATGTAGACCACAATCCATATTTAATGGATTTTTATGATGACATGCCAAGATGGAGTTTTAATTTACAAATTTATTTTTTAAATAGTAGATTAAATCAATTATTAGAAATTCAGTTTGGAACAGAAACTGTAATTCAAGATAGAACTATTTATGAAGATGCAAATATTTTTGCTCCCAATTTGCACGATATGGGATTAATGGCAAAACGTGATTTTGAAAATTATTATAAGTTTTTTCAAACATTAAAAACTATGGTTCAACCACCAGATTTATTAATTTATTTAAAAGCGTCGGTGCCAACATTAGTTTCACAAATACAAAAACGGGGAAGAGAATATGAAGAAAATATTAGACTAGATTATCTTAAAAAATTAAATGAATATTATAATAAATGGATTGATAGTTACAAAGAAGGGGCTTTATTAATAATTGATGTTGATAATAATAAGTTTGGAGAAAATGAAGAACATCTTGGAGAAATAATTACAAAAATTGATGGCCAATTATTTGGATTATTTTAAATAAACCATATTTTTATTTTAAAGCCAGACATTATTTGTTTGGCTATTTTATTTTTATTACTTTTTCAATAAAAGTTGTATTAGTTTTTGTTGAATCTGTTATGGAATTTGAGTTTGATGAGAATGTACATTTAATTAAATTATAAAAATTCATTGGAATTTGGAGAGGGAATTTTATTTTAAATGTATCGTTTGGAGCAACTGTATAATATTGAAATGGAAACACGTTCATAAACCAACCATCAACATTTAGTTTTGTTATTGCATTTGTTAATGCTAAGTTTAGAGTTCCACTTATTTCGAAATTATTTTGGTTTATAATATTCGCTTCTAATTCAACATTTTTTCCTTGAAATAATTGTGTTGGGAATTTATTGGTTAAGTAAATTTTTTGTGTGTAAACTGATGAAAAAAATAGTACACTACAAATTAAAAATAGAATTCGACATTTCATTTTAACAATAAATTTATACAAAAGAAATATTAAAAACTTTTTCAAAATTCTGTTTAACTTTCTCTTTTAATTCTATCATATTAATTTTTTGGCCTAATTCTTTTTCTAAAGAAGTTACTTGTTTATTTTTAATACCACAAGGAATAATATTATTAAAATAAGACAAGTCAGTATTAATGTTAAAAGCAAATCCATGCATAGTAATCCAGCGACTACATTTAATTCCAATTGCACAAATTTTTCTTTCTTTACCTTTAATATCAGCATCAATCCAAACACCAGTTTCACCAATACTTCTACATCCAATTATACCATATTCTAACATAGTTAAAATAATTACATCTTCAATACTTCTTAAATACCAACCCAAGTCTGGTTTAAATTTATCTAAATCTAAAATAGGGTAAGCAACTAATTGTCCTGGTCCATGGAATGTAATATCTCCACCACGATTTATGTGAAAAAATTCAATACTTTTTTGTTCTAATTGTTGTTCATTTAATAAAACATTTCTTTCATTACCATTTTTTCCTAAAGTGAAAACTGGTGGATGTTCTACAAATAATAAATAATGTTTAGAATCAATAGGAGAGTGGCTTTCAGCCAATTCTCTATGCTTCAATTTAATATCAACATTCTGCTTTAATAAACGTTCTTGGTAATCCCAAATTTTTTTATATGATTGTAATCCTAAATCTTGAAATAACACTTCTTGCATACAAAGCAAATGTAAGATTCAATTATGAGTTTATAGTATATGGTTTATAGTTTATGGTTAATATTTTGAATAGTTAATATTTAGAAAATTTTAGAGAAAAATGAATAATTATTAAATTCAACATTCATAATTCAACATTCATAATTCAAAATTATTTATTGCCCTACCATAAATACAGCATTACT
Organism: Chitinophagaceae bacterium; assembly: GCA_031417315.1. Taxonomy (GTDB): domain Bacteria; phylum Bacteroidota; class Bacteroidia; order Chitinophagales; family Chitinophagaceae; genus CAIVPM01. Next base: position 11,831 of record JANOVK010000008.1, on the reverse strand, counting down.
TAATAAAAGTTTTCCATTCTCCCAAAACAATCTAAAAATTGGATTATCACTTAAATAAACAATTGATCCATTTCCCATTTCATAAACCCCAAATAATGTTCCATCTTTCAATTTATTTTTTACTTTAAAACCAGTAAAACCACTTACATAATTATCTTTTTTAACTACACCAACATTCCAACCATCTTTCATAAATTCATAAATATTTGCATCTTGTTTTAAAGTATAATAATTACTTGTATATCCATAAGCCAAAGGGTGTGTACTATCTAAATCAACTTTATAAATTGCTCCTGGAATATTGTTTGCCAATTCTTCTCTTTCTTTGTTTAAATATTTTTTTAATATGGAATAACTACTGTCAATTTTTTTTTCATCTTCTTTTTCAGTTTTGTTTTTAATTCCAAAATCTGCATACTGAGCTAAAATATTTACTGCACCTTGAATTGCTATTAATTTGCCACCTGTAGTAACATATTCTTTTAATATTTCAATATTATTTTTTTCGGATAGAACTTTATAATTTCCATCTGGCATTATTATTACATCGTAATTTTTTAAATTAATTCGTTTAATATCTACAACATTAATTAAGCTAATAGGATAGTCTAATTCATTATCAAAAAAGCACCAATTTTCTCCTGCATCAGTTACCGAAGTATGCTCGCCTGTAAATAATGCAATTTTTGGAGATTTTAATAGTACTACATCCTGACTGCCAAAATCTGAACCTTTATCAACAAATCCACTATTTATTGCTAGAGGTTGTATATTAAATTTCAGTGCTCCATCATTAATAATTTTATTCCAGTTTAAATAAATATTATTAGTTTTTAAAACAATTAAGGTGCCTTGTTGAAAATTATTATCTTTTATAGTAAAAGGTTTCGAGGCAACTCTAACTTTAATATTATTTTTTAAAAGATAAGCTAAGTACTTTGAACTATTGAACGATGTATATGGGATTACCACTCCATAATCTGAAACTATTGGAACAATTTTTTGATTCGAAGATTTATAGGGTTCAACTTCTTTTTTTTCTTTTAATGCAAAACCATCCACGCCATAAACGTAAGGTAAACTCCATGCTGTAATGTCGTAAGTTGCAGAATCATTAAGTTTGCTTTTTGGTTCTAATAAAACATTTACCATTGCACCTCGTGGTTGACAAGCACTAATTGCAAATGAATATTTTTTTAAAACCACATCAGAAATTTTATTAGTATGATAATTGAAACCAATCATTTTTCCAGTAGTTGTGCCATAACTAATTCCATTTGCAACTAATAAATTCTGAACTGCAATTAATTTATTTTCATCATCACTTGTTAAAATATAAGTTTTATATGTACTGTTTTTCCCATCAATATTATCGTTAAAATACTTGCTAAATTCATCAATTAATTCTTTTGAATATTTACTAGCTATTTCTATAGTTGATAAGCTGGTAGTTAAATGATGTTTGGCTCTATCGCCTAATGTTAAAGTGTCTTCTGCATTGGTTTTTACAGCCAATCCTGCTCTTATCCCACCTTGCTCATAAGTCATCCCAATAGAACCATTAAAAGTGGGATAAGTATCGCCATACGATGGATAAAATAAATCGAAAACTTGTTTTGTAAAAAAAAGCCAACCATTATTATCAAAATATTTACTATGGTTTTTGCCAATTAAAGTTTGAAAGTTTTTTTGCCAAGGTGTAATTACTTCATGAAAAGGTTCTGCAGCAGGTGCAAAATAGTATGGATTATTATATCCTTGCTCATGAAAATCTACATGAATTTGTGGCATCCAATCTAAATATTTTTTTAATCGTTGTTTAGTTTCAATTTGTGTTTGCCAAGCCCAATCTCTATTTAAATCAAAATGATAATGATTGGTTCTGCCTTGAGGATAGACTTCAAAATGTTCTCTTGATTGTGGGTCAGAATTTGCATTTTTACCAACTGTAGTATTATACCAATTTACATATCTATCTCTGCCATCTGGGTTAAGGCAAGGATCAATAATTACAATTGTATTTTTAAGCCATTCTTTAACCTCAATTCTAGTTGAATTTAAAAGTTCGTAAATAGTTAACATTGCTGCTTCAGAGCTAGCTGGTTCGTTGCCATGCACATTGTAACTTAACCATACAATTGCTGGAGGATTTGGTAATAGTGGAGCTAATCTTCCTTTTGTTAATCCTGCATAAGTTCTATTGTTAGTTTTAATATGGTCTAATTTTTCCATATTTTCTTTGCTTGATAGTATTGCCAATATTAAATCTCTTCCTTCATAAGTTTTACCATAACTTTCTATTAAAATATTCTCTTTATTAAATTGTGAAATAGTATTAAAATATTCAATTATTTTATAATGAGGTGTAAACTGTGTTCCAATTTTATAGCCTAAAAATGTTTCTGGACTTGGGGTTTGAGCATTTGATGAAAATGTTGTAAGAATTAAAAAGATTAATAAAAAGACAACCCTTTTTTGATTTAACATTCAATAAAATTTAGTTTGTGAAAATAAGTTAAATGAACTTATTGTATTACTTAATAATGAGCATAACAATGACTATTAATTGAATATTTTAAAGCTCTTTAATTTTTTAAAAATTGTTTTGTAACAACACTACCATTTAATTCTACTTTAAGAAAGTAATTGCCACTTTTGTGTTTTGAAGTAATTATGTTTTGTTGAATAAAGGAATTTTCATCTATATTATTTTTTCCTTGTTGCATTATAATTCCAGTTGAATTAATTATTTGCCAAGTAGCTATACCTTTTTCTTTTGATGAAACAATAAACTTTCCATCGTTTAAAATAGGATTTGGGAAAATAGTTAAACTTAAATTTTTAATTGAATTTATAGTTGCCTTTACATGCACAGTATTTGATACTATTGAAGCTATATTTGGCTCAGAGCCAATAATTCTATAATATATATTGGGCAAATTAAAATTATGATTAGAATTTGATTTATTAAAGTCGCCTTTATCAAATTCATAAAAATTAATTCCATCAGTACTCGCTTGAATACTGTATTTTATATTACTTGAAGCATCAACACTTTTCCACTCAAGTTTAGCTAAATTATCTTTACTAGAAATTACTTTTAAATTAATATTTTTTAATGGTAAAATACTTAAAATATTTCCTGTCCATAAACCACGACCATAACTAGCAGCAACAATTGTATTATCAGATGCTCTAATTCTAAACATATCAGTTCTTACTAAAGGGAACCCAATACTTGGTAACCATTGAGTACTTGAGCCATTAACATTTCCAGTAACATAAACGCCAGCTTCGGTTGCTAAAATTATTTTAGTATTTGATGTTGGATGAAATGCAGCCCAACGAACTGGCATATCTGGCAAATTACCATCAATTGCAATCCAATTTGTACCACCATTTGTTGTTACCCAAACATTATTAACTCCATAATTTGAAAAAACTGCAACTAAATTATTTTCGCTACTTCCAACAGCAATACATTTTATAGTTCCAGTAGGAAATGAGGAGCCAGAAATATTTGTAAGTCTTGCAATTGCTGAAGCATTTGAACTAACAGTATCAGCACTAGAAAGTGAGTACAATTTTCCATTATTAGTACCAAAAAATATTTTTGTTTTTCCATTGCCAACAGTTGAAAAAGGAGAAACTGTAAAAGCAGTTGGAGTTCCAACAACTGAGCCTGTTAAAGTAAATGATGAAACAGTTGGTGAATTTGTTGTTGCCGGATTATTCCATCTAATAAATTTTGCAACACTATCACTACAAAAAAACTTTTTATTATAATGATCATAATCCATTGGGCTTACAAAAGAACCTCCACTTGATAAAGTATAACTAGAAAAAGAGGTGCCTCCGTTAGTACTTCTTCTTAATGCATTATATACATAAGTAGTAAATTGATAATTTGGATTTGCTTGGTCAATAAAAGTAAAACAACCATCACCACCAGTAACTTCAGTAGAATAACTTAATCCTTCGTTTTTAAATTGATGCGATCCATTGTCTTGTGCACCTGCCAAAAAATAGTTTGTTAATGTAGGATGAATAGCACAAGAATAAAATTGCTTAATTCCAAAATTTTTATTTTTATCTTTAAAAGTTGCAGCATTATCTGTAGACCAAAAAATACCTCCATCTCCAGCAATTAACATACATGTTTGTCCTCCTAAATTCCACCATTTCATGTAATGATGATCTGCATGAACATAGGGAGATTGTGACGCCCAATATGTAATTTTAGTAAGATTTGCACCACTATTTGTAGATCGATAAGCATCTAAGCCTCCAATAATAATTTCGTTGCTGTTATTAGGACTAATTGTTAAAGTTAAATTTACCCATCCCTGCCCATTTGCAACTCCTGTTGGGTAAGCTGTTGTTGGGTTCATTAATTGCCAATTAGCACCGCCATCAACAGATTTATAACAACTATCTACGTTTCTTGATGCGTTGCAAGTAATACCATAAACAACATCGCCTTGTGTTGCTAATTCTAATCGCATAGTACTTGTTGTTGAGGTTCTAATTCCATTTCCCGAAAGCCAAGAATTAGATGAAACAGTTGCAGGGGTTGAAGTATATCTATAAAAAATTGTTGTTCCAAAAAATCCTAAACTAACATGCAATTTACCAGTACTCGAAAGTTCAAAATCAGTACAAGAAGTTGAAGTGCCAGTAGGCGTTATTGTTGTCCAAGATGCTCCTTCATTTATACTTCTCATTAACCCATTTCCAGCTGTTGCATAATAAACATTTCCCGATTCGTCACATTCAATTTTAAAACTTTTTGTAATACCTGCAGTTGTTGGTAAGTGCACCCAAGTTACACCATGATCTGTTGATTTAAATACACCATTGCCTCTAACTGCACCTTGGTTATTAAAAGGTTCACCAGTGGCTGCATAAAAAATATCTTCATTCGAAGGATCTTGACAAATTGAAGAAATTGAAAGGTTACTTAAAAAATCATTAATGGGCATCCAATTAGGAGCTGTTGAAAGAAAATTAGTACATTTCCAAATACCACCAGAAACTCCAGCAGAAATAACAGTATTTCCACTTGGGTCAGCTGCATCAATTACAACTGTATTAACTCTTCCAGAAGTATATCCTTCTGTTCTATTAACACCTCCTCCACGTCTATTGCCACCTGCACCAACACTATCATAAATAGGTCCTCTTTCTTGCCATAAAATACTTTCTGTTTGCCATGGTGCAATACTATTTTTTAGGTTTTTTGTATATTCTATTGCTTCCCATAATTTTCCTTCTGGAATTTTATTTGTTACTGGATCTTTAGTCATTTCAAATTCCTGCTTATATCTTTCTAAAGATTCCTCTTCTTTATTTTCTAATTCTTCAGTATCATCATCATTCGAGTCGTTTGATTTAATGTTACAATTGCTTAATACAAGCATAGAAAAAAAAGTAACTAATAATATAAATTTGCGATTACTAATCATAAAAAATAAATATTTGCAAATATCGGGCGAATTTAAAATTTAAAAAATAATAATATTTACTGTTAGTAATTTAAAATGTCAAATGTAATTATTAGAAATGCAATTGAAGAGGATTGTGATCAATTATTAGCATTAGTTAAAGAGTTAGCAATTTTTGAAAAAGCACCAAATGAAGTAACTATTACTAAAACTGAGTTTATTAAAAATGGCTTTAGACATAACCCAATTTGGTGGGCAAAAGTGGCAGAAATTACAGAAAATTCTGAGTTAACTATTGTTGGATTTGCATTATACTATAAAAGATTTAGCACTTGGAAAGGAGTAAGAATGTATTTAGAAGATATTATAGTAACAGAAAAATGGAGAAGAAATGGAATTGGGAAACTATTATTCGATGCTTTAATTGTTGAGGCAAAAGAAAAAAATTTTAAGGCAATTGTTTGGCAAGTTTTAGATTGGAACGAATTAGCAATTAATTTCTACAAAAAGTATAACGTGAATTTTGATGATGAATGGATAAATGCAAGATTAGATTTATAAATTATTTTTTTTCAATTGGAATTTCAATTGTAAATGTTGTTCCTTTTGTTAAACTACTTTCAATTTTTATTTTACCGTTAATAGCATCCATAATAGTTTTAACATAACTCATTCCTAAACCAAAGCCTTTAATGTTGTGAAGATTACCTGTATGAGCTCGATAAAATTTTTCGAAAATATGTTTAACTGTTTCTTTATTCATCCCAATTCCATTGTCTTCAATAACTATAAATAATGATTTATTTTTATTATATGTTCTAACAATTATTTTTAAATTTTCTTTCGAATATTTTATTGCATTATCAATTAAATTCGAAATAGCATTTGTAAAATGTAATGCATCTGCATAAATTAAATTATCTGTAGCATTTAACAGCAGTTCATAAGTAGCATTTTTCTCTATTAATTGCAATTGAAAATTATCAAAAACATCTGCAATTATTAAATGAGTATTTATTTTTTGAAAATTATATTGCAGTTCTTTTTTCTCAATTAATGCAGCTTGTAAAATAGTTTCAACATGTTTATTCATTCTAATATTTTCTTCCTTTATTATATTGCTGAAATATTCAATTTTCTCAATATCAGATTGCACTTTTTTATTTTTTATGGAATCTATTGCAAGAGAAATTGTAGCCAAAGGAGTTTTAAACTCATGCGTCATATTATTTATAAAATCGCTTTTTATTTCACTAATTTTTTTCTGATTAAATAATGTTCTAATAGTTATAAAAAAGGCTGCAAAAATTACTAAAGTAAATAATGCACTTCCTAAAATAATAAATAATAATGAACCCCAAACTTGTTTTCTAAAATCTGGAACAATTAAAATAAGATTATGAGATTGATTTATTCCTTCTAACTCTGTACCCATATCTGGCATAATGGGGTAGAAAAATTTTTTATTAGAAGTAGAATCAAAAAAATTTGCAGCATAATTTGCAGTTTGCATTTCATAATCGCCAGAACTATTTGCAATGGCAAAATCAAACTTAATTTTTTTTAATTCCTCATTATTAAAAGCCGATTTAAGTTTATCATTAATATCTTGCATTGAATAGTGTTCACTAACCATTTTTGGTCTTAGCACATTAAATAAATCATTGGTAAAAGATAATCGTTGTAATCTTTTATTTTTGTGTGAAGATTTTTTACTAAACAAAGTTCTACCAATCTCAAATGAAACTGTTGAAGAAGCTTCATTAATTTTTCCAGAAATTTGTGCAGCTCGTAATTGCACTAAATTATTAAGCCATGATGCTTGTAAAATAATTAATCCAAGTAAGGATAAACAAATTAAAGTTATAATTACAGGTAAAATTTTTTTCATTCAATGCAAATATAAACACTCAGGTAAGTTAAGTTTATATTCTAAAAAACTTTAGAAACATTTTAACCAAAGTATCTTATATTGCTTTAAATATAAAATGAACAAAAATGATGAAATTAGAAACAGGAAAACTTTTAATTAGCGATCCATTTTTAAAAGATCCAAATTTTAAAAGATCGGTTATATTTATTTGCAATTACGAAAAAGAAGGTTGTTTTGGATTTGTTTTGAACAAACAATATTCGAAAAATTTAAATGAGTTAATTCAAGAAATTGGTACAATCCATTTCCCCGTATTTTATGGAGGACCAGTACAAGTTGACACCTTACATTTTTTACACACTAAACCTAATTTAATAAATGGTGGAATAAAAGTTAATGAAGAAATTTTTTGGGGTGGAAATTTTGAGCAAGTAATTTCCTTAATAAAAAATAATGAAATTTCGCCAAGAGATATAAGATTTTATATTGGTTATAGTGGTTGGAGTGAAGGACAGTTAGATGCAGAGATTGATCAAAAAAGTTGGATTATTCATCATGCAAAAAAGAAATTTATTTTTAACTTAAATGATGAAACTTTATGGAAAGAAGTTTTAACAGATTTAGGTGGAGAATACAAAATGCTCATAAATTATCCATTAGATCCTCAATTTAATTAAATATATAATCCTTGTTAAAAAAAACAATAACTTGTTAAAGTGATTGTTAGGTTTATATATTTGGCAAGCAAATAAATTATTTATTATACTCGATTAAATTTTTACTTTCTTAGGAAACATTTGGAAATAAATTATTCTGTTTTCTATGTACATTTTAAATAATAAATATGTCAATAGCAAAAATTGTATGGGTTGATGATGAAATTGAAAGTTTGCAATCTCAAAAACTTTTTTTAATAAATAAAGGATACGATGTATCGACTTTTACAAATGGATTCGAAGGAATTGAGTTTGTGAGAGACAATTTAGTTGATGTTGTTTTACTAGATGAAAGTATGCCGGGTATTTCTGGTTTAGAAACATTAGCCAAAATTAAAGAAATTAATCAAAGTATTCCAGTAGTATTAATTACAAAAAATGAAACTGAATCATTAATGGATGATGCTATAGGAAGCCAGATAAGTGATTATTTATTAAAGCCAGTAAATCCTAATCAAGTTTTACTAAGTTTAAAAAAAATAATCGACAATAAAAGATTGGTTGCAGAAAAAACTACAACTGCATATCAGCAACAGTTTAGAGAATTGTTTATGGCTTTAAACGATAATCCAGATTATAATGGTTGGATGGATATATATAAAAAATTAGTTTACTGGGAACTTGAAATGGAAAAAAGTAACAGTCCAGAAATGCAAGAAATTTTAGCTCAACAAAAACAAGAAGCAAACACAGAGTTCTTTAAATTCGTGAGTAAAAATTATGCAAAGTGGATGAACCCAAAAACGATAGACGTACCAATAATGAGCCATACTTTATTTCAGTTTAAAGTTTTACCTCATGTTGAAAAAGGTATTCCAACTTTTTTTATTTTAATTGATAATTTAAGATACGATCAATGGAAAACAATACAGCCAATTTTTGCTGAAAGTTTTAGAATTTTAGAAGAAGAAACATTTTATTCTATTTTACCAACAGCTACACAATACAGTCGTAATGCCATTTTCAGCGGATTATTGCCAATTGATATTGAAAAAGCATTTCCAGAACAATGGAAGAATGATGATGAAGAAGGTGGGAAAAATATGTTTGAAGAAGATTTCTTTAAAGCTCAAATAAAGAGGATGAAGAAAGATGAAATTAAAACAAGTTATACTAAAGTTTTACATCATAACGATGGGCAACAATTGGTAAACAATATTCATAATTTGTTAGGTAATGATTTAAATGTGATCGTTTATAATTTTGTAGATATGTTATCTCATGCACGAACTGAGATGGAGGTTTTAAAAGAATTAGCAAGCGATGAAATTAGTTATAGAAGTATAACAAAAAGTTGGTTCGAACATAGTGCATTGCATCAAGCTCTTAAAAAAATTGCAGATAAAAAAATTCGATTAATTGTAGCAACCGACCATGGAACAATTCGTGTGAATACTCCAAATAAAGTAATAGGAGATAAGCAAACAACAAGTAATTTACGTTATAAACATGGCAGAAATTTAAATTATGACGCCAAGAATGTGTTAGCTTTTAAAGACCCTAGAGAAGCAGGATTGCCAGTTCCAAACGTAAACTCATCTTTTATATTTGCAAAAGAAGATGGATTTTTGTGTTATCCTAATAACTATAATCACTATGTAAATTATTATAAAAATACTTTTCAGCATGGAGGAATTAGTTTAGAAGAAATGATTATACCCGTAATTAAAATGATTAGTAAATAGAATTTTCGAATGACAAAAAAACTAAAAAAAGAAGAAAAAATTATTCTCGTAACAAATGATGATGGCATAACTGCACCTGGTATACTGGCTTTAGCAGAAGCAGCAATGCCTTTTGGTAGAGTAGTGGTGGTTGCACCAGATAAACCTCAAAGTGGAATGGGGCATGCCATTACAATTAATCAACCTTTACGATTACAAAAAGTAGATTTTATACATGGAATAGAAGCTTACACTTCAACAGGCACACCTGTTGATTGTGTAAAGTTGGCAGTTGATAAAGTGTTGCATCGCAAACCCGATATTTGTTTAAGTGGAATTAATCATGGTGCCAATCATAGCATAAATGTTATTTATAGCGGTACTATGAGTGCAGCAATGGAAGCTTCAATCGAGAGTATTCCATCTGTTGGGTTTTCATTATTAGATTATAGTTTGCAAGCAGATTTCGAACCATCAAAAAAAATTGTCGCAAAAGTTGTTGCTCAAATATTAAGTCATAAAAATATTGATAAACATCTTTTATTTAATGTAAATATTCCTGCAATTCCTTATGCTAAAATAAATGGCATTAAAGTTTGTAAACAAGCTTATGCAAAATATGAAGAAAAATTTACGATGCGATTAGATCCTCATGGCAAAAAATATTATTGGCTAACAGGTGAGTTTGTAAATTTTGATAAAGCTAAAGATACTGATGTTTGGGCTTTAGCAAATAATTATGTAAGTCTTGTTCCTATTCAGTTTGACTTAACAAACTATATTATTAAAAAGAAAATTGAAAATTGGAAATTCTAATGTTAAAAGATAATTTAAAGTATGGAATTTTTTTGGGGTTATTAACTCCATTTTTAGGAATGATAGTTTTTTATTTATGGAAATTTAAAATGTTTTCTGTAAGTGATTTTTTTCAAGTTTTATCTATTCAAAAATCTTTACTTACAAGCATGATTTCTTTTTCGTTATTTGCAAATGCAGTAATTTTTACAATTTTCGTTAATAAGCATATTGATAAAACTGCAAAGGGAATTTTTATTTCTACTATTTTATGGGCAATTGGTGCATTTATTTTAAAATTTTATTATTAATATGAATCGAATTGCCTTAATAACTGGTGCAACTTCAGGCATTGGATTAGCAACTGCTCGAGCATTTGCAAAAAATAATATTGATTTAATTATATGTGGTAGAAATTCTGTTATGCTTGCAAATCTTGAAATTGAATTGGGGAAATTTGTAAAAGTGGTAAGTTTAAATTTTGATGTAAGCAATAAAAAAGAAGTTGTAAAGGCTTTTGAAAGTTTGCATGGTAATTTTAAAAATATAGATATATTAATTAATTGTGCAGGAAATGCACATGGACTATCATCAATAGAAGCTGGAGATACTGATGATTGGGACTTGATGATAGACTCTAATATCAAAGGATTACTTTACGTTTCGAAAGAAATAATGCCACTAATGGTATCAAGAAAAAGTGGACATATTGTAAATATTAGTTCTGTAGCAGGAAAATATACTTATCAAAATGGAGCAGTGTATTGTGCAAGTAAAAAAGCAGTTGAAGCAATTTCTGAGGGTATGAGATTAGATTTAACTCAGCATGGAATAAAAATTACAAATATTGCTCCTGGTGCAGTTCAAACTAATTTTTCTTTGGTAAGATTTAAAGGCGACAAAGAGAGAGCTGATAAAATATACGAAGGTTTTGAACCAATAAAACCCGAAGATGTTGCTGATGCAATTATTTATGCAATTAATGCTCCAAAAAATGTAACGCTTGCTGATATTGTGTTATATGCATCTGTTCAATCAAGTCCAACTACAATTTATAGAAATAATTAGTCATCTTTATTTCCTTTATCACCAACAAACCAATCCTCTTTAAATCTAAATAAAACATTAAATGTAGTTAACGATCCATAACAGCGTGTAATATATTGTTGCATATTTACCTTTTCCTCATCACTTAATTTTTTATTACTATTTATGTTTTGTTCGAGCACTCTTAATCTATCGCGAAGCATAACAATTTTATGAAAAAAATCTTCGATTGGAATTTCTTTTGGTTTTTGTGATTTATCAAATGGCTGTAAAAGCATAGTTCCTTTTTGCC
>JANOVK010000007.1:0-8189 GCA_031417315.1 Chitinophagaceae bacterium | reverse complement strand
ATTATAATAGTGGCACTTTACGCTTTAGTTATACCTCTCTTACAACTCCATCTTCAGTGTATGATTATAATATGGGTTCCAAAGATAAAAAGCTGATGAAACAACAAGAAATTATGGGTGGCTATAATGCAAAAGATTATGTAACTGAAAGGCTTACTGCAACTGCAAAAGATGGTACAAAAGTGCCTATTAGTCTTGTGTATAAAAAAGGATTTAATAAAGATGGAAAAGCCCCATTATTATTATATGCTTATGGTAGTTATGGTGCTAGTATGGATGCTAGTTTTAGTAGTTCAAGATTAAGTTTATTAAATAGAGGTTTTACATATGCAATTGCACATATTCGTGGTGGACAAGAAATGGGTAGGCAGTGGTATGAAGATGGAAAATTAATGAAGAAGAAAAACACTTTTACTGACTTTATAGATTGTGGCGAGTTTTTAATTAAAGAAAATTATACAAGCAAAGAACATTTATATGCACAAGGTGGAAGTGCAGGTGGTTTATTAATGGGTGCTGTAGTAAATATGGCTCCTGAGTTGTGGAATGGTGTTATTGCACAAGTACCTTTTGTAGATGTTATAAATACAATGCTTGATGAAAATATTCCACTAACTACAAATGAGTTTGATGAGTGGGGAAATCCTAAAAATAAAGATGCTTATGATTATATGAAAAGTTATAGCCCTTATGAAAATATTGAGAAAAAAGCATATCCAAATTTACTTGTAACAACTGGCTTGCACGACAGTCAAGTGCAGTATTTTGAACCAGCAAAATGGGTTGCAAAGCTTAGAGCCAATAAAACAAATAACAATGTTGTTATGCTGCACACAAATATGGAATTTGGTCATGGAGGGGCAAGTGGACGATTCGATTATTTAAAAGATGTAGCACTCAACTTTGCTTTTCTATTTGCCCTAGAAGGAATTGTAGAATAACATATTTATAAAAAAAAGAGGCTGCCCTTTTAAGACAGCCTTTTTTTTGTTTTATAATTTTACTAAAGTCAATAACTCAAAATCTATAAGTTAATTCATCAAATTAAACTGTTATTTTATATACTGATAAAACTACTATGCACAGCAGCACACATTTGTTTTATTAAACTAGCATCTTTTTCAATTGCATTTCCAACAACAATAACATCTGCTCCAGCTTTACAATTTAAATATGCTTTTTCTGGGTCAATAATTCCTCCACCAATAATTAGTGGAACTTCAATATTTGAACTTACTTTTTCTATCATTTTTTCAGAGATAGGAAATTTTGCACCACTACCTGCATCCATATAAATAATTTTCATTCCAAGCATTTCGCCAGCCATTGCAGTACACATAGCAATATCAGTTTTATCTGCAGGTAAAGGTGCTGCATTCGACATATAAGAAACTGATGTTGGTGCACCTCCATCAACAACCATATATCCAGTTGGAATAATTTCTAATCCACTATTTTTTACAAATGGAGCACTTACTACATGCTGACCAATAAGTAATTCTGGGTTTCGACCAGAGATTAAAGAAAGATAAAGTAATGCATCAGCATATTTACTTACTTGTGATGGTGAGCCAGGAAATAATACTACAGGAATTTGGGACTTTTTAAGTTGTTGAATACATTCATCTAATTTATTTGATAACACCAAACTTCCACCAACAAAGAAATAATCAACATTTGCTTCTAATGAAATTGAAATAATTTTTTCAATAGAATTTACATCAACTCCATCGGGATCTATTAAAACCGCAAAAGATTTTTTATTTTGTTTTTTTCTTTCAATCAAATTATTATATAAATCCTGCTTCATACTTTATTTGTCTCTTGCGAAGATGCAAAAAAATAGGCTATTATAATTTCTATTATAATTTTTATCATAAGATTATTATCTTCATTTCTTACATTTCTTAAAAAAGCTAAACTATGGAATTAATACAATTATCAAAAATTAGTACACGAGCACCCAAAGCAGCTAATAAATCTAAAATAAAAGCAAAAACAGAAAAACTATTAATTGAATTAGATGAGTTACAAAATTTATTGTTTGCAGAAAATAAACATAGTGTTTTAGTAGTAATACAAGGTATGGATGCAAGCGGAAAAGATGGAGCAATTAAAGATGTTTTTGGAAGACTAAATCCACAAGGCGTAAAAGTTAAAAGCTTTAAAGCACCAACTACCGAAGAATTATCTCACGATTTTTTATGGAGAATTCAGCAACATTCTCCAACAAAAGGAATGATTCAAATTTTTAATAGAAGTCATTACGAAGATATTTTAATTACACGTGTACATAAATGGTGTAACGATGTAACTGCAAAGTTGAGAATGAAAGCTATTAATGATTTCGAAGAATTATTAGTAAAACATAATAGCACTCATATTCTAAAATTCTATTTGCATATATCTCCAAAAGAGCAGCAAGAACGATTAAAAGAAAGAATAGAAATTCCCCGAAAAAATTGGAAGTATAATGCTAACGATTTTGAAGAAGCTAAACTATGGAAAGAATATATGAGTGCTTATGAAGATTGCTTTAATAAATGTAATAAAGTGCCTTGGATAATTACTCCATCAGATCAAAATTGGTATAAAGAATACATTATTGCATCTACACTACATACTTTATTAACCAGTTTAAAAATGCAATACCCAGGAATAAAAAAATAAGTATTAATTTATTTTTATTATATTGCTTTTTTAATTAACCAAAACTTTTTATTATGAGTATGATGAAAGAATTTAAAGAGTTCGCTCTTAAAGGTAATTTAGTTGATATGGCTATTGCCTTTGTTATGGGTGGTGCTTTCGGAAAAGTAACTTCTTCATTTATTGATGGAATGGTAATGCCCTTAGTGGGTTTGATACAAGGAAAAGACTTAACTGCATGGAAGTATGTATTAAAAGCAGCTGAAATGGGTGCCGATGGTAAAGAAACTTCAGCCGAAATTGCAATTAAATATGGTAGCTTTATTACAGTAACAATTGAGTTTATTATTGTTGCATTTATTATGTTCTTAATTATTAAATCTATTAATAAAATGAAGAAAAAAGAAGCCGAGGCTCCGGCTGCTGGACCATCTTCAACAGATTCATTATTGATGGAAATTAGAGATTCTTTAAAGAGATAGTATCTCCTTAAGAGACTACCAAAAGCCATAAGCATAATTAATAGTGTTTGTGGCTTTTTTTATTTATTATATCCTTTCAAATACTTTTATTTGCATATATGAGTACTGCACAATACCAAATTAAACTTCCACATTTCGAAGGCCCATTTGATTTGTTGTTATTTTTTATAGAAAGAGATGAACTTGATATTTATAATATTGAGATAACAAAAATAATTACCGATTTTTTAGACTATGTACATGCCGAAGAAAAACTAAATATTGAATTGGGGAGCGAGTTTATTTTATTCGTAGCAACATTAATGCGTATTAAAGCAAAAATGTTATTACCCCGAAAAGAAATTGATGCAGAAGGAAACGAAATAGATCCAAGACAAGAATTAATAGATAAAATTTTAGAATATAAAAAATTCAAAGAGGTATCAGCTACAATGGCTGAAATGGAAGCACTGCGTATGTTAATGGTTAAACGTGGTAACTTACAAAAAGAATTAGTTGAAATTGGAGAAGAAAGTGGGGAAGGAACTGAAATTCAAAATATCACTCTTTTTAAATTAATGAAAGCATTTGAAAAAGTAATGCTTCGTGTTCACGAACGCCAAAATAAACCAGTTCATACGGTAATAAAATACGATTATACAATGGAAGGTTGTAGAGAATTTATGACCATGTTTGTTGAAAAAGAAAAAACTGTAACCTTCGAAAAAATATTTAACGATTGCGAAAGTCGCATACATGCAATCTTTCTTTTCTTATCAATTTTAGAATTATCTCAACTACGATTTATGAAAATTATTATGGGCGAAGGCAGTAATAATTTTATTTTAGAATGGAACGAAAACCGACTTGAAGAAATAGAAACTGAAAATATTTAATAAGTTGAAATTTTGAATTAAAAATTGTATTATTCGTTCAGGCAAATTTATTTACTTTAACTGTAAATAAACATATTGGTGCAACTGTAAGTATTAATATGAGGTATAATGATATTGAAGTAGGTAAACATCAAATGCAACATGGTATTGGTGTTGGGTTGAGTTATAAGCTATAAAAAATTAAATTGTAAAAAAAGCCATTAGTTAAAAAATTACTAGTGGCTTTTTTATTGAATAAACTTAAATCATAATAAATACTTTTGCAACTATGGAATTTGCATTTAGTTATAATAAGAAAAAAGTAATACAAGCTTTGCGATTACATTTTTTATCGAGAGGGGAAATTAAAGTAATGATGATTTTGGTAAATGTATTTGCAATTTCAGCTGCAGTATTATTTTATTTAAAAAAAATTAGACCAGAACCTTTTTTGTTGGGAACCTTTATTTGGTTAATAATGTTAATTGCAATTTGGTATATTTTGCCTTATAATATTTATAAAAAGACTTCTATTTTTAAGGATAGTTTTACTGTTTGGATTAATGAAAATTCTATTAAATTAGAAAACGATAAAGGATTTGTAAATTGGGATTGGAATACAATTTCTCACTTTTTCGAAAGTCCTTTTTTCTTTCATTTATATTTTAATAATAAATCTTTTTTTATTATACCAAAAGATGAAATTACTGATGATATAAGACACGAGTTAAGAGCACTTTTAAACGAAAAATTGCCAGTTAAGAAAAAATAATTTATTAAATTAATCCATAAAATTTTCTAAATCTCTACTCTGTTTTTTTGTGGGCCGTCCTATTTTACTTTGTCTTTTTCCGGTATTAAAAGATGTTGTTTTATAAGCAATTTTATCTAAAGATTCTTCTGGCGTTATATCAATATAATATTTTACTGCTTCTGCATACTGAACTCTTGTTGTTAGTATGCCAACAACTTTTATCACCCATTTTTTTGCTTCTGTTTTTACTTCATATTCATCTCCAATAACAACTGTTTTTGAAGCCTTTATTGAGCTGCCACCTAATTTCACTTTTCCTTTATCACAAGCATCAGCAGCCTGACTTCTTGTTTTAAATAAACGAATTGCCCATAAATATTTGTCAATTCTCAACTTTGTTGATTCAGTAATCATCTTCATTTATTTTATTAAAAAATCATCAGCATCTTTCCAAAACGGAAACTTCAATCTTATTTCTTCTATCAATTCTTTATTTAATGTTATTGTAAAAATATCTTCAATATTTTCTTTACTATATAAAATTTCTCCTAAGGGATTTATTACCATACTATCTCCACTATGTTCAATATTATTTCCATCAAAACCAATTCTATTAACAGCTACAACATAGCACTGATTTTCTATTGCTCTGGCAATTAATAAAGATTTCCATGCATAACTTCTACGCTTTGGCCAATTTGCTACATATAATAAAACATCATACATTTCTTCTTTTGATTGTCTTGCCCAAACTGGGAAACGCAAATCGTAACAGATTTGTAAATTAATTTTCCATCCATTTACTTGTGCAATAGATTTTTTGTTTCCTGCGGTATAATGTTTATCTTCTCCTGCAAATGCAAAACAATGTCGTTTATTGTAAAACCCAAATTCACCATTTGGTAAAGCCCAAATTAATCTATTAAAATATTTTTCATTTTCGTCTTCTATCATTAAACTTCCTGTAAGAATTATTTTATTTTCTTGTGCTATTTTTTTCATCCAATTTATAGTTTCTCCATTCATTTTTTCTGCATATAAATTAGGCTTCATGCTAAACCCAGTAGTAAACATTTCTGGTAAAACCACAACCTGTGTTTTTTCTTTTATGCCAAATATTTTTTGTTCAAACATTTCGAGATTAGCTTTTTTGTTTTCCCAAAAAAGATTAGATTGAACAAGTGTAAAAGTTAATGACATAATACTAATTTTCTTTTTAATTATTGTTTAATTTGGATATAGATGTATATACATCTATATTTGCTTTGTGAAATTAGAAGAAGCAATCAAAAGTACAAACTTCAAAAGCGAAGTACAAAAAGCTGGGTTAAATATTTTATACACCGCTTGGTGGATTAAAACTTTAAGTATTAAAGAACTTAAAGTTTTTGATTTAACACACGAGCAATATAATGTGTTAAGAATTTTAAAGGGCAAGTATCCAGAATTAATGTGTGTAAAAGATATTGCTAGTAGAATGATTGAAAAAAGTTCTAACGTGCCTAGAATTATTGATAGGCTTGAAACAAAAAATTTTATTAAAAGAACACAAGGTGAAATTGATGGCAGACAAACTGTAATAAAATTAACTACTTTAGGGATTGAAATTTTAGAAAAAGCATCTATAAAGTTAAATGCAATTTGGGATGAATCAATCTCTTTATCTACACAAAATGCAAGTACATTAAACAATTTATTAGAGCAATTTAGAATTAAAGAAGATTAGAGTTTATGCAAAAAGTTATACATAAATCAAATTCACGTGGCATTGCAGACCATGGTTGGTTGCAAGCCAATCATAGTTTTAGTTTTGGCTCATGGTACCATCCAAACAAAACTCATTTTGGAAAACTAAGAGTTTTAAATGATGATATTATTAAAGCTGGATATGGTTTTGGCAAACACCCTCACGATAATATGGAAATTATTACTATTCCATTAAGTGGTGCACTTGAACATAATGATAATACTGGTGGAAATGGAATAATTAAAAAGTATGATGTGCAAGTTATGAGTGCTGGTAGTGGTATAGAACACAGCGAATTTAACCATAGTAAAACCGAAGAAGTTTGTGTTTTACAATTATGGATTTTAACGAATAAAAAAAATGTTGAACCAAGATACGATCAAAAATCTTTTTTAAATGAAACTAAAATTAATCATATTACAAATTTAGTTGCTCCCTTTGGAAATAAAGGTTTATGGATTTATCAAGATGCCTGGATTTCTTTGGGAAAGTTTGAAGAAAATTATGAAACAAATTATAAAATCAATAAATTTGGAAATGGGGTTTATATTTTTGTGATTTCGGGCGAAATTGAGATTGAAGAAAATGTGATGTTAAAACGTGATGCAATAGGAGTTTGGGATGTTGAAGAATTTAAAATAAAATCGAATTCAGATTCTGAAATATTATTTGTGGAAGTTCCAATGAATTAATTTTTTAACTTAAAACTACAACTATGCAACAACATCTTAGAAATTTACCTGCTTATTTATTAGGCCTTGTTTTTTTAGTATTTGGAGCAAATTTTTTTTTAAACTTTATTCCAATGCCACCAATGAATAGCAAGGTTGCACCATTTATGAATTTGTTAGTATCAACACATTATTTGGCAGTAATTAAAGTGTTAGAAATTATGATAGGTGTAATGTTATTAGTTCCTAAAACTAGAGCATTAGCTTATATTTTAATAGCTCCAATTATTTTAAATATTGTTTTAATGGAATTACTAATTTCAGGTGAACAAGGTATTGGTGTGCTTTTATTGGTTTTAAATATTGTTGGAATTAGTTTGAATAAAGAAAAATATATGGCGATTGTAAATTAGATAAATGAATATAGAGATAATAAGTAGTAGTCCAAGAGACATAAGCATAACAATTCGTGTAGCAAAATTTTTAGAAAATTATTTCAAAGAAAACACCGAACACGAAATTGGATTAATTGATGTTAGAGATTGGAAATTGGGTTTACTGCAAAATGTTTGGTCAACCATTGAAAAAACACCTGATGATTTTAAGCCATTAGCTAAAAGAATATTTAATGCTGATGCATTTATTATTGTAACTCCTGAGTATAATGGAAGTTATTCTCCTGCATTACAAAATTTGATGGATCATTTTCCAAAGCAAGCAAGAAAAACTTTTGGTTTGGTAACTGCAAGTCCAGGTGCTATGGGAGGAATGAGAGCTTCGCAACAATTGTTATTAATGGTTCCTGCATTGTTTGGAATTGTATCACCACAAATGTTGATTACTCCTTTAGTTGATAAAAAATTTGATGTAAACAATAATTTGATAGACGAATCTTTCAGAAAAAATATTGACTTATTTGCTCAAGAATTTTTATGGTTAGCAGAAACCATCAATATAAAAAATACTATTGAATCTCTTTAAGTATAGTTGATGAAAGAGGCGAAATTGCTGGCCCAAAATAATGAGTCAACA
>JANOVK010000006.1:0-1613 GCA_031417315.1 Chitinophagaceae bacterium | reverse complement strand
GTTAATGGATTTTTTCTTATATATTCAGTACAGAACTTTCTTCTAAACGGCATTATTAAACCAAAATAGTCAAACTGATTTTTCATATATTTTTTCATGCTAAGTGCTTTTTCTGAATTAGCATTAGCTGTAAAATATTTTTGAACTGGTAAAATAAATTTGTTCATCAGGCTAACTTGTTATTTGAAAATTATAATAAAAATTAATGATTAATAATTCTAGTGTTGTACTTATTTAATCAGTCTCTTTTTTTAATTGTTTATCGAAAAAAAATGTACCAAACGGTAAAAATGCTGCTAAAAATGCGGTATACAATTTTTTCCAAGTCCAGTTATTTTTTTGTTTTACTAAATAAGCAAGTATTAGATAAGAAATAAATAATAATCCATGTGTCCAACCAACATATTTCACATAAATGGGTTCATGCCAAATGTATTTTAGTGGCATGGCAAAGCCCAATAATAATAACCACGAAATGGCTTCCCCAAAACCTACTAATCTTAAAATTCCTAAAAGTGATTTAAATTGATTTTGCATTTTATTGAAAATAATTTTATGTTAACATAAAAATTCCTGCTATAAAATTATAACAGGAATTTATTAATATGATATTGTTTTATTTAATTTGTTTTCGAATAATATTTAACGCAGCGTCGAAATTAACACATTTAGTACTTAGTATAAATATTTTATTTAAAGAATACTAAGTAACAATTTGTCTTCTTATAAAATTGACCTTTTATAATTTTAACAACTTTCAAAAAGTTGTCAAAACAGTTATACTATTTACATTTTAATCAATTTAATGGTTTCGTTTTTTTCTGCAATATTGCTGATAACTTGCAAAGGAAAACTGGGATATGCTATTTGAAACTTTTTGTATTTACTGGGTTTAAATAGCACATCATTATACTTTACTTCATAAGCTAATCCTTTATTTAAATTTTCTTCGATGATAAAATCAACTTCGTTGCCATCGGCTGTTCGCCAATATTTAATAGCATCATTGCCATAAAGTTTTCTAAGCCTTGTGTATACAGCGTTTTCAAATAAATTGCCTTTATCAAACCTATCGTTCAAAGCCAAAAAATTATTGCATAATACATTGCGTAAACCTGTATCGTTAAAATATATTTTGGGCATTTTAGTAAGTTCTTTTCTAAGATTCCCAAACTTGGGTGGTATTAATTGTACAATAAAACTTTTTTGGAGTAGCAATAAATAATTATCTACTGTTCCAACAGCCAATTGTAAAGTATTGCTCAACTCATTTTGGTTTATTAATTCACCCACTTGGTCGGCTAACAAACGACATAATTTAAAAAACTTTAACTCTACTCTTATACCAGCTTCTAAAGCATCTTTCTTTAAATAACTATTTACTAATTCTGAGCAATTCGCAAAAAATCCAGCTACTAATGGAAATAAATATGGTATATTATTATAACTAATATATATTAACTTTAAAAATGCATTAGGTATAAAACAATATTCAATAAATTTTGCGATTATTGATATAAAAAAATATATAATAGGCAATGAAATTAAATAACTATATGTTTTATTTTTTCCGAAATATTGTTCAGATATAGTATAATTTGCAAAATTAAAAA
>JANOVK010000005.1:0-14076 GCA_031417315.1 Chitinophagaceae bacterium | reverse complement strand
ATTTAAAATGGTTGCAAGCACTAAGAGAAAAATGCAATGAACATTGTGCTTTATTAATTTTTGATGAAATACAAACAGGCTTTGGAAGAACTGGAAGTTTATGGGCTTTTGAACAATTTAATGTAATCCCAGATGTTTTATTATTAGGCAAAGCTTTGGGTGGAGGAATGCCATTGGGAGCATTTATTTCGTCAAATAATATGATGAGCACCTTAAGCTACAATCCAGTGCTGGGTCATATCACAACCTTTGGTGGACATCCAGTAAGTTGTGCAGCAGGCAAAGCTGCTTTGGAAGTTTTATTAGAAAATAATTGGATAAATTCTGTAAAACAAAAAGAAAAAATATTTCATCAAAAGCTTATTCATCCAAAAATAATAAAATTAAATACTGCTGGATTATGGGCTGCTATTGAATTAGAAAATTTTGATATCGTAAAAACTGTAGCTAAAATTTGCATTCAAAATGGATTGATTACAGATTGGTTTTTATTTGCTGATACTAGTTTAAGAATTGCACCCCCATTAATTATAACAGAAGATGAATTAATTGTATTATGTGATATTGTTATAAAAAGTTTGAATGAAATAAGTTAACAACTATCTGCCATCGCCATCAAGTAAATTTCCTAAACCGCCTAAAATACTTCCTTCTTCTCTTCTTTTATAAGTTCCATAAGCTAAAATTCTAGCTGCTAAACGACTAACCGGTAAGCTTTGAATCCATACCATTCCAGGTCCTTTTAATTGAGCAAAAAATAATCCTTCCCCCCCAAAAAGTGTGTTTTTTATTCCACCAACAAATTGTATATCATAGTCAACATTTGCAGTAAAACCAACAATACAACCAGTATCTATTTTAAGTATTTCTCCTGCTTGTAATATTCTTTCTTGAACAAAACCACTTGCATGTAAAAAGCCCATACCATCGCCTTCTAATTTTTGCATAATAAATCCTTCTCCACCAAATAAACCAGTTCCTAATTTTCTCTGAAACTCAATGCCAATAGATACTCCCTTTGCTGCACATAAAAAAGCATCTTTTTGGCAAATCACTTTTCCGCCTAAATGTTTTAAATTTAAAGGAACAATTTTTCCAGGATATGGCGATGCAAAACTTACATGTTTTTTCCCATACGATGTATTTGTAAATGCAGTCATAAATAAATTTTCGCCAACTAACATTCTTTTACCAGCACTAAACAGTTTATTTAAAATACTATTGTTTTGTTGTTGAGATCCATCTCCAAATAGTGTTTGCATTTGTATGCCATCATCCATCATCATAAATGCACCAGGTTCTGCAATTGCTGTTTCATTAGGATCTAATTCTACTTCAACATATTGCATTTCTTCTCCATAAACTTTGTAATCAATTTCGTGATTATTCATAATGATTTTCTTTAAAATTTAATTTTATTTAGAACAATTTTACACCTAAAATAAGTGTAAAATTTAATATAATTGAGTAAAGGTAAATTTAAAATTTAATCGGGAAAAGAGGGTTATAAAATTTCCCAAACTTCTTTACCTTTTAGCAGTTTATCTAAATCGCCATTCCCTTTTGAAGATATTATTTCTTGAATTTGTAAAGCCATTACATCTTCGTAACAAGCTCTATCAGTTTGGTAAAAAACACCAAATGGTCGTGGCAAGTGATATTCGTTTTGTGGATTATCGAACATTCTTACTAATGTCTGAGCTTTATAAAAATCTTTTTCATCGTGTACCCATAAATCATCAACACTATAAGTATCACCAATTTCAACAACAATTGGTTTAAAGCCATCGAGTTTTATACCCTTGTCTTTATTGGCTCCAAATACCAATGGTTGTCCATGTTCTAGAAATAAAGCTTCATCTGCTTTTGATGATTTTTCTGTGAACATTGCAAAAGCTTCATCGTTAAAAATGTTGCAGTTCTGATAAATTTCAACAAACGATGAACCCTTATGTTGATTAGAACGAATTAAAATTTGTTGTAAATGTTTTGTATCTCTATCCATACTTCTAGCTATAAAAGTAGCATCAGCACCCATTGCTAAAGCCAATGGATTAAATGGATGATCGATACTGCCAAATGGGGTACTTTTTGTAACTTTTTTTTCTTCGGAAGTTGGTGAATACTGCCCTTTAGTTAAGCCATAAATTTGATTGTTAAATAACAATAAATTTACATCGAAATTTCTGCGTAATAAATGAATGGTATGGTTTCCTCCAATACTTAAACTATCTCCATCGCCACTAACTATCCAAACACTTAGTTCTGGTCTAGATGCTTTTAATCCACTTGCAATAGCTGCAGCTCTGCCATGTATGCTATGCATTCCATAGGTGTTCATATAATATGGGAATCTACTGCTACATCCAATTCCAGAAACAATCACAATATTTTCTTTTGGAATACCTAAAGTGGGCATTACTTTTTGTACTTGTGCCAATATGCTATAATCGCCACAACCTGGGCACCAGCGTACTTCTTGATCTGTTACAAAATCTTTTGCTGTTAAAATTTTAGGTGTTTCAATAGTTTCATTCATTGCTAAAAAATATCAATAAAGGTAATAATTGTTAATTGAAATAAAACCTATAAAAAATATAAAAATATTTAATTCTCTAATTATTTAAATAAACACGTTTTAAGTTTAAAGCTTGAATAGGAGCAACAATTAAAGGAAATTTCTCTACAGTAACATTATTTGCATCTAAACCAAAACTTTTCTCTTCGCTTAAACTAATTTCTTTTAGCCAGAAATAAAGTTTCATAATTATTTTCTCAAAAAATGGTAATTCATTATCTTGACTTAAAAACTTTTCCATAACAACAAACTGAAAATCTCCTGTAATATTATTTTTTTCTAAACTTTGATATCTGCTGGTTATATCCACTTCATTATTGGCAACCAAATCCATTACCACTTTTTTAAACATTAAATCAATTTTTTGTTCAACTCTAAATCCTAATTTAAATTCAACTCTAATAATATCGTTGGCTACAATATGGTCAACAATATATTCACTAGTATTAGGTTCATCAATTACATCAACATGCACAAACCAATAAATATCGGCTCTTTTTGGTTTTTTATTTAAAATGGAGTAAATAATTTTATGCTCAATTTCCTTGGTGTTATTTGCACTTGTCATGTAAACTAAGTGTGTAGCATATTTCGCAATAGTTGTATCAATACTTAGTTGTTTTAATTGTGGGATATAGTTTTTTAGTCTTACAAATTCTACATATCTGTTTTTAATTTTTTTACTTCTATGCCATACATACATTACTAAAAACATTAAACCTCCTAATAATAAAGTTATATAACCACCATGTGTAAATTTTTGAAGTAAGGCTATTAAAAATGAAAACTCAATAATTAAATAGCAGCCAATAAATAAATAAATTAAAATAGATTTTACTCGTTTAAAAACAAGATAATTTGCAAATAAAATGGTGGTCATAATCATTGTTACAATAATAGCTAAGCCGTATGCAGCTTCCATTTTAGAAGATTCTTTAAAAAATAAAACAACACCCACACACCCAATAAACATTAAAATATTTATTCCAGGTACAAATAATTGGCCACGTTCTTCCGAAGGATATTTTACTTTCATTTTAGGCCAAAGGCTTAAACGCAATGCTTCACTTATTAAAGTAAAAGAACCCGAAACCATTGCCTGACTTGCAATAATTGCTGCTGAAGTAGCAATTACAACACCTGTTATTATAAACCATTCAGGCATTAAATCGTAAAAAGCATTAATACCTAAAGTAGCTTTTATTTCTGGAGTAATTTTAGTTCCTTTATGATGTGCTAATAAAGAAGCCCCTTGTCCAAAATAATTCAAAAGCAAACAAATTTTCACATAAACCCAAGTCACTCTGATATTTTTTTTACCACAATGCCCTAAATCACTATACAAAGCTTCGCCACCTGTTGTACATAAAAAAACTGCTCCTAACAGCCAAAAACCATGAGGGTAATGAGTTAAAAATCTAATTGCATAATAAGGGTTCAGGGCTTTAAAAATACTTAAGTCATCTGCTAAATGAATTGAACCCAAAACTGCTAACATAGTAAACCAAATAAACATTATGGGTCCAAATAATTTACCAATACTAGCTGTACCAAATTGTTGCATTAAAAAAAATAATGCTAAAATTCCTATTACAATTATAACAATGGTATCTACAGCAATATTTTGCAGACTTGGAAGTTCTTTTAATCCTTCTATTGCAGATGTAACAGAAATTGGTGGAGTAATTATTCCATCTGCTAATAATGCTGCACCACCTATCATTGCTGGAATTACAAGCCATTTTTTCCTCCTTCTTACCAATGCATATAATGCATAAATTCCACCTTCTCCCTTGTTATCAGCCGTTAAAACTAGAATAACATATTTAAGTGTTGTTTGTAATGTTAATGTCCAAATTATACAAGAGAGTGTTCCAATAATTAACTCATCACTTATAATTTTATTTGTAATAATTGCATTGAAAACATATAGAGGAGAAGTGCCAATATCGCCATAAATAATTCCTAATGCTATAACTAAACCTGCTGCCGAAACCTTATTAAATTGCTTGCCCACGAAATGGAAATTGTTGTAATTAAAACACAAATGTATAAGCAATTAAGTGATACTTAATAAAATTGTATGATTGATATTGAATTAATATTGATTTTTTAAATTTTTAAGTATTGTTTAGATATTAACTTTGAATTTTTCTAATTTAAAAACATGAAGAATTGTATAGTGATACTGGCGTTATTTTTATTTAATCAGCTTACTTATTCGCAAAAAATAATGTATAGTGAACCAGACAGAAATGAGATTAGAGAATTGAAATACGAGATTATTGGAAAAATTAATAGCAAAGTATTAGTGTATAAAACAAGTGCAAACCAACATTCGATAAGTGTTTATGATGCAGAAATGAAACAATTAGATAAAGTTAATTTAGACTATTTAACCGATCGAGTTTTTAATGTTGACTTTGTGATTTATGATGAGTATGCTTATTTATTTTATCAATATCAAAAGCGAAATATAATTTATTGTAATGCAGTAAAAATTGATGGCAATGGAAAAAAAGTTGGCGAAATTTATCAGTTAGATACAACAGATTCACGAGAAGTTCAAAACAATAAGATTTACTCATTTGTTCAGAGTTTTGATAAATCTAAAATTCAGTTTTATAAAATAAATACTTCTATTGATAAAGTTCATCAAATAACAACTTTGTTATTTGATAGAAACCTTTCTCTTTTAAGCAAAGCCTCAGAAGCTGTGCCCATGCGAGAAAGAAATAGCTTTTTAACTTCCTTCGAAGTTGATAATAACGGGAACTTTGGATTTTTAAAAGCGATTGGCTCTAATGGAAACGAAAGTATAGCACAGTTAATATTAATTACAAAATCGTCTTTATCTAAATTGTTTAAATACAATTTTATTGCTAAAAAAGAAAATGTATATTTAGATGAGGTTAAGTTGAAAATTGATAATACAAATGATCGATTTATTATTACTTCATTATACAGTAATAAAAGACGTGGAGATATACAAGGGCTTTATGCAAGTATTTGGGATAATAGTTTATTAAAAGAAAAAACTTCAACACTTATTGCTTTTGATGGTGAATTTAGAAATGATGCAAATACAGCAGGGTCAACAAAAACAGCATTTAATGATTTTTTTATTAAAGACATTATTGTAAAAAAAGATGGAGGATTTTTATTAACTTCTGAAAACGAATACACATCAACACGTGGTAATAATAATTTTAATAGATGGGATAATTTAAATAATATGTCCACTTTTGGAAATGGAGGTTTTTATTCTTTTGGCTCTCCCGGATTTAATTCTTCTCCTTGGAATCGATTTGGAAATTCATTTAATGTTACTAGATATTTTTCTGAAAATGTTGCAATAATGAGTCTCGATTCTATTGCCAATTTACAATGGACAAATGTTATTCGTAAATCTCAATTCGACGATAATTCTGATGCTATGATTGGCTTTGGCCTTTTTAATTCTGGAAATCAGTTAAAATTTCTTTTTAATCAATTTGAAAAAAGACAACAAATTTTAAATGAACAAAGTTTAACTCCAGATGGGCAAATTATTAGAAGTTCAACATTAAAAAATTTAGACAAGGGATACGAGTTTATGCCACGTAATGCCAAACAAGTTGGAGCCAATCAAATTATTATTCCTTGTATGTTGCGTAGTTATCTTTGTTTTGCAAAAATTGATTATTAAAAACTGTGATTTCAATATTTCGCGATAAATCTATTTTAACTATTTTCAGTTTGATTATAGTTGCAATACTTTTTCATTTACATATATTTTTTGTACCAATTAAAATTAATTACTGCGAAAACAGTGGAGTTTTATCGTGGTTATTTATTAAATATTTAAACGTATATAATGCAACTATAGTAAGTATTATTTACTTGCTTTTATTAATTATACAATCTATACGAGTTAATGTTTTTTTAAATAGCAGTAAAATGTTTAGCAAAACTGGTTACACAACTGCATTTGCTTTTATACTACTTACTGCCATGTTTATAAATGCTTTTGCATTTAGTCCAAGTATTGTTGCCATAAGTTTAATTAATTGGATTTTTTATAATGCATTGAAATTATATAATACAACAGAACCCAAAAAACTTTTGTTTAATGTAGGATTTGTTGCTTGTATAAGCTCAGTATTATATACACCAATAATTTTAGTAGTTGTGGGATTATTAATTGCTTTAATTATTTTACGACCGTTTAGAATAACCGAATGGTTAATTTTTTTATTTGGATTAGTAGCCCCACTTTATTTAATTTTTTCGGGATTATTTTTATTCGATTCAATATATGTGTATAAAAATTTTATTCCAAAAATTCAATTTCATTTTAGTATAAGTATGGAACCTTGGATACTTTTTAGACTTTGTGTGATTACATTGCTAAGTTTTGTAGGCTTGTTAACTTGGTATCCCAATAACAATAGAATGGTAATTCAAACTAGAAAAAGTTGGACTGTGATGCTCATTTTTTTTATTTTATTATTAGTAGGCACTATGTTTTTTAACTCAAATAATTTTCAACCAGAAATAATTTGTTTAATTCCTATGGCTGCATTTATTTCTAACTTTTTCTTATATCCTCGCCGAACAATTTTAATAAATTTTCTTATTATACTTTCGTTAATTATTATTACTTATAATAATTTAATACTAATACAAGCTTAAAATTTTAGGGAGCTAATCTGCAAATTTTCCAAGTATTATTTTCTAATTTATAACTAATTCTATCGTGCAAACGGTTGCTTCTTCCTTGCCAGAATTCAATATAATCGGGCTTTACAATATATCCACCCCAATGATTTGGGCGTTTAATATCTTCTCCAAATTTATTTAAATAATTTGCTTCGTTTTGTATTAAAATTTCTCTGCTTTCTATTACTTTACTTTGTG
Source organism: Chitinophagaceae bacterium (assembly GCA_031417315.1). Classification (GTDB taxonomy): domain Bacteria; phylum Bacteroidota; class Bacteroidia; order Chitinophagales; family Chitinophagaceae; genus CAIVPM01. The sequence goes on along the minus strand of JANOVK010000005.1, from coordinate 6,599 downwards.
GCGAAGCCCAAGCTCCAATTTTGCTACCTAATGGACGAGTGTTAAAATATTCGTCACTAATTTCTGGCGATACTTTTTCAACCCTTCCTTCTATTCTAATTTGTCTTTGTAATTCTTTCCAAAATAAACATAGAGCTACATTAGGGTTGAAAGATATTTGATTGGCTTTAGCACTTTCGTAATTTGTAAAAAATGTGAAACCATCTTTCGAAAAATCTTTTAATAAAACAATTCTAGCCGATGGGGTATTATCATTTTTTGTAGTAGCTAATGTCATTGCATTTGCTTCATCAATTTCTGAAGTAATAGCTTCATCCCACCATTTAGAAAATTGAGTAATAGGACAAGCATTAACATCAGTTTCTAAAAACGACTTTAAAGTATAATTTGTTCTAATATTTGTAATAGATGCATTCATTTTTATTATTTAACACTAATTATCAATTGCTTTATTTATAAATTCTATTAAGGGTTTAATTATTTCAAAAGTTGAAATTATTTTTTTCGATAAGTTTTTATCTAACAAAATATCATCTGAAATTGTTGTGCCTGCAATCCAACTTTTAAGTTTTAAATATTCAATAGCTTTATTGGTTTCTTCATATCCTTTTGGGGGTCGTAATAAAGAAAACTCTTTCGATTTATTTAAATCTTTATACGTAGCAATAAACTTTTTATTAGTAATAATTTTATTAAAATCGTTCCAACAATAATCTATTTCTTGTCTAAGTTTTTTTACTTCTTCTGGCATTGCCATGTATAAACCACCACCAATAAAACAATTACTAGGCTCTAAATGAAAATAATAACCAGCATTTATACTACTCTTTCCTCCTTTAGTTATACTCATTCCCATATTTGTTTTATAGGGGCTTTTATCTTTACTAAATCTAACATCTCTATTAATTCTAAAAATACATTTTTTAGGATCTAAATGTTGTAAACTTTCATCTTTATTCGATATTCCTGCAAGTACTTGAGTTGTCAACTCTAAAAAGTTTTGTTTAGCAGCCTCATAACTTTTTCGATTTTTATCAAACCATTCTTTGTTATTATTATTTTTTAAATCTTTTAAAAATTTTAAGGTTAATTGTTCTATCATATAATAAAAGGTATGTAAAATCAATTTCTCGAAATTAAATCTTATTCATTTGATATGATAATTTTTAACTAATAAATATGTTTAATATTTGCAATCATGCTTTGGAAAAATGTTATCGGACAAGAAAATGTAAAACTTCATTTGCAAGATATGGTTTTGCAAAATAGACTTAGTCATGCTTTACTTTTTTTAGGAAAAGAAGGCTGTGGAGCATTGCCTTTAGCAATTGAATTTGCTAAGTTTGTTATTTGTCAGCCAAAGCCAGCAATAATTATTGAAGATTTATTTGGAGAAATGAGTTCGTTGGCATCTCAAAATAATGATGATGAATTAACAAATGCAAAACACAGAGCCGATCAGTTAATTCATCCAGATTTACACTTTTCGTTCCCAGTAATTCCAAAAAAAAGTGGAGATAAACCAACCAGTGCAGATTATATAAACGAATGGAGAGAATTTGTACAATTAATGCCTTATGGAAATGTGTACGATTGGCTTCAATTTATTAATGCAGAAAATAAACAAGGAAATATTACTTCAGATGAATGTAATGATATAAGTAAGAAATTAAATTTAAAAACTTTCGAAGCAGAATATAAAGTTCTTTTAATGTGGATGCCAGAGTATTTAGGAAGAGAAGGAAATAAATTATTAAAATTAATTGAAGAACCACCACCAAACACACTGTTTATATTAGTTGCAGAAAATGAAGACCAAATATTACCCACAATTTTAAGCAGGTGCCAGTTAATAAAAATTCCACCATTACAAAAAACCGAAATTAAATCTGCTTTAATTGAAAGAGCAAACACTACCCCAGAATTAGCAGAACAAATGAGTGGTATGTGTGAAGGAAATTATAGAGAAGCCTTACAATTATTACAACATAACGAAACAGATTGGCAAAATTTAACTAAAGACTGGCTAAAATTTATTGTTAGAAAAATGTTGCCTGAACAGGTTAAGTGGGTTGATGAAATTAGTAAACTTGGTAGAGAAAACCAGAAACAATTTTTACGATATTTTAATCATCTATTGCAACAAAGTATTAGAATAAAAGTGCTGGGCGAACAAGAAGTTTTTTTACCAGAAAATGAAAAAGATTTTGCTTTACGATTAAATAAAGTGGCAAATGTTAGTCAACAAGAAGCCATAGTGGAAGAATTAGATAAGGCAAGTTATTATATTGAGAGAAATGCTAATGGTAAAATTCTGTTTCAAGCGTTAAGTATAAAGCTTCATTATATTATAAATAATAAAGTAATAATTGATTTTTAATTGTAAATAATAGCACTGAAATTTAATTAGTTGTTCTAATTTTTTACTAATTAAATTAAGTAATCATTAAAATTATTCCTTTTTAACTCAATATTATATCTCTAATTAATCAACACTTTTAAATATCCCCTTATTTTGCTGCACTTTTTAAATGTTGCTTGCACTTTTAAATCAATTTGCAACATACTAAAACAAAGTTGAATGATTAAGTTGAACAAGTTTTTAATATTATTTATTTTTTGTGGGTTGATTTATAGTAATGGATATTCTCAAGATTCAACTAAAGAAGTTAAATCTATAAATGCAGATTTAATTAATATTTTTAATCAAAAACCTCCCAAAAAGTATAAAATAACAAATATAAAAGTTACGGGAAATAAATATTTCGATGAAACACTTTTAACATCTATTGCCAATTTAACTCCTGGCGATGAAGTTACAATTCCGGGTGGAGATAATTTTAGCAAAGCCATAACAAAACTTTGGGCTCAAAACTATTTTAGTAATATCGAAATTTATATTACTAATCTCGAAGATAAAAATATTGAAATAGAAATTGCGGTTACCGAAAGAGCCAGACTATCAAATTTTCACATTTTAGGAATTCCGAAAGGACATGCTGAAGAAATAATGGGGAAAGTTGGACTTATTAAAGGAAGAATTGTAACCGAAAACTCAAAACAAAATGCAATAGAAATAATTAAAAAATTCTATGCCGAAAAAGGATTTGAAAGAAGTACGGTTTTAATTCAAGAACTTAAAGATAGTGCTATAGCAAATTCTATTTCTTTAAATTTTATTGTAGATAAAGGAAACAAAGTTAAGATAGATAATATTGCTTTTGAAGGTAATGAAACTGTTGATGCCATTAAGTTAAAAAAGAAAATGGGCGACACTAAGGAAAAAGCAAGGTTAACACTACACCCACCTGTTAATAAAGGCGGTTTTATAAAACCTATACCCTATACATTTAACGATTATATAAAAGATAAAGGCTATTTAACTTATAGTTTAACCAAAAAATTATTAGATCCTTATATACGCTTAAAAATATTTACAGGTGCAAAATTCGATAGTAAAAAATATGCAAACGATAAAGAAAAAATTATAGATTATTATAATTCTATTGGGTATAGAGATGCTGTAATTTTAAAAGATACAACTTATTATAACGAGGCTGGAGATAAGAATATTGATATCAAAATTAACGAAGGAAGAAAATATTATTTTGGAGATATTACTTGGCGTGGCAATACTAAATATACAGATTCTGTATTAACCATTATTTTGGGTATAAAAAAAGGAGATGTATATAACCTTGAAACCTTAAATAAAAAATTGGGCAAAGGTGGAGGACCCCCAGAAGGTGGCGATATTAGTGGATTGTATATGGATGATGGGTATTTGTTTTTTAGAAGTGATGCCATAGAAACAGCAGTGTATAACGATACAATTAATCACGAAATTCGTTTATCAGAAGGGCCACAAGCAACTTGGAAAGACGTTAAAATTACCGGTAACGATAAAACTAAAGAACACGTAATTCGTAGAGAATTAAGAACCGTGCCAGGAGAAAAATTTGTTCGGAGCGATGTAATGCGTTCAATTCGAGAATTATCTCAACTAAACTTTTTTAATCCAGAGAAAATTACTCCTAATATTGTTCCAAACCCAGAAGATGGCACTGTAAATATTACTTGGCAAGTAGAAGAAAAAAGTAGCGATCAATTAGAGTTAAGTGCAGGCTGGGGGGGTAATATTGGTTTAACAGGAACTTTAGGAATTAGTTTTAATAATTTTTCTGCAAAAAGATTATTTCATAAAGATGCTTGGGATCCATTACCTATGGGTGATGGACAAAAATTAAGTTTTCGTATTCAAAGTAATGGTCGTGCGTTTAGAAGTTATAATTTCTCGTTTACCGAACCATGGCTAGGCGGCAAAAAAAGAAATGCATTTAGTATTTCTTTTTACGACACAAAATTTTCTAATGCATTTGATCCAACAACAGGTACTTATACAAGTGCAGCAGCAAGCAATTCATTTATACAAACTACAGGCGGTGGTATTAATTTAGGAAAACAATTAAAATGGCCCGATGATTATTTTTCATTATCTGTTGGTATCAACTTTGCTCGATATAAATTAAAAAATTATTTTATTGATAGAGTAAATTTACCTGGCTTTAATAATGGATTCTCTCATAATTTTAATTTTAAAATTGCCTTACAACGATCTTCAGTAGATCAGCCAATGTTTCCACGTGGAGGGTCGAATTTTTTATGGACTTTGCAATTTACACCACCCTATTCTTTATTCGATAAATCAATTGTTACACAAAGCAATCCTTATAAATGGGTAGAGTATTATAAAACCAGATTAAATGCAGAATGGTACATCCCACTTTCAAAACCTGTTGGAGAAGATAATAAACAACTTGTTTTAAAAGCTGCTGCTAAATTTGGTTTTTTAGGCAGATATAATTCTCAATTAAAAATATCTCCATTCGAGCGTTTTCAAGTGGGAGATGCAGGTTTAACCAATCAGTTTGCATTACTAGGATACGATATTATTGCACATAGAGGCTATCCTGTTTATCAAACTTCAAATCCCAAATTTAATCCAGAACAAAGTGGGGCTAGCGAATACTTTACCATTTTTAATAAATATGTTTTAGAGCTTCGTTATCCATTAAGTTTAAATCCAAGTAGCACTATTTATGCAGTAGGATTTGTAGAAGCTGCAAATGGTTGGTACGATATAAAAGAATACAATCCTTTTAAACTTCGCAGGTCTGTTGGTATAGGTATGAGGTTCTTTTTACCTATGTTTGGTTTACTTGGTTTTGATTATGGCATAGGATTGGATAGATATGCACCAGGAACTCAGTTAAAAGATATGACAAGGTTTACTTTTATGTTAGGTTTTGAAGCTGAATAAAGAATAACGAATATTGAAGCTATTTAAATTATAATAAACTTTGCGTTTTTGTGCCATAGGGTTTTTGTGGCAAAACAAAAAATAAACAATATGAAAAAAATCTTATTTCTATTCTTAAGTTATAATAAACTTTGCGTTTTTGTGCCTTAGTGTCTTTGTGGCAAAACAAAAAATAAACAATATGAAAAAAATCTTATTTCTATTCTTAAGTATTACACTTATTTCTTTTGCATCAACAGCTCAAAAATATGCTGTTATTGATACTAAGTATATTTTAGAGAAAATGAACGATTATAAAGAAGCCGATAAAAAAATTCAACAAACTGCCGAACTGTGGCAAAAAGATTTAGATATTTTACAAGCCGAGTTAGACAGAATGTATAAAAATTACGATGCCGAACAATATATGTTAACCGATGAGTTAAAGAAAAAAAGAGAAGCCGAATTATTTAATAAAGAAAAAGATTTAAGAGAGTTACAAAAAAAACGTTTTGGTTACGAAGGAGATTTATTTAAAGAAAGACAAAAATTAATTAAACCCATTCAAGATAGAGTTTTTAACGCCATACAAAAATTAGCAGTAGCAAGAGGCTGGGATTTTGTATTAGATAAAAGTGAAGGCATAACAGTTATATTTGCCGACCCAAAATTGGACATGAGTGACGAAGTGTTAAGAGAAATAGGAAAATAATAATTGATAATAACAATAATTAATAACAAAAACTCCCGTAAATATTAGCAGGTCTAATCGGGATAAAACAAAAATGAAAAAAGTACTTTCAGTATGTGCAGTGTTTGCAGCAAGTTTTTTTATAACAAATACCATACAAGCACAACAAGTTAAAATTGGTTTTTTTGATGAACAAGCAGTTTTAGCACTTATGCCAGGCATAGCAAAAGTTGATACGCTTTTACAGAGTTATGTAGCCGATTCATTAAATCCAAGAAGAGATTATATTTTAAGCGAATTAAAAAGAAAAGACAGCACTTTAAGAGCAGATTCTGCTGCTGGTAAACTTTCTACTCAAGTAAAAGCAATTATGCAAAAAGAAATCTCTCAAGATTTCTATACCATACAAAATTGGCAACAATTACAACAAGAAGCTATACAAGGTAAACAAGAGCAATTATTATTGCCATATCGCCAAAAAATGTATGCAGTTTTACAAGATGTGATAAGAGAAGAAAAATATACACACGTATTTAAACCAACTGAAGTAATTTATGCAGAAAAATCTGATGATATTGCTTTGCGAGTTTTAGCAGGTTTAAAAATACC
>JANOVK010000004.1:0-6148 GCA_031417315.1 Chitinophagaceae bacterium | reverse complement strand
GGAGTTACGTTCTATATGTCGTAAAAAACGATGGCCTAAGCCTTTGCCCTCAGCAGCTCCTTCAATAATTCCTGGTAAATCTGCAATACAAAAACTCTTTTGATTTCTATATTCAACCATTCCAAGTTGTGGAGTTAAAGTAGTAAAAGCATAGTTCGCAATTTTTGGTTTTGCAGCAGTAATTACAGAAAGCAGTGTTGATTTTCCAGCATTAGGGAAACCCACCAAACCCACGTCTGCCAATACTTTCAGCTCAAGCGTTTTCCATCCTTCAACACCTGGTTCACCAGGCTGGCAATGCTCTGGAACTTGATTAGTAGGTGTAGCAAAGTTTGAATTACCTAAACCTCCTCTTCCACCTTTTATCCATATTACTTGTTGTCCATCTTCTAATATTTCTACTTCTAAATTTCCATTTTCTTCATCACGAGCAATGGTTCCTAATGGCACTTCAATAATAATATCTTTCCCATCTCTACCAGTCATTTTATTTTTATCTCCACGTATACCATTTTCAGCTAATACGTTTTTGTAATATCTTAAATGCAACAAAGTCCATAATTGAGCATTTCCTCTTAAAATAATATGTCCACCACGTCCACCATCGCCACCATCTGGGCCAGCTAGAGCATCATGCTTACTGCGTTCAAAGTGTTTGACACCAGGACCCCCATGTCCACTTCTTGTAAATATTTTAATATAATCAATAAAATTCTTATCCATTTTTCTTTATATAATCATCAACGTATGATTATTTTTTTTGATGCAAACCTACTTATTAAAAAACCTCAAAAGCATAATAACTTTTGAGGTTTAATAATATATTGAATTGCAATTAAGGGAAAATGCCTAATTCACTATAGCTTGTTGCCACTTTATTTATTGCATTAACATAAGCAGCAGTTCTCATATCTGGAATTGCAGGATTAGCATTCCAAATTTCCATTATTTCGCGAGTTGCTGAAATCATACTTTCTTCTAATCCACTATGTACTAATTCTACTTCATCCGGACCATGTTGAATAAAACTTCTTTCCGAATCAGTAACTTTTTTACCTGTTAATGTTTCTATTTGAGATAAAATATGTGTGTTCATATTTTCGTTATATCGTTTCTCCATTCTACCATATCTCACATGACTTAAATTCTTTAACCACTCGAAATAACTTACTGTAACACCACCTGCATTTAAATACATATCTGGTACAATTAATACATTTTTTGCTGTTAACAATTCATCAGCATCAGGAGTTAAAGGACCATTAGCAGCTTCAGCAATAATTTTAGCTTTAATTCTTGGAGCATTTTCTCCATTAATTACATTTTCTAATGCAGCAGGAACTAAAATATCACATTCTAATTCTAATGCATCTCCATTTTTTTCTAAATTAGTTGCACCAGGAAAGTTTAAAATAGAACCAGTTACTTTTCTGTGTAAAAACAATTCCTCCTCGTTTATACCATCAGCTTTATATATTGCACCTTCATATTCTGCAATACTTATAACTGTTGCTCCACCTTCTCTAAAGAATTTTGCACTATGATATCCAACATTACCTAAACCTTGTACAACAACTGTTTTACCTTGTATACCTAATGATAAATTTAATTTTTTCATTATGTCTGGCATATTACAAATTTCTCTAATACCAAAAAACACTCCCAAACCTGTAGCTTCTTTTCTACCTCTAACTCCACCTTGAGTAACTGGTTTTCCAGTAACACAACCAGCAGCATCTATTTCACCTGGTTTTAATGATGCATAAGTATCCACAATCCAAGCCATTTCTCTTTCTCCAGTTCCATAATCAGGAGCAGGAACATCAATACCAGGGCCAATAAAATTTTTCTTTACTAACTCAGCAGTATAACGACGAGTTATTTTTTCTAACTCATATACACTATATTTTTTTGGATCAATTTTAATTCCACCTTTACCACCACCAAAAGGCACATTAACAATTGCACATTTATAAGTCATTAGTGCAGCTAAAGCCATTACTTCATCTTGATTAACTTCATCACTAAAACGAATACCACCTTTGCATGGACTTTTGTGTTGACTGTGTTGTACCCGATATGCTTCGATTACTTCAATTCTGCCATCGTCTCTTCTTATTGGAAAACGCATTTTATAAACGCTATTACAAGCTTTTATTTGTTCAAGAATTCCTTTATCCCATTTAGTAAATTTTGCAGCTTTATCAAAGCTGGTTTCTACGCTTTTAAAAAAGCTGTAATTTGTGTTTGACATTTTTCACTTTTAATTTATGTTAAGCAATTTAAATTTTTACTTTCTTTAATTTTTTGATTTTTCTAATTTAGATATTTTCTTATCTAATCTCCATACATAATAAAATAATCCAAATAAAATAACTAATACAACAGCAACAACTACAAATATTTTTCCTTCACTATTCATAAAATCAATAGGTTTCGAAGTATTGGTTTGTGCATTACTAATTAACCTTATTAAATTAAATAATACAATTAAATATATTTTTTTACTCATTTTTAGTTATGCATTTTTTCAAATAATAATCTTGCTCTTATATTTAATGTAGTAATCCATGTTGCAAATAACGTCCATCCAATTACTGCTGGCCAAAAAACTAATTTCATTGCTGCGTTTGAGTCCTTAGGATTCAATGCAGGATTACCTTCACTTCCCATTCCACCGGGGTGTAAACTTTCAACTAATCTTGGCATAATCCAAATACTAGGAAAAAGCATACAGAATGCAAATATGTTGTAAACTGCACTTATTCTTGCTTTTTTTTCATCAACAACATTTCCCCTTAAAACAAAATATGCTAAATAAATTAATACTGCTATTGCTGCTCCAATTTGTTTAGGATCTCCACTAATTGGTTTGCCCCATTGATAGTTTGCCCAAATCATTCCAGTAATAAATCCCAATAGTCCTAATAATACGCCTGTTTTAGCAAACTCGAAACTGTTTGCATCGTTTATTTGTGTAGGATTTTGTAAATATTTTATTGAATAAATAACTGAAACAGTAAATAAAACCATCATTCCAAACCACATGGGAACATGAAAAAATAAATTACGAATAGTTTGTTGTAATGGCACTCCAGGTGGTTGAGGAACCTTAATAAGAAACCCTGCTACACACACATAAACAAGTAAAATAAAACTTAAAATTTTCCACCAGGGTTTTCGAAACATATTAATTCACCAATGGTTGATAGTAGGTGGCAAAAGTAAGGTAATAGAATTAATTTATTGATTTATGAATCTATATGTTTGTACAAATTAATTTATTAAACCAAACTATTAATGCCTACAATTCTTGCTATAGAAACTTCTTGCGATGAAACTTCAGCAGCTATATGTATTGATGGAAAAATTTGTAGTAATGTTATTGCCACTCAACAAATTCATACAGAATATGGTGGTGTTGTTCCTGAATTAGCAAGTAGAGCACATGTAGAAAATATTGTTCCTGTAGTTGAAGCTGCACTTTTAGGAATTGTGAATTGGGAATTGGGAATTAGGAACGAAGTTCAAACATCAACAAACTTCAATCAACTTTCTTCAATCATCAATCAAAAATCAACAATATTAAATAAGATTGATGCCATTGCTTTTACACAATCGCCAGGTTTATTAGGTAGCTTATTAGTAGGTGCACAATTTGCAAAATCTGTTTCTTTAGCACTTAATAAACCATTAATTGCAGTTAATCATATGCAAGCCCATGTTTTAGCAAATTTAATTAAAGAAGAAAAACCAAATTTCCCATTTTTATGTTTAACAGTGAGTGGAGGACATACACAAATTGTTATTGCAAAATCTGCAAATAATTTAGAAATAATTGGTGAAACTATTGATGATGCTGCTGGAGAAGCATTTGACAAATCTGCAAAATTATTAGGGTTACCATATCCCGGTGGACCATTAATTGATAAATATGCAGAATATGGCAATCCACTTTGTTTCAAATTTGCAGAACCACAAATACCAGAATTAAATTTTAGTTTTAGTGGTTTAAAAACTTCTATTCTATATTTTCTTCAAAAACAAAATTCAGTTTTTATTACAGAGAATTTGAATGATTTATGTGCGTCCATTCAACAAACAATTTGTAATATTCTTATTAAAAAAATGAAGAAAGCCATTCAACAAACAAGTATAAATCAAATTTGTTTGGCTGGGGGTGTTAGTGCAAATAGAGGATTGAGGAAAGCTTTTTTAAACTTAGGAGAAGAAATGAATTGTAATGTTTTTATTCCAGATTTTGAATACTGCACAGATAACGCTGCAATGATTGCTATTGCTGGTTATTATAAATATTTACAACAAAATTTTGTTGATTTAAAAACTACTCCAACAGCAAGAGCAAATTGGTAATTATTTTTTTTGAAGTAGTACAGTTGCATAAGCTATTAATCCTTCCTCTCTTCCAACAAATCCCATAGTTTCAGTTGTTGTAGCTTTTATTGAAATATCGTTTATTGTAATATTACATATATCAGCAATTAGATTTTGCATTTGAGAAACATATGGCTTAATTTTTGGGGCTTCCAAACAAAGTGTTGAATCGATATTAACTACATAATATCCTTTTAAGAATATTAATTCTATAGTTCTTTTTAATAAAATTTTGCTATCAATATTTTTAAATTCATTTGATGTATCTGGAAAGTGTGTTCCAATATCTCCTAACGCTAATGCTCCTAATAATGCATCACAAATTGCATGTAATAAAACGTCTGCATCACTATGTCCTAATGCACCTTTATAATGAGGTATTTTTACGCCTCCAATCCATAAATCTCTTCCACTAACTAATTGATGAAAGTCAACACCAGAGCCTATTCTCATAATATTTTTTTATAATAAAAAAGCCACAGTTAATTTTTCAATATTAACTGTGGCTTAATAAATTTTACAAATTTTTATTTTGCTTCATCAGGATCTAAATCAAATGAAATTCCAAATCTAATTGTATTTGCTAATGGACTTTGATTTACTCCAGATCCAGAAGGAACTAGATAAGAGAAATTAAAATTCATTACATTATACTTAATACCTAAGCCAGCAGTTAAATATTTTCTATTTCCCTCGAATTTATTTTCAGAAAAATATCCAAGGCGAGCAAAAAATTGATCGTTATAAACATATTCTACTCCAACTGAAAATTGAAGTGATTTCATTAATCCATCCCCATCTCCTAAAGATTTACCCCAACTAGTAATAACACTACTACTTCTATATTCTACTAAATTAACAGAATCATCATAATCACTACCAGTTGCTAATGGTGGAGCTGGTACTAACAATTTATTAATATCAAAACCTAAATTAATTTTATTTACTTCATCAACAGCATAAGTATATCTAAAACCTAAACCTAAATTTGCAGGTATATAGTCTTTGTTTTGATTATCGTTGGTATAGCCAATCTTTGATCCAAGATTTGATAAAGAAAGTCCCCAAGCAAATCCGCCTCCATTTTTTTCTGTAACACCATCGTAATATAAACTTATATCACCAGCAATTGCATTGCCTGCTTTATAGTTTACACCTCCAAAATTTCCTGTTGCTAAATTTGAATTAATATAACGTAATCCAACCCCTAATGCCAATCTATCACTTAGTTTTCTTGCATAACCAAAATCTATAGCCATTTCTCTTGGTCTAAATTGATTTAAATTATTACCAGCATAATCTGTAAATTGTATATTACCTAAACTAAAATATCTTATTGAGCCACCAATAGCACTTTCGCCATCGCCAAGTTTTGAATTAAAACCAAGAGTAGCTAAATAAACATCATTTAATCCTAGAGCTTTTAACCAAGGAGCATAAGTAAATCCAATACTAGTTTTTGTTTCTGAAAATGGAGTTTTTGCTAAATTCCAAAAACTTGAATAGGCATCTGGAGTGGTAGCAATACCAATATCTCCCATGCCAGTTGAACGAGCATCGCCAGCAATTCTTAAAAAAGGAACAGCTGTTGTTCTTGGATTGATAACTTCGGTAACCGTTGTTTGAGCAAAAGTTATAGAAGTATTTAAAAAAAATAATGTAAAAACACCACAAGTAATAATTCTACTTCGCATTAGCAAATCTTTTAATTTAAGAATAAACAGTAAATAATTAAAGTAGAAGTCTAGTCATT
>JANOVK010000003.1:0-5589 GCA_031417315.1 Chitinophagaceae bacterium | reverse complement strand
TTTTTTGAAGCCTGGCATACCGAATGGCTCAATGCATTTTCGTTAAGCAGTTCAATTGGTATGAATATAATTGAAGTGCTTGCAGGTGTTGCCATTATTATTGGATATAGATCTAAGTTTTTTAGTTGGCTTTTATTATTACTAATTGTATTTTTTACTTTTTTAACTAGCTATGTTTTATTTAGTGGAAAAATTGCTGCTTGTGGTTGCTTTGGAGATTGTGTTCCATTAACACCTCAACAAACATTTACAAAAGATATTATTTTATTACTACTTATTTTAATAATCTTTTTTTATCATTCAACCATTCAGCCTTTATTTTCTTCAAAATTTTCAGTTAATATTTTGATTGTTACATTTTTTATTGTTGCTGGAATGCAGTGGTATGCTTTAAATAAATTACCCTTTAAAGATTGTTTGCCATTTAAAAAAGGAAATAATATTTTAGAACAAATGCAACCTCCTGCAAATGCTATTTCAGATAGTTTTGCAATTTTTTATACCTACAAAAAAAATGGGACAATAATTAAAATTAATGCAGAGCATTTTCCAGATGATTTTGATTCAACCTATATTCAGGTTGGAGATGAAGAAAAAACTTTAATTAGAAAAGGAAATAACACTTCAAAAATTTCTGACTTTACTTTAAAAACTTTAGATAGTTCGATAAATGTTACAGAACAAATTCTAAACTCAAAAGAGAATTATGTTTTAGTTTATGTAAAACAATTTCCATCAGAGTCAAATAAAATTGCCAAGTTTTTAAATATGGAAGTTATTAAAACATTTCAACAAAAAAATACACCTGTATATATTGTTACTAGTGATGTGCAATCTGCAAGAAATATTTTTATAAATGGAATTAAATTTTTAAAATTAGATGGAACAGTATTAAAAACTGCAGCAAGAGTAAACCCAACTTATATGTTAATGAAAGGTGCAACTATACTAAATAAAGTTGCTGCTGTGGATGCAGAAAAATTAACTAAATAAAATAAACGTTAGCCAACTTAATAAGTAAGCTAACCCTGTCATATAAACTAATTGTATAATTGGCCATTTCCAAGTTTTGGTTTCTCGTTTAACAATTGCAAGAGTGCTCATACATTGCATGGCTAAAGCATAAAATACCATTAATGATAATGCAGCTGGTAATGTATATACTAAAGTTCCATCTTCGTGCTTAGCAGTTCGCATTTTATCTCTTAAACTAAAATCATTAGAATCTTCTACACTATATAATGTTGCCATAGTGCCAACAAAAACTTCTCTTGCAGCAAATGATGTTATTAAAGCAATGCCAATTTTCCAATCGTAACCTAATGGTTTAATAATTGGTTCAATGGCTCTACCTAAATATCCTGCAAACGAATATTGAAGTTTTTCTGTAGATAAATTTTTAACATAGCTTTTTTGCAATGCTGGATTTGTTTTTATTAATTCGGCATATTTCTTTTCTGCAAGTTGTATTTTATCATTTGGGCCATAGCTACTTAAAAACCACAAAAGTAAACTAATTACTATAATTACTTTTCCTGCATCAACCACAAATATTTTAGCTTTTTCTATCATGGTAATAACTACATTATTCCAACGTGGACTACGATAATCGGGCAGTTCTAAAATAAAAAAACTTTTCTCTTTACTCTTGATAAAAAACTTTAAAATAAAACTAACTATCAAAGCAACTACAATTCCCAATAAATATAATAACATCATTACAAGACCCTGTAAACTTAAAAATCCAAAATAAAAAGTATTAGGAATCACTAATGAAATAAGAATTGTAAAAACTGGTAAACGAGCACTACAACTCATTAATGGAGTGATAAGAATTGTAAGTAATCTCTCTTTTTTATTTTCAATACTTCTGGCAGCCATAATTGCTGGCACTGCACAGGCAAAGCCACTAATCATGGGCATTACGCTTTTTCCATTTAAGCCCACTTTTCTCATTAATCTATCACTTAAAAAACTAATTCGTGTCATGTAACCTGTATCTTCAATAATAGTTATTAGGCCAAACAAAATCATTATTTGAGGCACGAAAACTATTATGCCACTTAAACCCGCAATTAAACCATTTAATAAAAGACTAGTAAATTTTGTGTCGGGTAAGTTATTGTTTAAACTAGTTGTTAATACTTTAAAACTCCATTCTATGCCATCCATCGGAAATTGTGCTAACCAAAATACACTTTGAAATAAAATAAAAAGAACTGCTAATAAAATTGCATATCCCCAAACCCTATGTAATAATAAATTGTCTAATCGGTCGGTAAATATTTTTTTTGCTAAAGGGCTTGGCTCAGTTACATTTAACTGTGTTATTTGTTTAATTTTTTTATATCTACCAATTACTTCTTCTGCTTGGGCTTTTGTTGAATTAAAATTTGTTTCAGATTCTATTATTTCTATTTGGTTGGAGAGTTTTTTTCCAATATCAAAATCTTTGTAATTGATAAGATAATTAAGAGCTGTATAATCGTTAACATTAATAATACTTTGAACTTTATTAATAGCAATTGGTGCCAGCTCTTTAATATCAATAAAATCTTTTTTTGCAATAACAATTTTTTGCTTAAGTGTTAAAGCAATAATTTTTTCAAGTTGATTTAATCCTTTATTTTTTCGAGGATTAACTGCAACTATTGGAATACCTAATTGTTGTTGTAACCCATTTATATCTATTTGTATGTTTTTAGTTTCAGCAATATCCAACATAGTTAATGCTGCAACAACAGGAATATTTAAATCGATTACCTGAGAACAAAAAAGAAGGTTTCTTTTTAAATTGCTGGCATCAATAACTACCACAATTAAATCAGGTTTATTCTCTTCGTCTAAACCCATTAAAACTTTATAGGCAACCCATTCGTCTGTTCTTCTTGGATAAATTGAATAAGTTCCTGGTAAATCAATTAAGTCTGCTTTAAAACCACTTAAATTTATTTCGCCTACTCTTTTTTCAACAGTAACTCCCGGAAAATTTCCAATTTTTTGCTTTAATCCAGTAAGTGCATTAAATAAAGACGACTTTCCACTATTTGGATTTCCGGTTAGTACAATATTTGGTTTTTGTAAATTCAAACTCTTATTAAAGTTATCCTGCAAATTTAGTTGTCAATTTTTCAACAGTTTACGATGATGGAAAAATAAAAGTTAAAATAAGGAATATTATTTTAAACAATTTTACGTACTTAATTCAAAAAGTTATTTTTACAACTATTATGATGATAAAAAAATATATTATTTTAATGGTTGGTTTATTAGCCATTTTAATTTCTTGTAAAAAACCACAGGGTTTCGATTATAGAGATATTAAAAATATTAAAATTGAAAATTTAGGATTTGATAGCACTTTGTTGAAAATGGACTTGGTTTATTTTAATCCAAACAATTTTGGGGTTACCTTAAAAAATGTAAATTGTGAGGTTTATATTAATAAAAAATTTCTGGGTAATTATTATTTAGACACTATAATGAAAATTGAAAAGAAATCTGAATTTATACTACCCTCAAAAATTCAAGTAAATATGCAAAATATTTATAAAAATGTTTTTACTCTTTTATTTTCAAATGAAGTTGAATTAAATGTAAAAGGCACGTCGAAAGTGAGCAAATTCGGCATCTCCATTACTGTTCCATTCAATTATACTGGCAAGCATAAGGTTGATATTTTTTAACTCGTTTCTCTTAAATATAACGTTTTAAATTTACTAGCCTAATAATTCATAAGCTTTTTTTTTAATTTAATTTTTACTTGTTCCCAAACTATTTTATGATTATTTTTGCCCTCTGTTTTATAAATCAAGAAATCATCTTTGAATATGTCCAATTTAAGTTTGTTTGAAAAACTACAATTAAACGATGAAAATAGTATGCTTATTCAAGGGCTACCCTCATCAATTGAAAAACAATTTTCTAAATTATCTTATGCTAAAAACGTAACTCCATTAATTAAAAGCAGAAAAGTAGATTTTGCTTTAATATTTGCTATTAATCAAAATCAATTACAAAATATCATGAAGGAAGTAATTCCTGCTCTTCATGCTGAAAGTAAATTATGGATAGCTTATCCAAAAGTTACTAGTAAAATTGTTAGTGATTTAAATAGAGATACCAGTTGGGATTATTTTACTCAACAATCTTATGATGGTGTAAGTTTGGTTGATTTAGATCATATGTGGAGTGCCATGCGTTTTAAAAAGAATAATTATACTTCTCATATAGTTCCTCAAGAAACTTCAGAACCAGTGGTTGAAAAAATTGAAGTTAAAGGAATTGATTTCGGTAAAAAATTATCAGTAATTCCTAGCTTATTAGAAAAGGCTTTTACCAAGCATAAAGAAGCAAAAGAAATTTTTTCTGCATTATCACCATCGCATCAAAAAGAATATGTTATTTGGATTGAAGGGGCTAAAAAAGAAGAAACAAAACTACGCAGAGCTAATTCGGTGGTTGAAAAACTAATGAATAGCAATTTAAATTAATTAAATATTTTGAATATAAAGAAGGCTCATTTTAAAGTGAGTCTTCTTTTTTTTGCGTACTATTTAATGACAATGTGGTAAAAAAACAGTTGATTTTTGGGATGATGTATTCGTCTTTTCGAGTGAAGAATGAACGAGAAATCTCATCAAATAAAAATCCATAGAATTCTCTTCGTTTATGGCAATAAAAACGACTTGTAGTCAATAACTACAAGTCGTTGATTATATTAAATAAAAAGGTTTTAAGAAAAAACTATTTCTTTTTATTTCTATCTTTTAATTTTTTAGCACCTAAAACGCCACCTGCTGCCAATACTAATGTAATGCCTCCATCAAATGGAATATCAATATCATCAGCATCTGGTGGTGGTGGTTGACTAAAAACCATCATAGGTACTACTAAGGATAATGCCATTACCAACATTATCATCTTTACTCTTTTTCTTGTTTGTTTCATATTGCTACTGTTTTCATTTGCCCTCTCTTTTCAGAGAGGGCTTAGTGAAATTTATTTGTTTACTTAATCTGTTTTCAATTACTCAATAACCATTATACCTTGCTTGTAACTTGTTCCTTTACTATCTATTAATTGCAATTGATAAGTGCCACTCGATAATGCATTTTTCAATTGTATACTAATACTACCATTGTTGCCATTATGCACTATTGTGTTGGTCCAAATTTCTTGGCCTGCTGCATTAAACAATCTGGCTGTGTATTTACCTGCTTCCATATTGTTCATTTGTAAGCCAATGGTATTGCCCTTAACTGGATTAGGATAAACCGTTACACTCTTAATGCCTTTCTCACTCATCTCTACGCGTACAATAGCACTGTATTTAATGTTATTGCTTAATTGTGTTCCTTTTATTCTGTAGTAATTAACGCCAATTACAGGATTTACGTCTGTATAGCTATAAGTATTTGTTACATTACCATTAATTGGTGTGGCTGTTGATAATTGTCCAAAGCTTGTTCCATTGGTTGATTTCTCAACATCATAAATCTTAACATTGTTCTCGGTTACAGCTTCCCAATCTATTACAACACTGCTGTTCTTTTTGTAAGCTTTAACATTTAAACTGTTGGTTGGTAA
>JANOVK010000002.1:0-17758 GCA_031417315.1 Chitinophagaceae bacterium | reverse complement strand
GGTGCTGCTGCATCTAAAACTTTATTACAAATTCAAGTAGCAAGTGAAAAAGCAAAAGGAAAAGTTTTTAGTGATGAAGATGAAAAGAAACTATTAGATGAAATTAATTCTCGATACGAAAAACAAACTTCGCCTTATTATGCTGCTGCTAGACTTTGGGTTGATGATATTATTGACCCAAAAGATACAAGAAAAATTATTGCTGAAGCTATAATTGCAGCAAATCATAATCCGAAAATTGAAGAATTTAAAACTGGCGTTTTTCAAGTTTAAATAAAAAAGGATTTCACATTTGAAATCCTTTTTTACTTATTTTTTTAGCTTAAAATTTCTCTAGCAATTACTAATTTCTGAATTTCACTTGTACCTTCACCAATTGTACAAAGTTTAGAATCTCTATAAAATTTTTCTACAGGAAAATCTTTTGTGTATCCATAACCACCGAATATTTGAACTGCGTCTGTACTCACTCTCACTGCAACTTCACTACTATAATATTTGGCCATGGCACCATGTAGCGTTACTTTTTCTCCTCTATTTTTTGTATCACATGCTTGATATAACAACAAATCAGCAGCTTCAATTTCTGTAGCCATATCTGCCAATTTAAAACTTATTCCTTGAAAGTTTGAAATAGGTTGATCGAATTGATGTCTTTCTTTTGAATACTGAATAGAAGCTTTATAAGCTCCTTTAGCAATTCCCACTCCAAGTGCTGCAATTGAAATTCTTCCACCATCTAATATTTTCATGGCTTGTTTAAATCCATCACCTACTTCTCCTAATCTTTGTGCATCACTAATTCTACAATTATCAAAAATCATTTCACAAGTTTCGCTGGCTCTCATTCCTAATTTATTTTCTTTTTTACCTGCATTAAATCCAACAGTTCCTCTTTCAACAATAAATGCAGTAGAATTATTTTTTGCACGAGGCTCACCAGTTCTTGTTATTACAACTGCAATATCTCCACTATTTCCATGAGTAATCCAACTTTTAGTACCATTTAAAATCCAATCGTTTCCATCTTTTACAGCGGTAGTTTTCATATTACCAGCATCGCTGCCAGTATTAGGTTCAGTTAAACCCCAAGCACCAATATGCTCTGCAGTTGCAAGTTTTGGTAAATATTTTTTCTTTTGCTCTTCAGTACCAAACATTAAAATATGATTTGTACATAAACTATTATGTGCAGCCACACTTAATCCAATTGATCCACACACTTGAGAAATTTCTTGTATTATAGCATTGTATTCAAAATAACTTAATCCAGCACCACCATACTCTTCAGGCACCAGTGCTCCCATCATTCCAAGCTTACCTAATTCTTTAAAAATATGAACTGGGAATTCTTGGCTTTCGTCCCACTCCATTAAATACGGTTTAATATGTTGCATTGCAAAATCTCTTGCAGTTTGTGCTACTTGTTGTGTAAGCTCTGATTGTTGAAAATTCATTTTTTATATTTATTAAAACTAACAATTGTTAGTTTACAAAAATAGAGGAATAAAAAAGGTTTCCAAATTTTGTTATTCTCAAAAGAAAATTATAAATCTACATCCTATATTTGCCGAATAAATAATTGTATGGAAGTTAAAAAATCAACAACAAAATATTGGATATACTTTTCAATTTTTACATCAATCATGGTATTTATGTTAGCTACTCCAGAAATTAGGCAATTTTTTTGGTTAGCATTGCCTGGTGTTTGCACACATTTTGCAAAGGCGATGGATATAATGTAAAATTTTTTAATAATTTAAAGCTGCCCTCAACAATTTTTGTTTGAGGGTTTTTTTATACTTCTAATTTTTTCTTACTTTTTCTCATACTATAATTTACTAAATAAACACCAACTAAAGTTATTAACGAGCCAATTAAAATAAACCAAGTTAATTTTTCTCCAAGTAGTATTGCACCTGTAATCATTGCTACAATTGGATTTATATAAGCATATAATACTGCAATAGTTGGACTTAAATATTTCATTGAATAAACAAATGCAATTATTGCTATCATTGAGCCAGCAATTATTAAATAGATAATTGCTAACCAAGTATTAAAAGATATATCAGAAATTGCAATTGTTTCTTCTGTAAACAAACTACAACCTCCAACAATTATTGAGCTTATAAACATTTGCCAACCCATGCCATAATAAGCATTTATTTTTAAGTATCTTCTCGATATTAAAATACTACTTAAACTCCAAGCTAGCATTGCAATTATTGATAACGCTAAGCCAAAAATATATCCCTTAGCATGTGTTCCAAAAGCATTATCATAAAACACAAAAACAATACCTCCAATACCTAAAATAAAACCAATAATTGTTAAAGCATTTATATTTTTATTCTTAAAGAAAAAGAATTCTATAATAACTACACTTAAAGGATATAATGCACCAATTAATGCACCTAATCCACTTGAAATATATTTCAAACTCCAAGTACTTAAAGCATTTGCCAATACAAATGTTAATACTGCTAAATAAATTAATTGTTTAAATTGGTTTAATGTTGGTAATGATTCTTTTTTTATTAAAAAGAAAATAATAAAAATACAACCTGCAATAAATTGTCTTACAGCTGCTAATTCCAATGGTGGCATTCCCTTCAAACCAAACTTCATAGCAACCCAAGTTGTACCCCAAATAATACTTGTTGCAGCTAAACATATATAAGCTTTTTGGTTACTAGTTAAGGGCATTATAAATTCATTTCAAATGCTCCTTCTAAAGAGCTAATATGATATTGCAAACTTAAGCTATCACATTCTTTTTTCCATTTATTGATTTTCCATACTGGATTTGAACCATCGAAAACATATTGTTTACAATCGAATATTTGATGAAGTTTTGAAATATAAATTCGAGGATTTTTAGTAATAATAATTGCATCTACTTTAATTTTTTCTCCACTATAATTTATAGGCGAAAAAACTACTGCAATTACTTTGTTATTACTATAAATAAATTGATTTTTTATTTGTATATTTTTTAATGATTGTTTTTCATTAATTCGATGTAAAATTCTTGAAGGCTTAATATGAAAATTTCTTAAAAAGCCATCGTATTGTAAAATGCTATCACCAATAAATTGATAATTTCTACCTTCAACTAAATCAATAGCAGTGTGGCTCGGAACATTATATACAATTATTTTTTGTTGCAGATTTCTATTAACAAAATCAATACTTCTTATTGCAATAAAACACAGTAGAAAAATCAATCCCAGAATTAAATATTTTATTTTTTTATTTATTAACCAAACACTACTAGCTACTAATAATCCTATTAAAATAATTGCTTGCACAATTGTTATTTGTATAGACTCCCAAACAGCAAATGGAATCCTATCAACTTTAACAATAAACTGATTCATTAATTTAATCAGCCATTCAATAATTGCTCCAATAAATAAAGCACCTGAACTCCAAAATGAAATAATAAGCAGCAACAATTCAATAAAAAGAATTAAACCAGATAATGGCACTGCAAATAAATTAGTAAATAAAAATAAATTGGGAAACTGATGAAAGTGGTATAAAACAAATGGCAAGGTTAAAATTTGTGCTGAAAGTGTTATTGAATTTAAATTCCAAATACCAGCTAAAATTTTATTCTTAAAATAAATCCATCGTTTTATATAAGGCGAAAAAATTACAATGCTTAACACTGCAGAATATGAAAGTTGAAATCCTACATCCCATAAGCTAAATGGATTTATAATTAATATGATAAAAGCAGATACTGCTAATCCATTAAAAATATTACTTTGTTTTCCGAAGGGCTCTCCTATTGCAATACAAGAAAACATTAGTGCACTTCGCAAAATTGAAGGTGGCATACCAGCAATAAAACTAAATATCCATAAAACAAAAATTATGGTTATTGGTTTAACAATTTTACACCACTTATATTTTTTAAATGGCAGAAATAAAAACAACATAAGTCCATAAATCATTCCTAAATGCAAACCACTAATTGCTATAATATGCACTACACCAGTATTACTATACGCTTTTACTAAATCTCTATCAAGTTCATCTCTATATCCAATTAATAATGCTTCTGCAATACTTAATTCTGAAGGGTTTTTGATGTTTGCTTTTAGTATACTAAGAACTTTTGTTCTAATATTTATTAAAGCTTCTATAAACCAATTTGTTTTTGTTGAAGTTAAAATTGAAAAATCTTGATCTTTCAAAAATCCTTGAAAATGAATTTGCTGAAAACTACAAAACCTTGCATAATTAAACCCACCAGGATTTCCAGAATTTACAATACTTACCACATTATTTTTAATTAAAATTTGAGAGCCATATTGAATTTGTGGAATTGTAGAATCTTTTCTAAAATACAACAAAACATCTCCTTCAACTCTTTGCCAATTATTATTTTTATACACCGCTTCCACTGTTGCTAATGCTTTATAACTTTTTTGTTTTATGGCTAAATTTTCTTGAAGTGTAACTAATAGTGGTTCGTTTTGTATAAAATAATTTCCAACACAAGTAGTTCTATTGCTAATATTTTTTGCATAAGATAAACATCCACCAACACCAATAAAAAGTAAGGTTAAAAAAACACCTTGCACCCATCTCAATTTAAACTTTAAATAGGTAGAAATGAAAACTATTGCTACTATAAAAATTAGTGAAATAATGGATACTACAAGTAATAAATTTATAGATAAATTAAAATGATATTGTAACAATATACCAACTACCAATGGCAATAAGAACCTTAAACAAGGAATTTGCTTAAATAAATTATTTGAGTACGAATTCACAATTAAAAATAGTTTAGATTAATTACTCTTAGTTCTCAACACAAAATATTTTTTAAATTAATTTCATTAGATTTAATTGAAATTAATTCAATATGAAAAAATACATTTTATTTATTTTAATACTGAACTCTTGCATTTCAAATAAAAATATACAAACTACAAACATCAAAAATTCAAATTTTATTAAAGTAAATGGCAGACAATTTGAGCTTAATGGCAGCCCTTATAAATATATGGGTACAAATTTTTGGGCTGGAATGAATTTAGGTTCTTTAAAAAATGGTGGTAATAGAAATAGATTGATAAATGAATTAGATAAAATGAAAGAAATTGGCATTACAAATATTAGAATTATGGCTTTAACCGAAGGACCAGATTCTGAACCCTATCGCATAATTCCAAGTAATAATAACAAAGGTGAGTTAAACGAAGATTTGTTAGTGGGTTTAGATTTTTTATTAGATGAAATGAAAAAACGAAACCAATATGCAGTGGTTTGTTTAAGTAATTTTTGGCCATGGAGTGGCGGTTTTGCACAATATTTAAAATGGACAGGAGAAATTGATAACATTCATTATCCAATGGATACCACAAAAACTCAGAGTTGGGATTTTTATCAAAAAGAAACTATTAAATTTTTTAGTTCAAAAAAATCAATTGAATTATACCATACATCTATAGATAAAATAATTAATAGAAAAAACTCAATATCAAATTTAAATTATAAAAATGATGCAACTATTATGAGTTGGGAATTGTGTAACGAGCCACGAGGTTTAAATAATGTTGAACATTATTTAAAATGGATTGAAAATACTGCACAACACATTAAACAAATTGACTCAAACCATTTAATAACCGTAGGTAGCGAAGGATTTACACCTTACAAATCTTATGCAGGCACTCCTTTTTTAGAAACTCATAGTAGTAATTATATTGATTATACAACTGCACATTTATGGATACAAAATTGGGATTGGTACAATCCTAAAAATCACGAATCAACCATCGCAAATGCAAAACTAAAATCGATTGAATATTTAAACGAACACATAGAAATTTCTAAGAAATTAAATAAACCATTTGTTTTAGAAGAGTTTGGAATTAGCAAAGACAATGGAAGTTTTAATTATACAGCACCAACCAAAAACAGAGATCAATTTTATAGTTTCGTTTTCGATTTCATTTATAAAAATGCTCTGCAAAATAATGCTGCAGGAGTAAATTTTTGGGCTTGGGGAGGAGAAGGCAGACCAAAATATGCTGGAAGTTGGTGGAAAGTAAATGATGATTTTACTGGAGATCCTCCTCACGAACAACAAGGCTGGTATTCTGTTTACGATTTAGATTCATCTACTCATAAAATAATAAAAAAATATGCATTACTAATGCAGAATGTTAAATAAATACAAATGAACAGTTACAATTCTTAACTTAAAAAAAATCGTGGTTTATTTGCACAAATTTTAAGTTATGATAACAGTGGCAGTAGCTAAAGGAGATGGAATTGGACCAGAAATAATGGACGCAGTATTAACAATTTTTAATGCAGCACTTGTGCCATTACAATACAAAGAAATAGAAATGGGTAAATGGGTTTTCGATAAAGGATTTAATAATGGAATGACGCAAGAGGCTCAAGAAACTATAGAATCATTAGGAATTTTATTTAAAGGCCCAATGGAAACACCTAAAGGCAAAGGTGTTAAAAGTATAAATGTTACAGCTCGTAAAACTTGGAATACATACGCAAACAAAAGAACTTTTCAAACTTTACATGGAGTAGATACAGTTTTTAGTAAAGCAGGAATTCCAATAGATATAACAATTGTAAGAGAAAATATTGAAGATACTTATGGAGGAATTGAACATAAATTAACTCACGATGTTGCTTTAAGTCGTCGTTTTATTACTCGTCCAGGAAGTTTGCAAGTAATAAAATATGCTTTCGAAATGGCAAAAAAGAAAGGAGCTAAACGTATTACTTGTGGCCACAAAGCCAATATAATGAAGCTTACTGATGGCTTATTTTTAGAAGTGTTTTATGAAGTGGCAAAAGAGTATCCAGAATTAAAAGCTGATGATGTAATAGTTGATGATTTATGCATGAAATTAGTTACACGCCCAGATATTTTTGATGTGGTAGTTTTAACTAATTTACAAGGAGATATTGTTAGTGATTTATGTGCTGGATTAGTGGGTGGTCTTGGCTTTGCACCTTCTTCAAATATTGGAGATCACATTTCTATTTTTGAAGCAGTGCATGGTACAGCACCAGATATTGCTGGAAAAAATTTAGCCAACCCAACTGCATTACTTTTAAGTGGTATTGGCATGTTACAACATTTAGGAATTATGGAATGTAGTACTACTATAGAAAATGCGTTATTATTTACTTTAGAAAGTGGCGTACATACAGGAGATTTTGGTGATAAATCAACGGCATCTTTAAACACTAAAGAATTTGCAAATGCTATTATAAATAATTTTGGAAAGAAGCCAAAAAATAATCCAAAACCAAACATACTCGATACCGAAAGTTCTTGCACTATTGTAAAGCTCGAAAATAATTTAATGTTAGAAAGCATAGAAACATCTAACGATAAAATTGTTGGAGTTGACATGTTTATTGAAAGTAATTTACAACCCGATGAAATTGCAAAAAAATGTTTAAGACACGCTGGAGTAAAATTTAAACTTATTAGTATTAGCAATAGAGGAACACAAGTTTGGCCAACAGGTAGCAAATACACCAATTTAGTTAACCAATCCAATGCACGTTTTGAAAGTATTAATGGCGAAGAATTAAATCAACAAGATATTATTGGTTTGTATGTGAGTTTGAGTGGAAATTTTAAAATTTGTAGTTTGGAGTTATTAAACGAATGGAATGGTGTTAAAGCTTATAGTTTGGCTCAAGGACAATAAGTGAAAAATTTCTAAGAATATTAAAGAATAGCTGCCAAAATTTCCTTTAAAATATTATGGCAAAAAAATTGATACCTATCATTAACAACAAAAATAGATATGCAAGACAAAGAAACAGTTGATATGGAACAAGAATTTACAGATCTTAATTTAAATGCTGACGAAAATGCAGTAGAATCAAAACAAGAGGCTGAAACTATTGAAGAAAATGAAGTTGATAAATTACAATCGAACTTAACTGAGCAAAAAGATAAATATTTACGCTTAATGGCTGAATTCGAAAATTATAAGCGAAGAACGTCGAAAGAAAGAATTGAATTGATTCAAACTGCCGGTAAAGATGTTATTGTTTCTATGCTTGATGTTTTAGACGACATTGAAAGAGCTGAGAAACAACTTCAAGAATCTGATGATATTGAATTACTAAAAGAAGGAATTCAACTTGTTTTTAATAAAGTTCGAACTAGTTTGTTATCGAAAGGTTTAAAAGTAATGGAAACTTTTAAAACTAATTTTGATGTAGAAAAACACGAAGCCATAACAGAAATTCCTGCACCATCAAAAGAATTAGTTGGCAAAGTTTTAGACGAAGTTCAGAAAGGTTATTATTTAAACGATAAATTAATAAGATTTGCAAAAGTGGTGGTGGGCAAATAAATTAATAACTTAAAAATTTGATAATCGATAATGTATTGTCAAATTATCGAATTATCAAATTGTCGAATTATGTCAAAAAGAGATTATTACGAAATATTAGGTGTATCAAAATCAGCAGCAGCAGATGAGATAAAAAAAGCTTATCGTAAAACTGCAATGCAATACCATCCTGATAGAAATCCTGGAGATAAAGCATCTGAAGAAAAATTTAAAGAAGCTGCAGAAGCTTATGAAGTTTTAAGTGATACTGATAAAAAAGCCAAATACGATAGATATGGGCATCAAGCTTTTGGGCCAGGAACAAGTGGTGGTGGTTTTCACAACACCAATATGGAAGACATTTTCAGCCAATTTGGAGATATTTTTGGAAACGATTCGTTTGGTAGTTTTTTTGGAGGTGGAAGAAGCAATAACAGAGCTCAACCTGGTGGACAAAGAGGTAGTAATTTAAGAATAAAAATAAAACTAAATTTTGCTGAAATTGCAACTGGCGTTACCAAACAAGTTAAAGTAAAAAAACATGTTTCGTGTAATACCTGTGGTGGCAATGGAGCAAAAGATAAAAATAGTTTTCAAAAATGTAATACTTGTAACGGCAATGGCCAAGTTAAAAGAGTTCAAAATACTTTTCTTGGGCAAATGCAAACTGTTACAACGTGCCCAAATTGTAATGGCGAGGGCTCAACCATAACATCAAAATGTGGTAATTGTAAAGGTGAGGGCAGAATGTTTGGAGAAGAAATGATTAATATAGAA
Organism: Chitinophagaceae bacterium; assembly: GCA_031417315.1. GTDB lineage: Bacteria > Bacteroidota > Bacteroidia > Chitinophagales > Chitinophagaceae > CAIVPM01. The sequence continues at coordinate 8,624 of JANOVK010000002.1, read as the reverse complement.
ATTCCAGCAGGAGTTCAATCTGGAATGCAGTTAAGCATGAGTGGAAAAGGAAATGCTGGTGAACGTGGTGGGTTTCCAGGAGATTTAATTATTCAAATAGAAGAAGAACATCACCCAGATTTACAAAGAGATGGAATAAATGTTGCTTACGATTTATTTTTATCTTTTTCTGATGTTGTTTTAGGAGTTGATATTGAAGTACCAACAATTACAGGAAAAGCCAAAGTAAAAATACCTGCAGGAACGCACAGTGGAAAAATACTTAGATTAAAAGGAAAAGGATTTCCTGAAGTACAAGGCTATTCAAAAGGAGACCAATTAATTTATATAAATGTATGGACTCCTCAACACATAAGTAACGAAGAAAAAGTTACGATAGAAAAATTAAAATCGAGTGAAAATTTTAAACCTAATCCAGATAAAAAAGAGAAAAGTTTTTTTGAACGGGTTAGAGAAGCATTTAATTAAATTAAGACAGCCACTGAATTCAGTGGCTGTCTTAATTATAAAAAATTTATTAACTTAAACTTTTACCATCCAATTATGTGTATCAGGAATTCTACTATATCGAATATCATCAAATAGTTTTCTTAATGATGTTGCAATTTTAAATGTGCTTACATCAAATGGCATTTTTAAATCTCCATAACCTAATTCTTTAATAGGGGCAATAGTTGCAGCAGTACCACATCCAAAAACTTCATTTAATTTTCCTTGATTATACGCTTCTACCACTTCATCAATATTTAGTTTTCTTTCTTGCACTTCAATACCCATTTCTCTTAATAAAACAATTGCACAATTTCTAGTAACGCCATTTAAAATAGTTCCTTCGCTTAATTCAGGAGTTACTGCAACTCCATCAATAATAAACATCACATTCATCATCCCAACTTCTTGTAACCATTTATGTTCAATAGCATCTGTCCATAAAACCTGGTCATATCCTTTATCTCTTGCTTCTTTAGCTGCAATCATACTTGTAGCATAATTGCCAGCATTTTTAGAAAATCCAGCCCCACCTTTTACAGAACGAGTATACTTTTCTTCAACATAAATTTTCATAGGTGTAGTGTAATATGGACCAGATGGACTTAACATTATCATAAACTTATAAGTATCAGATGGCCTTACACCTAACAAAGTATCTGTTGCAAACATTAAAGGTCGTATATACATTGAATGATCTTCTTTGTATGGAATCCAACTTTTATCTAATTCAATTAATTGTTTCATTCCATCCATAAATATTTCTTCTGGAACTGTAGGCATACACATTCTTTCTGCAGAAATATTAAATCGAATAAAATTATCATATGGTCTAAAAATAAAACCATTTCCATTCGAATCCTTGTATGCTTTTATACCTTCAAAAATACTTTGTCCATAATGTAATGCAGCTAAAGATGGTTGTATAACTAAAGGTTGATAAGGTTTAATTTCAATATTTTTCCATTCACCATTTTCATAATCAGCCTCTAACATATGGTCGCTAAAATATTTTCCAAAAGGAATATTTTCAAGATTAATTTCATTTAATTTACTCCTTTCTACTTTTGTAATATTAATATCTAATACTGTCTCCATATCTATATATTTGAGGCAAAATTATAGCAAAAAACTAACAAGTGTTAATATAAACTTTTTATGAGCTTTCAAGATACAATTTTACCCGATTTTCTTATAGCAGACTTATACAAAAATGTTTTAGTTGAAATTGATAATAAAACTGCAAAAAAAACTATTAAAGAAGTTGAAAAAAACAATCATTTAATTAAATTTTTAGGAGAAAATAAAAAACAAATTGTTTTTTTAGTAAATGATAATGAAGCTGTTTATGTAACCGAAGCAAACTTACATTTAATAACAAATTTACTTACAGCATGTAAGCTAACAATAGCAGATGTTGCTATTGTAAATATGAGTAATAAGAATTTTTCTTTTAATGAATTAAAAAATGAATTAGCTCCATCAGTTTTAATTTTAATGGGAATAAATGCAAAATCATTTCAACTTCCATTAGTTTTTAATTCATACAAAATTCAACATTTTGGTAATTGTCAAATGCTTATTACTAGCGATATTAAAAATTTAATTGGAGATTCAATTGAAGTAAAAAATGAAAAGAAAAAATTATGGGTCTGCTTAAAAGAAATATTTTCATTGTAGGAAAACAAATTTATCCATAAAGTAAAGATTTTAAACTCATATGAATTTAAACAATTCCAAAGAGAATAGTTTTCCAAGATTTTTTAGTTTCACAGTTCTTGCACTATTATTTATTGTGAGTATTTTACTTGCCGTACTTGCATTTTACAATCATCCTTTAGCAGATGATTATTGGGCTTTAAATTTAAGAAAAACTTATTGGTTTTTAGAAATGCAAAAAAATATTTACAATAATTGGGGTGGCCGGTATACTTCAAACTTTATATATTCTCTTTTTACAAGCAATAATTTTTTAATAAAATACTATTTTGCACATACTTTAATATTAATATTCTTATCTTTTTTTTCAATTCTCTATTGGACTTCAACTGTAAATAGATATTTTCTGAACTTATATTTTACAAATGCTGATATATGGATAATTTCTTCACTTTTTTTTCTAACAATTTTTTGTAGTATATGTGAAATTCATACAGCTTTTTATTGGTTTAGCAGCAGTGTAGTATACCAATTTTCTTTAATATGCTTGTTTGCAACTCATAGCATTCTAATTACTTTTTTAGCACAAAATGAAAATATAAAAAATATATTCTCTTTTTTATTCTTAGCAATATTTATATTTATAACAAACGGCACAAACGAATTAATAGCATTATTAACTGGCATTATTAGTTTATTAACAATTTTGTTTTATAATAAAAAGAAGTTTTATAATGGTTATATTATTTTTTTATTCTTAATATATGTTACAAGTTTAATATTTAGTTTATATAGTCCTGGAAATTTCATGCGGCTCTCTTTATTCGATGATTCTAAGACAAATTTGTTGTTAGTATTGTCTTCATTAATTTTTAGATTGATGCAAATTTTGCAAAGTATTTTAAGTTCAGTTTTATTTTATTTTACTTCTATTATTATTTTTCTTTTAGGGAATTCATCACAATTAAAAGTTCAATTTCGATTCAAGCAGTTAAATTTTTTTTATTTATTCATTTTTTGGATAATAATTTTATGTTTCACTTTATTACCTATATTATTTATTTCCAAAGGCTCCTTTCCTGATAGAGCATTAAATACTTTAATAGCTCTAACAATAATAGTGTTTATGTCAATTATATTTTATTGGGGTCATACTTTTAAATTAAGTAATTTGAAATCATTAATAAATTCTAAAAAAGAATTAAAAATCCTAGGTACTTTATTTTTTATAGTATCCTGTATATTTCATCCTCAATTTATTAATTTAACAAAATCAATTATTGCTGCTCCTGCATTCAACAATGTTATGTTAGAGAGAACAGAAATATTACAAAAAAACAGTCATGCAAATACAATTTCTTTAGCAACTATTGACAATTCTTTAGATAGCTTAGTTAGTACTCAATATTCATCCCAAAAAGAAATAATTAAAAAAATAATCCTTGGCAAACCAACCTTTCTCATATCCGCTGATGATTTAAATGAAGATATTAATAGAAATGCAATTGCTCAGTATTATCGAATAAAAATAATTACTACAAATAAATGAACCAATTAATATTTGCAACAAATAATAAAAATAAAATTCTTGAAATTAATTCAGTAGTGGGTTCTAAATTTAAAATAACAACATTAAGTGAAGCAGGAATTGACATTGACATTCCAGAACCCCATGATACTATTGAAGAAAATGCTATAGAAAAATCTAGTTTTATTTACAAATTAATACAAAAAAATTGTTTTGGAGAAGATACTGGCCTTGAAGTTGAAGCATTAAATGGCGAACCAGGAGTGAAAAGTGCAAGATATGCTGGAGAAGAAAAAAATGATTTAGCAAATATTAATAAAGTATTGAATAAATTGCAAGGAGTTGAAAATAGAAATGCTCAATTTAAAACTGTAATTTCATTAATGTTAAATGGCAAACAAAATAATTTTACTGGTATTTGTAAAGGTCAAATTATTAATGAACAAAGAGGAAATTATGGATTTGGATACGACCCAATTTTTATACCAGAAGGCAGTAATAAAACATTTGCTGAAATGCAAATGGAAGAAAAAAACTTATACAGTCATAGAAGAAAAGCAACAGATAAACTAATTAACTTTTTATTAAAATATTAACTTTATAAACAATTATTTTTTATGAATTTTTCAAAAATTAAAGCTTCATTTTTACAGATTTTATTAATTACTTCTTTTGCTTTTTTTATTATTTCTTGTAATAAAAATTCTGGAGGTGAACCAGTAACAGTTACTACAAATGCAGCAATAAAATTAGACACTTTAAATATTGCTTATGGCGTATTAGATCCTAAGCAAAACATGGATATTTATTTACCACCAAATAGAACTGATGTAAATACTAAAGTGTTTGTTATGATACATGGTGGTGCTTGGACAGCAGGAGACAAATCTGATTTTACTAGTACAGTTTCAACTATACAATCTGGCTTAAGTAATTATGCTATTATTAATATTAATTACCGATTGGCAGCTGTGCCAGCAACTAACCTATGGCCTACTCAATATACTGATGTAAAAGCTGCTTTTGATTACATTATTTCAAATGCAAATCATTATCATTACAATGCAAATAAAATTATTGTTATGGGTGCAAGTGCTGGAGCACATTTGGCAATGTTAAAAGCATATAATAACAATACAGATGCAAGAATAAAAGCTGTGGTTAATTTTTTTGGACCAACAGACATGGTTGAATTGTATAATTTTCAAACAGGTATTAATCAACAATTATTTTCGCTTTTTATGGGAGGCACACCAATTTCAAATGCACCTGCATACTCAACTGCAAGTCCATTAACTTTTGTAAATGCTAGCTCTCCTGCTACAATTATTTTTCATGGAACTGCAGATGCTGTAGTTCCTTTATCTCAAAGCACAAGATTAAATACAGCATTACAAACAGCAGGTGTTATTAAACAATATAATGAATATGCAGGCGAAGGACATGGAGCTTTTAGTGCAGCAAATAATGCAGATGCATTTTCAAAAGCTATAGCTTTTTCTATTGCAAATAATCCTTAAATAATATTAACTTCTCTTTCTAGTTCAATACCAAATTTCGTAAATACACTTTCAGTAATTTCTGTACTTAAATCAAAAATTTCTTTTCCAGAAGCATTGCCATAATTAACTAAAACTAGTGCTTGCTTATTATGGCAACCAGCATCGTTTTTTCTAAATCCTTTCCAACCACATTGCTCAATTAACCAACCAGCTGCAATTTTATATTTATTATTCAAAATTGGATAAATTGGAATGGTTGTAAAATTATTTTTTAGGTTTGAAATTATTAATTCATCAACAATTGGATTTTTAAAAAAACTTCCAGCATTTCCAATTACACTTGGATTAGGTAATTTTGAAGTACGAATATTTATTACTGCTTGTGAAATATTTTTTATAGAAATATCTTTACAATTCATATTAAGAAGTTCTTGTTCAATAGCTCCATAACTTGTATTTAAACTAATATTTTTTTTAAAACGTAAAGTAATATTTAAAATAATAAATTGATCTTTTAGTTTATGTTTAAATACACTTTCCCGATATCCAAATTCACAGTCTTTTAAAGCAAATTTTTGGATACTTTGAGTCTCAATATGCAATGCTTCTAATTCAAAAAATACATCTTTTAATTCTACTCCATAAGCACCAATATTTTGCATTGGGGCTGCACCAACACAACCTGGAATTAAACTTAAATTCTCTAGTCCTGCATAATTATTATTAATACAGTATAAAACTAAATCGTGCCAAACAACTCCAGCTGATGACTTTATATAAAAAAAATATTCATCTTCTTTAATAAAGTCAATTTCCATTAATTCGTTCTTCAATACTAATCCTTTAAAATCTTTAGTAAAAAGTATATTAGTTCCTCCTCCAATTATTAATGTTTTTAAATTATTATTTTTTGAGTATTCTATTAGTTCAGTTAATTCAATTAAATTTTTAAATGAAGAATAGAATGATGAGTAAACATCAATTCCAAAACTATTTAGTTTTTTAAGAGAATAATTTTGATTCAGATGCATATAAAATTTTACTTTATAATTTTAATAGAAATTAAATTTTTTGATTTCAAAATTTAGTTCATAAAAAAGAGGCAGTTTCTTTCGAAACTGCCTCACAAATTTATCTTAAATAAAAAAGATTAATATCTGTTGTAGCCACCACCAGAACCACCAGAACCACTATCGCGATTTCTGTTGTAGCCACCGCCACCACCAGAACCACCATCGCGGTTTCTGTTGAAGCCACCACCGCCACCGCCACCTGTGCGATTGCCACCTCTAAATCCACCACCACCGCCTTCACGACGTTCGCCAGCAGGACGTGGTTGAGATTCGTTAACTACTACTTTACGACCATCAATTTCAGTTTCGTTAAGTCCCGCGATAGCAGCTTTGCCATCTTCGTCACTCATTTCAACGAAACCAAAGCCTTTGCTACGGTCGTTTTTAAATTTGTCTGTAACAATCTTTGCAGATATTACTTCACCAAATGGTGTAAAAAGATTTTGTAAATCATCATTAGTCATATTCCAACTAAGATTTCCAACGTAAATGTTCATTTTGTAAATGATTAAAAAATTAAAAAAATCCAATACAGTAAACCAATAATCCAAATAGCATTTACAAAAATAGCACTTTAGAACCCAAGGAAAACTTGTAATGGTAATGCGAATGTAATACGTTTTAGTTACAAACAAAGAATTTTGCAGATTATTTATAAAAATAATTTCAGCTTTGTTTGAATGTCTAAAAATTCATTTTTGGATAACTGAAGTTTTTCATTCCCAAAATTCATGTCGTTGGTAGTATTAATTGGAATCAAATGAACATGAGTATGAGGCACTTCTAACCCTACAGTAACAATGTTTACTCTATTACAAGGAAAAGCTTTTTCAATAGCTTGAGCAATTGGTTTTGCAAAAATTAATATTTCGGATAAATAATCTTCAGTTAAATCAAATATTTTATCTACTTCTATTTTAGGCACAATAAGCGTATGGCCTTTTTGCAAGGGAAATATGTCTAAAAATGCAATAAATTTTTCATTTTCTGCAATTTTATAACAGGAAATTTCTCCACTAATTATTTTAGAAAAAATGGTCATTAATTGAATAAATTTTTATATCGAAATATTTTCAATTTTAAACTTAATAATTCCATTTGGAGCCTGCACTTCAGCAATTTCTCCAATTACTTTACCAAGTAATCCTTTACCAATAGGAGATGACGCAGAAATTTTTTGTGTTTTTAAATCTGCTTCTTTTTCTCCTACTATTTGGTAAGTAAAAGTTTTTTTTGTAGCTAAATTTGTTATAGTAACCTTAGTTAATATTGTTACTTTACTAATATCTAAAGTGTTAGGGTCAACAATTTTAGAACTTGCAATAAATCCTTCTAATTGTTTTATTCTAGCCTCAAGCATTCCTTGTGCTTCTTTTGCAGCATCATATTCTGCATTTTCTCTTAAGTCGCCTTTTTCTCTAGCTTCTCCAATTGCTTTTGAAGCAGCTGGTCTATGTATACTTTTCATTAGATGCAATTCTTCTCTCATCTTTTCAAAAGTTTCCTTTGTTACATATTCGCTCATAAAATCTTATTTTAGTAATTACACAAAAAAATACAACGCCACACATTTACCATGTGTAGCGTTGTAGAACAAAAATATGGTAATTATTCAAAAAATAAAAATGTTTTTTTGTATTTGATTTATTGATTTCTTTCAACTTAATATTTGCGTTATTAAAATGTCAAATCAAGCAAAAGAATTTTATTTAACAATTGAAAAATCAAGCGTTGCAGAATTTAAAGATAGAGGAAGTAAATTTATTGCCTATGCTTACTCAATAATCTCTGTTAATGAATTTAAAGAAAAATTAGCTGAAACAAAAAATTTACATCCCAAAGCATCTCATTTTTGTTTTGCATATAGAATAGGGATTAATGCAGATAATTTTAGGGTTAGTGATGCAGGCGAACCCTCTGGCTCTGCAGGAAAACCTATTTTAAATATTATTGATAGTAAAGATTTAACTAATGTATTAGTAATTGTTGTTAGATATTTCGGAGGTACACTTTTAGGTATGCCCGGTTTAATAAATGCTTACAAAACTTCTTCTTCATTAGTATTACAAACAACTCCAAAAATTCAAAAACCCATTTTAGTGGTTTATCAACTGGAATTTGATTATACCCAAACTAATCTTGTAATGCAAATTTTAAAAAAGCAAGAAGCTGCCATTCTTGAAAATGAAACCCAGCTTTTTTGTAAATTTAAAATTGCAGTGCCTAAAAACAGAGAAAAAGAGTTTTTGTATAATATTTCAAATTTGCAAAACGTATTTTTAAAGATTATATAGAAAAGTTATTAATTTTTTTGTTGATTTTAATTTTTGCAAAAAAATTGTTACTTTTCGTCTTGTCCATGTCCAGCTAATT
>JANOVK010000001.1:0-2214 GCA_031417315.1 Chitinophagaceae bacterium | reverse complement strand
CAACTTCTCGCTCAAGTTCGCCCAAAGCTTTGAAAGCTGAGGTGGTCATAAAAAAACGAGAAAGGTTGTGAACGATTTCTAATTGGCTTCTATTCATAGTTAAACGGGGAGTTTTCTCAACAATACCATTGTTCCATTCATAGCGATAGACATCTTCTCTATCCGCATAACGGCGATGAAAAGCCTCAAGAGTAAGCGGACTCTTAGGTTTCACTTGTTTTTTAATTGGCTGAATTTGAGTCGCTAAGGCAGTCATGTTTCTTAATTTTAAGACAAAGTTAATTGTTTTAGTTTATTAAAACAAGGAAATTTAAGGGCGAATTAACGGGCTTTGAAAACGAGTTTTATTTCTCTCGGATGTTTAAAAATAAGATGAATTGTACGGCGAGTAGCTATCGGAAAAAGGAATAGGTTTCATTAAAATAAAGTATTTTTCGGCTTTTGAGACTAAAAATATTTGCCAACGGCAATACCATAACGCCAGATGTTCGCTCGTGTTGGACAGTTATTACTAATACAAGTCAGGCCTCCAGGAGATGGTATAATTTTATAAATTTCAAATAAAATATTGGCTGAAAAAGTCAGTTTATATTTAAATAAATCCTGTTTATAACTTGCCAATGCCACAAAATTATTTTGATTTTTAGTGTTAATAAAATTATGCTTTAATCCAATACCCAATGAAGGTATATTTCGTATTTGACGGTTGATGTTTAAAGTTGTCATCCACGCATGGGCTTCGTTACGGTATATTGATAAATTTGGTATAAATTCATTATACAAAGAAAAATATGTTTTTTTCTTATTAAGTGAAATTTCATAACCTATACTGGGTTTAAAATCGTAATAGTGATTATCTACACGACCTGTCATAAACACTTCATGTCTATAATTATAGCGATTAAATAGTTTCTGAGCTATTAGAGTACTCTGTAAAAAGAGGAATAGACATAAAATAAGTGATAATCGTTTCATGAAAAAAATTAAACAGCACCAAACTTATACAAATATGTATTAAAATTATATGTATAAGATTTGGTACTGTTGTTTGTTAATAATTTAGAATCTTAAATTTTGCTAATTTTTTGGATAAAAATCTTATCTCCAACTATAGCTTTTACAAAATACACACTTTTGGCTAATTGACTTAAATCAATATTTTTATTAATATTAGTATAACCTACTGTAGTAAAGACAATTTTACCTTGTATATCTGAAATGCTAATATCATAACGAATTGAGTTATTTGTACAATTTACAATCAGACTAAATTCTCCAGAAGTTGGATTTGGATACAAATTGAACGTGAGATTATTGTCATAGATATTTGTCAATGTATCCATTGTGATACGTTCATGTATACGAGATTTATCAATTAATGCTGTAATATCGCCATCATCTATAGGTCTTTCAAGCAAAACAGGTGGCGGAGGACAGTCATTTCTTTGAATAAATGTACCATCTAATATTGTCATTGCAGAAGTACTAGTACCATTTAATACAATAACTGGCGAAATTAAATCTGTATTCTTTAACGTAGTGATTGAGTTAACAAGTATACTCTTCCGAGCCTTAATGGTTAGTTTGGGTAAAAGGGGAAAAGTAGATAGGTAAGTCTCTAAAGAAAGACATGCATTAGAAAGATAAGTGCCTCCAGCTCCTCCTTTTAACTCAAGTTGGTCTTGGCAACAATTATCCAATGGATTAAATTTATTAAATGTTTGTAGAGCTAAAATAGTTGAATTGGGTGGTAAATTTCCTTGTGTAACATCATTTTGAGAAAAAAATTGCACTTTCTTATAATCACAGTTGTTTGAAGCACGATAGACATAAGTATATTGTATAACAGGAAGCACATTTCCTGCATCATCCCTATGATTATATTGAAAATCGCACGGTGGATTTTTTAAGAAAATACTTCTAATAGGGTTACCCTGAGATGCAGCTGCTTGTGGACTAGTATATACTTTTAATTCGAAGTCGGTTACATTTTGTAATCTTACAAATCTTAGAGGATCTCCTCCTGTTTGCCCTCCGTTTAGATTGCCAATCCCTACATCAATGGGGCCTGCATTGGTACAAGATTTACAATCGCCAACTGCCTTTTTTTCTAAACTTACGTCGTCAATTAAAGTATAAAATCTTGTACCATTTAGCACGTTTAAATCAGTACCCTCAATCCCTATCCATTGAACATCTTCTTCTCGAATCATT